>CAZVOE010000020.1:0-35565 GCA_964628935.1 uncultured Acidobacteriota bacterium
AGAAGGGGGCGGGCGGGGTGGCGAGCGGTGCGCGCCGCGGAGCCGTCGGCCGCGCCGTTTCCCCCGTGGTCCACACCACGGCGAGCGGCGAAGCGAGAACGGGCCAGCGTCCCTTCGCGACGTTCGCCGGCTCGTCCCCCTCGAAGACGAGGTACGAGTACTTGTGGTAATGGGGGAGTTTCCGCCCGAGCCCCGCGATCTGCCCGGCGTGATCGGCGAAGACCCACGCGACGACGAGGTCCGAGGACGCCGGGTGCGGTCCGACGAGCGCGCCGGCGAGACCCTCGAGTCCTCGTTCGATCGAGCCGACGCGGAGGCGTCCTGCGCTCCACTCCGCCCCGTACCGCTGCATCCCCTCCGCGATCCAGGCCGTCCTCGCGTTCTCGATCCCGAAGATCCAGATCGCGCGGTCCGGAGGCGGCGCCTCGACCTCCCGGTCCTCGCGGATCTCGATCCGGCCCGGCTCGGCCCGCGCCCACTCCTCGGCGAGCGCCCGGTACGCGGAGCGCTCCGCCTCAGGGGCCGCCGACGGCAGCAGGACGAGCGCCTTCTCCGCGCCGAACGCGCGCGTGAGCGCCGGAGGCGTCTCGCTCGGGTCCAACCGCCGGAAGACGTCGAAGGCTGGATCGACGTCGACACGCGCCGGCTTCCCGGCGACCTCGATCCGGAAGGAAGCGGCGCGGCCCGCGAGATCGACGAAGCGTTCGGTGGCGGGCGCATTTCCCTCGGTCGTCACGACCACCGGGACCCGGAGCACGAACGGGTCCCCAGGTTGCACCTGCTCGATCGTCCCCTCGACGACGAAGTGGTCCCCCTCCGGCCGGGCGACGGTGTCGCGGATCGCGAGGACCGGAGCCCCCGCGCGATCGACGACCTGCGCGAATCGGACGCCGAGGTCCCGTCCAGAGGCTTTCTCGAACGCGCGGCGCACGTCGTCGAACGTCGCGGAGCGGAAGCGATGGGACGCGTAGAAGTCCCGCACGGCCTTCGTGAACACCTCGTCCCCCAGATCCCGACGCAACTCGTGGAAGAACAGGAGCGCCTTTCCGTAGCCGATCGCCTCGGTCGCGGGGCTGTGCCGCTCGCGGAACTGGGAGAGCGGGAAGTCGTTCGCCTTCGAGACGTAGTCGGCGTACTTCTGCAGCGTCGTCATCCGGTACTCGGAGGCGTCTCCCCCTTGCTCCTGCAGGAGGTGGTCGGCGAGGTAGGCGGTCAACCCCTCGCACCAGTTCCCCCGTTCGGGATCGACGAAGACTCCGTTTCCCCACCAGTTGTGGAGGATCTCGTGTGGGTACGAAGTGTTGAGGAGGAACGGGAGCCGGATCACCTTCGAGCCGAGCAGCGTGAAGGAAGGCATTCCGTACCCGGTCTCCCAGAAGTTCTCGACGAGGGCGAACTTCGCGTAAGGATAGGGTCCCAGGAGATCCTCGTACATTTGGATGTACCGCTCGGTCGCATCGAGGTACTTCGACGCGAGGGCCTCGTCCTTCGTCCGGAGAAACGCCATCGCCTCGACTTTCCCGTTCGCCTTCGTCGTTTCGACGAAGCGCGCGGCGACGAGGTAGACCTCGGTCTGCGGCTCGGGGGAGTCCCAAACGACGGTCGTCCCTTCGGGTCCCCGGTCGTGGACGGTCCGCCTCCCCTGACTCACCGCGTCCCAACCCGGCGGAAGCTCGGCTTCGAGGGTGAAGGCGAATGGCTCTTCGCCGAGCCAGGGGATCCAAGCGGTCGAACCGGCGAGGAACACCCCCTCGGGGGAGACGAGACCGGGGGTCTCCCCGAACGACCGCGCGTAGTCCCCCGTCGCGTTCCCGACGGGATGGTCGACGGTCCCCCCGTACGAGAGAGCGAAGGCGTCGATCTCGCGTCGGAGGGTCGCCTTCCACAGTTCGAGCGGGACCGAGGTCGGCGGGCGAAAACGGTCGTCCGGAATGCCGAAATCGGCCCCCGCCGCCTTTCGGGCGACCCGCTGGAGCCTGACCCCCTCGGTGGGGCTCCTGGGCTCGAACCCCTCGTGAAGCAAGAAATGGACGACGCGCGCCCCCTTCCCTTCGGGGGCCGGGGACAGGGAAACGATGTCGTCGACCTCGATCGAGCGCTCGACCGGGTCGAGGACGACGCGGAGGTCATGCCGAAGGACCGACGCGCCCGCAGTCCCCGCGAAGGTCGCGAGGAGCGCGACGATCCCGAGCCTTCGTCGTCTCGAGGCGTCCATGGCGCCGAATCTTACCGCGTGTGCGAGAATCCGCCCTCCACGCCAAGGAGGGAAACCCCATGCGACGCGCCTGCGTCCTCGCCGTCATTCCGCTCCTCCTCCCCGCCGCCCTCGCCGCCGAGCGGGTCGAGGACGCCTCCCCATGGAAGGCCGAGACCTTCGCCGGGCTCGCCTTCCGCGGGATCGGGCCTGCGGTCGCCTCCGGACGGATCTCCGATCTCGCGCTCCATCCCGAGGACCGCGCGACCTGGTACGTCGCCGCCGCATCCGGAGGGGTCTGGAAGACCGAGAACTACGGAACGACCTGGACGCCCATCTTCGACGGCGAAGGGTCGTACTCGATCGGCTGCGTGTCGCTCGACCCCCAACGCCCGCTCACCGTCTGGGTCGGCACCGGGGAGAACAACTCGCAGCGGAGCGTCGGCTACGGCGACGGGGTCTACAAGTCGCTCGACGGCGGGAAAAACTGGACGAACGTGGGTTTGAAGGACTCCGCCCACATCGGGAAGATCCTGATCGACCCGCGCGACGGCGACGTCGTGTACGTCGCGGCGATGGGCCCGCTCTGGTCGCCGGGAGGGGACCGCGGCCTCTACAAGACGGAAGACGGCGGGAAGACGTGGGCGAAGGTTCTCCAGATCTCCGAGAACACCGGCGTGAGCGACGTCGTCCTCGACCCGCGCGACCCGGACACGCTCCTCGCCGTCGCCTATCAGCGAAGGCGGCACGTGTGGACGCTCGTCAACGGCGGCCCCGAGTCGGGGCTGTACAAGTCGATGGACGCGGGGAAGACCTGGAGGAAGATCGAGAAGGGGCTTCCCGAGGAGGAGATCGGTCGGATCGGGATCGCCGTCGCCCCGTCGCGCCCCGACACCGTCTACGCCCTCGTCGAGGCCTCCGGGAAAGCCGGCGGCGTGTACCGTTCGCTCGACGGGGGGGAGACCTGGGAAAGGCGCTCCGATTACAACTCCCAGAGCCCTCAGTACTACCAGGAGCTTTTCGTCGACCCGAAGGATCCCGAGCGCGTCTACTCGATGGACACGTGGATGCACGTCACCGAGGACGGGGGGAAGACGTGGAAAAGGGTCGGGGAAAAGTCGAAGCACGTCGACAACCACGCCCTTTGGATCGACCCCGACGATACCGACCACCTCCTCGCCGGGTGCGACGGCGGGCTCTACGAGACCTGGGACCGGGGGGCGACGTGGAAGTACTTCGAGAACCTGCCGATCATGCAGTTCTACCGGGTCGCGGTCGACACGGACTCGCCCTTTTACAACGTGTACGGTGGAACGCAGGACAACAACACGATCGGCGGCCCTTCGAGGACGGCGAACGCGCACGGGATCCGGAACCAGGACTGGTTCATCACCCAAGGGGGGGACGGGTTCGAGCCGGCGATCGACCCGACCGACCCGAACATCGTCTACTCGCAGTACCAGCACGCGGGGCTCGTCCGGTTCGACCGTAGGACCGGCGAGGCGATCGACATCCAGCCGCAGGCGGCGCCGGGGGAGGACCCGCTGCGCTGGAACTGGGACTCCCCCCTTCTGATTTCCCCGCACTCCCCCACCCGGCTGTACTTCGCGGCTCAGCGGGTCTTCCGCTCGGACGACCGAGGAGATTCGTGGAGGGCGATCAGCCCGGATCTCACCGCGGGGATCGACCGGAACCGTCTTCCGGTCATGGGACGAATCCAGAGCGTCGACGCCCCGTCCAAGAACGCCTCGACCTCGTTCTACGGGAACATCGTGTCGCTCACGGAATCCCCGCGCGTCGAGGGGCTGATCTACGCCGGAACGGACGACGGCCTCGTCCAGGTCACCGAGGACGGCGGCGCGAGCTGGCGCAAGATCGCGAGCTTCCCGGGAATCCCGAAGTTCGCCTACGTCTCCGATCTCGAGGCCTCGCGCCACGACGACGGGACCGTGTACGCATCCTTCGATCTGCACAAGATGGGCGACCACAAGCCGTACGTGCTCAAGAGCGCCGACCGCGGGAGGAGCTGGACCTCGATCGCCGGCGACCTCCCCGAGCGCGGGACGGTCTATACCCTCGCCGAGGACGCGATCCGCAAGGACCTCCTCTTCGCGGGGACCGAATTCGGGGTCTTCTTCACCCGCGACGGCGGGAAGCGTTGGATCCGCCTCTCGGGAGGGATTCCGACGATCGCCGTCCGGGACATCGCCCTCCAGGACCGCGAGAACGACCTCGTGCTGGCCTCGTTCGGGCGCGGCTTTTACATCCTCGACGACTACTCCCCGCTGCGCCTCGTCACGGAAGAGGCGCTCGCCCGCGAGGCCACCCTTTTCCCCGTGAAGAACGCCTGGATGTTCGTCCCCTCGACCCCCATCGGTTGGGGGGAGAAGGGGTCGATGGGGGACGCCTACTACACGGCGCCGAACCCGCCGTTCGGCGCCGTCTTCACGGCACATCTGAAGGACGGCTACCCGACGAAGCGCGACGCACGCCGCAAGGAGGAACGAAAGGCGGCCCAGGACGGGAAGGACGTTCCGTATCCGGCTTGGGACGCGCTCCGCGCGGAGGACCGTGAGGAGGCCCCCGCCCTCCTCTTCGTCGTGCGGGACTCCGACGGCGAGATCGTGCGGAGGATCCCCGGGGGAACGAAGCCGGGGTTCCAGCGGGCCTCGTGGGACCTGCGCTACCCCGCGTCGAACCCGACGCGCCTCGAGTCCGGCGAGCGCGACCCGTGGGACTTCGCGCCGGTCGGGCCGATGGTCGCACCGGGGATCTTCACGGTCGAGCTCGTCAAGCGGATCGACGGGAGGGAGAGCATCCTCGGGAAGCCGGAGCAGTTCGAGGCGATCCCGCTCGGGACGGCGAGCCTCCCCGCCCCCGACCGCGAGAAGGTTCTCGCCTTCGCCCGGAAGACCGGCCGTCTCCAGCGGGCGATCCTCGGCTCGGGGAAGGCCCTCGACGAGGCGAAGATCCGCGTCGCCCATCTCCAGAAGGCCCTCGACGACACTCCCGGCACCGACCCCGCCCTCCGCGCGCGTGCGGGCGAGATCCGCGCGCACCTCCTCGACCTCGAGGTCGAGTTGAACGGCGACGACACGCTCGCGCGCCGCAACGAGCCCACCCCGCCGTCGATCACCGGGAGGATCCAGCAGGTCGTGACCGGCCACTGGACGACGACCTCGGCCCCGACGAAAACGCACCTCGAGGAGTACGAGCGCGCCGCGGAGGCGTTCGCGCACTGGCTCCCTCGATTCACGTCCCTCGTCGAGTCCGACCTCGCCCGGCTCGAGGAGGAAGCGGAACGGGCCGGAGCGCCCTGGACGCCGGGGCGGATCCCGAGGTGGTCGAGAGAGTGACCGGCCGCGTCAGGAAAGCGGCTCGAGCCGCGCCGTGAAGTGGCGAAGGCGCTCCGGGGCTTCCACGATCCGGAGGCCGCGCAGCACCTCGCGCCGCGCCGCGACCTCCTCGGCGATCTCGAGGACGTAGTCGATGTGGCTTTGCGTGTAAACCCGCCGCGGGATCGCGAAACGCAACAGCTCGAGCCGCGCCGTGCGCTCCTTCCCGGTCGCGGGATCGACCCCCCCGAACATCAGCGTCCCGATCTCGACCGTCCGGATTCCCCCCTCGAGATAGAAGGCGACCGCGAGCGCCTGGCCGGGAAACTCGCGCGGGGGGATGTGATGGAGGAATGTCCCCGCGTCGACGTAGACGGCGTGCCCTCCCGGAGGGCGCACGATCGGGAAGCCGATTCTCCGGAGGCCGTCGCCGAGGTAGCGGGTCGAGGCCAAGCGATACTGGAGGTAGTCCTCGTGCACGACCTCCTCGAGGCCGACCGCGATCGCGTCGAGGTCGCGCCCCGCGAGGCCGCCGTACGTCGGGAATCCCTCGGTCAGCACGAGGAGCTGCTCCTCCATCTCCGCGAGGCGGTCGTCGTTCGACGCGAGGAAGCCGCCGATGTTCGCGAGGCCGTCCTTCTTCGCGCTGAAGGTGGCTCCGTCCGCGAGGGAGAACATCTCCCGCGCGATCTCCTCGACCGACCGTGTCGCCTGCCCCTTCTCTCGGAGCTTGATGAAGTAGGCGTTCTCGGCGAAGCGGCAGGCGTCGAGGTAGAGCGGGACGCCGGCCTTCCGGCACAGGGAGGAGGCCGCTCGGATGTTCTCGAGGGAAGCCGGCTGCCCTCCCCCCGAGTTGTTCGTCACGGTCAGCAGGACGCAGCGCACGTCGCCCTTTCGCTCCTCGAGAATCCGCGCGAGCGCGTCGAGGTCGATGTTCCCCTTGAAGGGGTGCTCGGTTTCGGGGTCGAGCGCCTCAGGGACGGGGATGTCGATCGCGGTTCCGCCGAGCGCCTCGACGTTCGCACGCGTCGTGTCGAAGTGCGTGTTCGAAACGACGACTTTCCCGGCGACCCCCAGGCACGAGAACAGGATCCGCTCCGCCGCGCGACCCTGGTGCGTCGGGATCACGTGGGTGAAGCCGGTCAACTCCTTGACGCGCCGTTCGAAGCGGAACCACGACCGCGCCCCTGCGTAAGACTCGTCCCCCCGCATGAGGGCGGCCCACTGCTCGGAGGACATCGCTCCCGTCCCCGAGTCGGTCAGGAGGTCGATCAGGATGTCCTCGGCGGGAACGCGAAACAGGTTCCAGCCGGCCCGGGCGAGGATCGCCTCCCGCTCGGCGCGCGTCGTGAAGGCGAGGGGCTCGACCGACTTGATTCGAAAGGGTTCGATGATCGTTCGCATGGGCGCAGTATGACGAAGGCGGGGATCGACCCGCCAGCCGCTAGAATCTCTCGATGGTGCATCCGTCCTCGTTGAGACCTCCCGCTCTTCCCCACGAGCACGGGGCCTGGGCGATGCTCGCGATCGCCCCCCTCCTCGGTGTCGCCGCGGCCCCCGCACCCGGCCTCGCCGCTTTCCTCGTTTTCCCGGGCCTCCTCCTTCTCTTCCTCGCCCGGTACGCCGCCCTTCCGGCCGCGATCCGGGTCGCCCAGGGGAGGGCGAGCCCGCCCGGGTACCTCGCCCGAAGGTTCGCCTGGACGGCCGTCTACTCCTCCGCGGCCGTCGCCGCGCTCGCGGGATCGCTTGTCCTCGCCCCCGACGGGACGCGGCGGGACTCGCTCCTCGCGGCATCGATCGTCATCGGGTTCGGCCTCGTCCACGCCGCGCTCGCCCTCGTCTCGCGGGACCGCGAGGTCTGGGCGGAGTTGCTCGGGATGACGGGGCTCGCCGCAGCGGGACCGCTCGTCGCCTTCGCCGGAGGGACGCCGAACTGGGCGGACGCGCTCCCGCCCGGGATCCTCGCCCTCGCCCACTCCGCCTCCAGCCTCTCGTGGGTACGGGCGTGGCGGGATAACCACCCCGCCCAGGCGATCGCCTCCCACCTCCTGCTCGGAGGGGGGATCGCGGCCGCGGCCCGGGCGGGCTTCCTCTCCCTCCCCGCCGCCCTCGTCTTCGCGGTTCCCCTCCTCCGCCTCGTCTGGGGTCTCTCCAGAAGACCGCGAACCCTCCGCGAGCTCGGCTACCGGGAGCTCGGCTGCGCGGTCCTCTATCTCCTGCTCGGGATGGCCGGGGTGCGGTCGTGAGGGGCGCCTCTCTCGATCCGGCGCGCGCGAACGAGGCGGCCGACGTTCTCCTCGAGTCGTTCGAGTCGCTCATGGTCCAGTACCGCGCGATGAGCGCCCGCGCGCGCGCGCGCTTCTCGCGACGGGAGTGGGCGGAGTTCCGCGCCGACTCCGCCCGTCGCCTCGACCTCTACGGGAACTCGGTCGAGCGCGCCCTCGCGAGGGTCGGCGCGATCCTCGGGCCCGAGACGGGCAACCGATCGGCCTGGCAAGTGCTTCGCGACGTCTACGCCCCGAGCGTCGCCGGTCGCCCCGACGCAGAGCTCGCGGAGACCTTCTTCAATTCCCTGACCCGGAGGATTTTCCAGACCGTGGGGGTCGATCCCGCGGTCGAGTTCGTCGGCCCTCCTGCGGAGCGGCCCGCGCACGGCCCTCCGTGGACCCTCACCCTGCGCATCGAGCGAGGGAACGACGGTCTCGAAGGGACGTTTCGCCGGCTGCTCCGTTCGTTCCCCTTCGCCGCCCCCTGGGACGACGTCGAAGGCGACGCCCGTCGAATCGCCGACCGCGTGCGCGAAACCTTGGACGAGCGCACCGTTCGGGCCGTCGAAGTCGTCCGCCACGCGTTCTTCCGGGAGCAAGGTGCGCACCTCGTCGGGAAGCTCGAGACCGATTGCGGCGAGACGCCGTTCCTCGCCGCACTCAGGAACCCGGAAGGGAAGATCGTCGTCGACGCGGTCCTTCTGACCGCCGACGAAGTCAGCATCGTCTTCAGCTTCGCCCGCTCGTACTTCTTCGTCGTCGTCGATCGCCCTCGGGAGCTGGTGGACTTCCTGCGCACGATCATGCCGCGAAAGGCGATCGCCGAGCTGTACAACGCGATCGGATGGAACAAGCACGGCAAGACCGAGCTCTACCGCTCGATCCTCCATCACCTCGAAACGACCGACGACCGCTTCCGGGTCGCCGAAGGGCAGCGAGGGATGGTGATGGCGGTCTTCACTCTTCCCGGCTTCGACGTCGTGTTCAAGGTGCTGCGCGACCGTTTCCAGGAGCCGAAAACCGTCACCCATCGCGAGGTTCGTGAAAAGTACCGACTGGTGTTCCGCCACGACCGCGCCGGGCGTCTCGTGGACGCCCAGGAGTTCGAGCACTTCGAGTTCGACCGGGACCGCTTCGAGCCCGCGCTCCTCTCGGAACTCCTGGAAACGGCGTCGGAGGCGGTCTCGATCCGGGACGGCCGGGTGGACGTGAAGCACCTCTACACGGAGAGGCGGCTCCGCCCGCTCGACCTCTACATGCGCGCGGCGCCGTTCGAGGCGGCTCGGGAGGCGGTCCTCGACTACGGCCAGGCCCTCAAGGACCTCGCCGCGACGAACATCTTCCCCGGCGACATGCTCCTCAAGAACTTCGGCGTCTCGCGCCACGGCCGCCTGATCTTCTACGACTACGACGAGCTGTGCCTCCTCACCGATTGCCGCTTCCGGGAGCTTCCGGCTCCACGGGACGACTGGGACGACGGGGCGGCCGAGCCCTCGTTCTACGTCGCGGAGCGAGACGTCTTCCCCGAGGAGTTCAGGGCCTTTCTGGGCCTCGAGGGAAGACTGCTCGACGTCTTCCTCGAGGCCCACCGAGATCTCCTCACCCCCGCGTACTGGAGGCGGATCCAGGAACGGATCCGTTGCGGAGAAGTCATGGACGTGCTCCCCTACCGGGCCGAACGGAGGCTTTCCCGATGACCCAGACCGTCGGAGAACCGATCACCCTCTCGAACGGAGCCCTCGCCGTTCCCGATCGCCCGATCGTCCCCTTCATCGAGGGGGACGGAACGGGGCCGGACATCTGGCGGGCCTCCGTGCGTGTGCTCGACGCGGCCGTCGAGAAGGCGTACGGCGGGAAGCGCCGGATCGTGTGGCGCGAGGTCCTCGCCGGACAGAAGGCGTTCGACCGGACCGGGTCGTGGCTTCCGGACGAGACGATCGACGCCTTCCGAACCTATCTCGTCGGGATCAAGGGGCCGTTGACGACCCCCGTGGGCGGGGGAATCCGCTCGCTGAACGTCGCGCTCCGCCAGATTCTCGATCTCTACGTGTGCCTGAGGCCGGTGCGGTGGTTTCAGGGCGTCCCCTCCCCCGTCCGGCACCCCGAGAAGGTGAACGTGGTGATCTTTCGGGAGAACACCGAGGACATCTACGCGGGGATCGAATTCGCGGAAGGGACCGAGGACGTCGCGAAGGTCCTCGGGTTCCTCAAGGAGCACTTCCCGACGGCGTACAAGAAGATCCGCTTTCCCGACTCGGTCGGGATCGGATTCAAGCCGGTGTCGCGCGAAGGGAGCGAGCGCCTCGTCGCCGCGGCGATCGAGTACGCCCTGCGGAACGACCGGAAAAGCGTCACCCTCGTCCACAAGGGGAACATCATGAAGTTCACCGAGGGGGCGTTCCGGAACTGGGGGTACGCGCTCGCCGAGCGGGAGTACGGCGACCGCACCTACACCTGGGAGCAGTGGGAGCGGACGAAGGCGGAGCGAGGGACCGACGCGGCGAACGAGGAACAGATCCGGGCTTTGGCCTCGGGCAAGATCCTCGTGAAGGATGCGATCGCCGACATCTTTCTCCAGCAGATCCTGACCCGTCCCGACGAGTTCGACGTGGTCGCGACCCTCAACCTGAACGGGGATTACGCGTCGGACGCCCTCGCGGCGCAGGTCGGCGGGATCGGGATCGCGCCGGGGGGAAACATCAACTACCGGACCGGCCACGCCGTCTTCGAGGCGACGCACGGGACGGCGCCGAAGTACGCGAACCTCGACCGCGTCAACCCAGGGTCGGTCATCCTCTCGGGCGAGATGATGCTCCGCTACATGGGGTGGACCGAGGCCGCCGACCGCGTCCTCGCGGGAATGGACGGTGCGATCGCGTCGCGGCGCGTCACCTACGACTTCGCGCGCCTGATGGAAGGGGCGACCGAAATCAAGTGCTCGGAGTTCGCGGACAACGTCATCGAGCACCTCTGAGGGAAAGGGACCGGCGCCGTTTCCGCGGGAAAAGGACGCCTGTCCCCCTCCCTCCCCGTTCAGATTCCGGAGATCTTCCAATCTCCCCGCGCGTCCCGTTCGAGCAGGATCCACCTCGGCCTCGCCCCCGGACGGTCTCCGCCCAGGGCCCAGAAGGGACCCGCCGGCCCCTCGGAGGCGACCTTCGGGATCGAGTGCACGAGCGCGAGAAACTCCCGGAGGGGGATCGCGTCGGCGCGGGGTCCGTGCTCCTCGAGCGCGACGCCGGTCAGGCACGAGAGGACCGCGGCGCGATCCCCGGCGCGGACGGCGGCGGCGAACGTCTCCCAGGTCCGCTCGGGGGTCTCGTAGCGCGCGTCGAGGCCGCGGGGAGCGACAGCGGGGCGGGTGCGAGTGGACGCCGCGACCTGTCGAACCACACTCGGTTTCGGCGCGGGCTTCTCGGACGCGGCTCGCTTAAGCGTCGCGGGCGGCGGCGGCATGCCCGTCTTGTTCGTGGTCTTGTACTGGTCGCAGGGATCGCTCTGGTAGAAGACGACCCCGTTGTCGTCCTTGCAGGCGTGGAGTTCGTCGGCGAGCGCGGCGGGAATCGCGAAACCGGCCACGACCCCTGCAAGGGCGAGTTTGAGGAACGTCCTGGAACCGTGGGTCATTGACGGCACCTCGCCGACAATCTAGAGCGAAGATTCCGCGTGGCAAGGGACGTCTCCCTCCCCAGCCCCTCGCACCGCGACGAGCCCGGCCCGGAGCTCGTGCTTCTGCCCGCCCTCCGGAAGACGCTCGCGCTCTTCGATCGTCCATCTCCGAACGACGGCGCGCCCGTTCGCCCTCGCGTGCTTACGGCGGACCCGGGGTCGAAACCACCCACCTGCACTGCGTCACGGAAACGCCAACGCGGGCCGCCGGCCGATTCGATGCCGCACGCCGCCGGTCGTAGAATCCATCCGTGAGGATCCTCCTCTTCAGCGGCAAGGGCGGCGTCGGAAAGACGAGCCTGGCCGCCGCCACGGGGGTCCGGCTTGCCGAGGCGGGCCATCGCACCCTCGTCCTGAGCGTCGACCCGGCCCACAGCCTCGCCGACTCGTTCGCCCTCGACCTCGCCCTCTTCTCGCGAGCCACGGCCGACCCCGTGGAGGTCGGGAAGAACCTCGCCCTCCAAGAGGTCAACATCCAGACGGAGATCGTCCGCCACTGGAAGGAGATCGCCTCCTACGTCACCTCCGTCCTCCGCACGACCGGGATCCCCGAAGTGGAGGCCGAAGAGATGGCGATCCTCCCGGGAATGGAGGAGCTGAGCGCGCTCCTGTACGTGAACCAGTACCGGCGCGAGGAGCGCTTCGACGTGATCGTACTCGACTGCGCCCCGACGGCCGAGTCGGTCCGGTTCGTGAGCATGCCGACCACCCTCGAGTGGTACATCAAGCACGTCTTTCCGATCCAGCGCACGGTCGTGCGCGCCGTGCGCCCGCTCGCGAACCGCGTCGCCCCCGTGGAGCTTCCCCCCGACCGCTACTTCGCGAACCTGAAGTCGCTCTTCGACAAGCTCGAAGGGGTGGGCGATTTGCTCTCCGACCCCACGATCACGAGCGTCCGCCTCGTGACGAACCCGGAGCGGGTCGTCCTCCGGGAGACGCAGCGGGCGTTCGTTTACTTCTCGCTCCACGCGCTCACGGTCGACATGCTGATCGTCAACCGACTCCTCGCCGACGGGATCGGCGACGCGTTCTTCGACGGGTGGAAGCGGACCCACCGGCAGGTGCTCCGCGAGATCGAGGACTACTTCGCGCCGGTGCTCCTCCGCCGGGTCCCCCTCTTCGACGACGAGGTGCTCGGGCGGGAGCGCCTCGAGCGCCTCGCGGAAACCCTCTACCCCGGAGGCGAGGACCCCGCGATCGTCCACCGGACCGAGCGGCCTTTCGTCTTCGATCGCAGCGGGCCGGGGACGTACCGAGTGCGGCTTCCGATGCCGTTCGCGACGCGCGGCGATGTCGGCGTGTTCAAGAAGGGGGACGAGCTGGTCGTCGAGGTCGGGACCCTGAGGCGCCACATCGGGCTTCCCCGCTCCATGACGGCGTACGAGCCGGTGCGGGCGAAGCTCGACGGAGGAACGCTCACGGTGGAAATGGAGGCAAGGTCATGAGCCCGAGAGCACGCAAGAAGGAGCAGGGAACGGGCGCGAACGCGACGGAGCGGGAGTGTCTTTGCATGGGGCTCGGCCCCGAGTTGACCGAGGCGCTCCGGCGCCTCGGCGTGCCGGAGGAGGCCCGCCGGCACCTCCGCAACGCGCCGCTCGAGGTGTTGCGGGCGGTGCGCTCCGTGGTCGACCAGCGGATCGAGGACCTGTCCCGGGGATGGGAGCGAGGGAAGAAGGTGCCGGTGGATTGAGGGGACACGTCCCACGTTCGGTGCGATGCAAGTCTCGAAGGGTTGGTAGCGGGGGCAGGATTTGAACCTGCGACCTTTGGGTTATGAGCCCAACGAGCTACCGGACTGCTCCACCCCGCGTCAAGGTTTCCGTTCGAACGAACGCACTGTAGCAGATCCTTCCGCCGGTTCAACCTCGGCGGTTCGCGGGAGGAGGAGCGTCACCTCCCCCGGAAGCGCGTACCCGAGCTCCTCTCGGGCGATCCGCTCGATCGCGGCCGGATCGGTTCGCAGCCGCGACACCTCGCGCCTCAGCGCGTCGACCCGAGCCTGCTGCGCCGCCGCCTCCGCGCGCAGCCGCTCGAGCTCCGCCTGCCTCCTCTGCACGTCGAGCCACCCCTTCTCGCCGAAGACGGCGGCCGCAGCGCCCCCCAGGAAAACCGCGACCATCGCGATCCGGAAGGTCCGGCGCTTGCGGACCCGCTTTCTCACGATCTCCGGCGGGGCGTTCTCCGCGAGATCGGCCTGATCGAGGGGCTCCGCGTCCGACGGAAGCGGCACCGCCCTCGCGTCGGTCCCGTCCGCCGGCCGCATGTGGAGGTCGGCCTCCGGCGTGTACGGGAACCCATCGAAGAGGCTCGGCTGCCCTTCCGCCGGCCCCCGCCTCCCCGGGCGCCGCTTCCGCGGCCGGAACCTCAGGATCGTGGCCAATGCGTGCCGCCCTCAGCGCCTTCCCGCCCTCGGGAAGGCGGTCCACCCCGCGTAGCGGGCGTCGTCTCCCAGTTCCTCCTCGATTCGGAGGAGCTGGTTGTACTTCGCGGTCCGCTCGCCGCGCGCCGGCGCCCCGGTCTTGATCTGGCCGAGATTCAAGGCGACGGCGAGGTCGGCGATGATCGAGTCCTCCGTTTCCCCCGAGCGGTGGGAGGCGACGCAGGTGTACCCGGCCCGGTGCGCCATCTGGATGCAGTCGAGGGTCTCGGTCACGGTCCCGATCTGATTGAGCTTGATCAGGACGCTGTTCGCCACCCCTTCGGCGATCCCGCGGGCGACGATCGCCGGGTTCGTCACGAAAACGTCGTCCCCGACGAGTTGGACCTTCGAGCCGAGGGCTCGGGTGAGCGCCCTCCAACCCTCCCAGTCCCCCTCCGCCATCCCGTCCTCGATCGAGACGATCGGATAGGCGGCGACCCACTTCTCGTAGATCGAGATCATCTCGTCCGAGGACTTCTTCGGCTTCTTTTCGGCGGAGAGATGGTAGACCCCCCTCTCGAAGAACTCGGACGCCGCGACGTCGAGGGCGAGCGCCACGTCCTTCCCCGGCTTGTACCCCGCCTTCCGGATCGCCTCGACGAGAACCTCGAGCGCCTGCTCGTCGTGGGCGAGGTTCGGGGCGAACCCGCCCTCGTCCCCCACCCCGGTCCCGAGGTTCTTCTTCTTCAGGACGTCCCGGAGGGCGTGGTAGACCTCCGCTCCGGCCCGGAGCCCCTCGCGGAACGACGGAGCCCCCGCCGGGACGACCATGAACTCCTGGATGTCGACGTTGTTGTCGGCATGCGCCCCGCCGTTCAGGACGTTGAACATCGGAACGGGGAGGTCCTTCGTGTTGACGCCTCCGAGGTAGCGGTAGAGCGGCATGCCCAACAGCTCCGCGGCCGCGCGCGCGACCGCCATCGAGACCCCGAGGATCGCGTTCGCCCCCAGCCTCGACTTGTTTTCCGTCCCGTCGAGCTCGCAGAGGGCGTTGTCGAGGAAAACCTGGTTCACGGCCTCGAGGCCGACGAGGCCGGGGGCGATCTCCTTCTCGACGTGCGCGATCGCTTTCAGGACCCCCTTCCCCCCGAAGCGCTTCGCGTCCTTGTCCCTCAGCTCGAGCGCTTCGCGCGAGCCCGTCGAGGCTCCCGAAGGAACCGCCGCTCGACCGAGAATGCCTCCGTCGAGGATGACGTCGACCTCGACGGTCGGGTTTCCCCGCGAGTCGAGGATCTCCCTCGCGACGATCTCCCGGATCCTCCCCGGTGCGTCGTGATCCTGCATGATGGGTACTCCTATGCCTCGTCTCGAAGGAAACCTCGAGCCGTCCACGATTGGGCGCGACTATACTGCAAACTCGCTGCGCCGAACAGATCCGGAGGAGGCCCCGATGGAACGGAACGAGGCCGGCTCGCGCTTCGCCGTGGTTCTGACGACGGCCGGATCGGAAGACGTCGCCGCGCGTCTCGCGGACGCCCTCGTTTCGCGCCGTCTCGCCGCGTGCGTCAACGTCGCCCCCGGGATCGTCTCGACCTACCGATGGGAGGGGAAGGTCGCAACCGACCCCGAGCGGCTCCTCGTGATCAAGACGACGACCGAACGCCTCGCCGAGGTCGAGGCGGCGATCCGGGAGATCCACGACTACGAGCTTCCGGAGGTGCTCGTCCTCCCCGTCCTCGGCGGCTCCGAGGCCTACCTCCGCTGGATCGAGGCCTCGACGGCCGAGAGCGCGCCCTAGACTGCCCGGAACGCCCGGTCGAGGTCGTCCCTCAGGTCCGCCGGGTCCTCGATCCCGACCGAGATCCGCACGAGGCCGTCCACGATCCCGATCTTCCGTCGCGCGGCGGGAGGGATCGATCCGTGGGTCATCGACGCAGGGTGGGAGATGAGCGACTCCACGCCGCCGAGGCTCTCGGCGAGGGCGCAAAGGCGGACCTTCCCGAGGAATCTCCTCGCCTTCGCGAGGCTCCCGAGGTCGAAGGAGATCATCCCGCCGAAGCCGCGCATCTGGCGCTTCGCGAGGGCGTGCTGAGGATGGCTCGCAAGGCCCGGATAGTGGACCTTGCGGACCTTCGGGTGCCGCTCGAGCCAGCGGGCGATCTTCCGCGCGCTCTGGTCGTGCCGCTCCATCCGGAGGGCGAGCGTCTTGAGCCCACGAAGGACGAGGAACGAGTCCATGGGCGAGAGGATCGCTCCGACGGAGTTCTGGAGCCATCCGATCCTCTCGGCGTCCTCCCTTCGGGTCGTGACCACGCACCCTCCGACGCTGTCGCTGTGGCCGTTCAAGTACTTCGTCGTCGAGTGGACGACGAGATCCGCGCCGAGTGCGATCGGCGACTGGAAGTAGGGGCTCATGAAGGTGTTGTCGACGACGAGCCGCAGCTTGTGTTTCCGGGCGATGCGCGCGGCGCCGCGGAGGTCGGTCAGGGTCAGGACGGGGTTCGTGGGGGTCTCGACGTAGAGCATCCGTGTGTTCGGCCGGATCCCCGCCTCGACCGCCGCGAGGTCCGAGGTTTCCACCCACGAGAAATCGAGCCCGAACTGGCGGAGGAGCCCTTCGAAGAGCCGGTAGGTTCCGCCGTAGACGCTCCGGGAGACGACGACGTGGTCCCCCGAGCGGAGGAGGGCGAGGACCGCGTGGATCGCCGACATCCCCGACGCGAAGCAGCGGGCCTCGAGGCCTCCCTCGAGCTCCGCCATCGCCCGTTCGAGTGCCGAACGGGTCGGGTTGACCGTCCGGGCGTAATCGAACTTCCATCCCCCGCCGAGGCTCGGCTGCCGGTAGGTCGAGGTCTGGTAGATCGGCTGCATCACCGCTCCGGTCGTCGGGTCGGGGTGCTGCCCCGCGTGAACCGCCATTGTGGCGAACCTCGGCACCCGTCCTTCGTTTCCGCGTCCCGCCACGATCACCCCTCCCATTTCGACAGATACCGCTCGAACCCGTCCGGGACGATCGTCGCGACCCGGGAATCCGGGCCGAGCGACCGCGCCGCTCGAAGCGCCGCCGCCACCGCCGCCCCTCCCGAGCCGCCGGCGAGGACTCCCTCTTCCGCCGCGAGACGCTTGACCACCTCGAACGCCTCGGCGTCGTCGATCATGACGAGCTCGTCGGCGAGGTCGATCTCGAGCGTCGCCGGGATGAACGAGTTCCCGATCCCCTCGACTTTGTGATCGCCCGCAGGCCCCCCTCCGAACACCGATCCCTGTGGCTCGACGAGGACGGCGCGAAGTCGCGGGTTCCGCTCCTTGAGGTAGCGCACGACTCCGGTGAAGGTCCCGCCCGTCCCCGCGCCGATGCAGACGGCGTCTACGCGGCCCTCCATCTGGGTCCACAGCTCGGCGCCCGTCGTCCGGTAGTGGATCTCCGGGTTCCCGGGGTTCTCGAACTGCTGCGGGCAGTAGGCCCCTCTCGTCGACGCCTCGAACTCCTTCGCGACTCGGATCGCCTCCCGCATCCCGAGCGCTTTCGGCGTGCGGACGATCTCGGCGCCGAGGACCTCCATCACCGCGACCTTCTCCCGGGAGAACCCTTCGGGAACGACCACGACGACCCGGTACCCCTTGAGGCGCCCGACGAGGGCGAGGCCGATCCCCGTGTTGCCGGCGGTCGGCTCCACGATGGTCCCTCCCGGGCGGAGCCGTCCCTCCCGCTCGGCGGCCTCCACCATCCCGAGGGCGATCCGGTCCTTTACGCTTCCGCCGGGATTGACCACCTCGAGCTTCGCGAAGACCGAGCCCTCGCCCTCCGCACGGAGGCGTGCGAGCTCGAGAAGCGGGGTGTTGCCGATGAGATCGAGGGTCGAGCGGGCGACGGGCGGGTTGGGCACCGGGAGCGTTCTCCGGAGCGCGCGACGTGCGCGTCGGGGGCGGAGCCTAGAACGCCGTCCGCGACGCTGTCAAACCACCGGGCTCAGGACTTGCCCTTCCCCTTCCCCTTGCCCTTCTCCTTGCTCTTCCCGTTCCCCGCGCCGTCTCCCCGGTCGCCGTCACGATCGCGGTGGACGTGGCGCTTCCGGTACTCGCCGGCCATCATGCGGTCCACGCGGGCCCCCGAGGCTCTCCATTCCATCGCGGTGCGGACGGGGACCCCGTAGTACTCGTGCGCGACCCGCACGGCCACGAGGTTTCGGCAGTCGGCGTCGCTGAGGACGATCTTCGCCCTCCGGTCCTTCTTGTACTTCCTCCAGTAGCCGTACGCCTTCCCGTAGGGGGGGCCGGGATCGTGGGAGACGGGGACGAACCAGACGTCGACCGGGAGGCGGCATTGGTTCCCGATCTCGAACCACCCGAGCCCCTCCTTGCGGAGCGAAAAGAACCATTCGGGGGATCGGTCGCATTGGGACGAGAGGAACAGGGCGACCGACAGGTCGTCCGGGTTCGGGTAGTAGCGGCGGGAATAGTCCTCGACCGCGCGCACGTCGCGGTCGAAGTAGCGCGAGGAGATCGAGAAGAACAGGCGCGCGTCGTCGCCCACGGGGACGTCGGCGCCGAAGGCGACGTCGACCGCCGCCGACGCGGGGGTGGCCCCGAAGAGGGCGGCCGCCGCGAGCGCGATCGCAGGGGCGAACAAGGAGCGTCGGATCAAGGTTCACCTCCCGGGCCCGGGGACCCTGCGACCGAATGTAGGCGCCCGGGTCCGGTAGGCAAGTCCGGCTCCGAATCAGTCGACCTGGAAGGAGATCCGAAACGCCTTCGCCTCGGTGATTTTCCCGTTCACGTCTCGGAAGGACACGGCGTAGTCCATCTGCCTCCCCCCGCGCAGCGGGAACATCTGAGTCCCTCCGGAACCGGCCGCGAGGAGACGCCCCTCGGCGTCCTCGACGGCGATCGCGATCCCGATCCGGCGGGAGGCCTCCCCGAGATTGCTCACGACGACCTTCGCCCGCGGAGTCGAACCGAACCCGCCGGCGTCCTCGGGGACCTCGAACTCGACGCTCTCGAAACGGAGCGTCGGGTCGAGATCGAGGCCGACCTCGAGCCGCACGTTCGCCTTGAACTCGTACGACTTCGCCACGAACTCCGCCCCGCTCGCGCCGGTCGCTCCGAGGACGAACGCGAGGGCGAGACCCGGGAGGGGGGCTTTCCGTTTCATCGTGCCTCCGTGGGGGCGGTCCATCGCCCCGATTTCCCGCCTTCCTTTTCCAGGAGGCGGACCGCTCCGATCGTCGCTCCGCGATCGACCCCCTTCACCATGTCGTAGAGGGCGAGACAGGCCGCCGCGGCGGCCACCATCGCCTCCATCTCGACCCCCGTCGACGCTCGCGTCCTCGCCTCCGCTCGCACGCGGGCCTCGAACCGCTCCCGGACCAGGCGGACGTCGACATCGAGGCCATCGAGCGGGATCGGATGGCACAGCGGAACCCATTCCGACGCGCGCTTCCCGGCCTGGATCCCGGCGATCCGGGCGACCGCGAGGGCGTCCCCCTTCGAGAGCCGATTCTCTTCGAGGAGGCGGAAGGCCTCCGCACCCAACCGGATTTTCGCTTCGGCGACGGCGCGACGCGCCGACGGGGTCTTCTCCCCGACGTCGACCATCCTGGCCTCCCCCTTCCGGTCGAGGTGGGTGAGGCCACTCGAACCCTCGTCGACCGTCATGGCGGCCATTATGCACGAGGGGATCCGAGCGGCCGAGGCGCCCTATCGCGCGAGATCTTCCGGCCAATTCAGATTGCGGAGCACCCGACGCGAATCGCCGGCGCCGAGCGCATCGGCCGGAACGCGCCGGACCTCGAGATCCGGGAGGAGCGAAAGGACCTTGAAGTGACGCGCGGCGAGCGCCTCGCCGACCGCGCGTTCGGCGGAGCGGCGCCAGAGGGCGACGAGCGGGTGGTCTCGTCCCGCGGCGTCGACCGGGAAGACCAGGTCGTCCTCGGGCTCGGCCGCCTCGACGAGGCCCCGCAAAAGCGGGGTCTCGACCTCCGGATAGTCGCAGGCCAGAACGAGGAGGTCGGCCTGCCCGCTCGCGGCGAAGGCCGCCGCGATCCCGGAGAGCGGCCCCCGCCCCGCGGGGCGCGCGTCCTCGACGACGTCGAACGCGGGCGCGGGGTTCACGGCCCCCGGGGCGACGCTGATCAGGACCGACCCGCAGATCGGCCGGAGCGCCATCGCCGCGCGCGCCGCGAGGGGGCGGCCGTTCCACTCGAGGCTCCCCTTGGGCCGCCCCATCCGTCGACCCTCCCCTCCCGCGAGAACCACGCCCAGAATCTGCCCCACGGGCGCATCGTATCGGATTACGATCGCCGCGTGCGATCGCTCATCCTCTTCGCGCGCGTCCCACGACCGGGCGCGGTCAAGACCCGCCTCGAACCGGCGCTCGGCGCGGCGCAGGCCCTGCGTCTCCACCGGGCGTTCGTCCTCGACCAGTCCCGGCTCCTCGGGGAGTTCGAGCGCGAAGGAGTGCGGATCGAACTGTGCCTCGACGGCCCCTGGCCCGACCCGCCGGACCCGCTTCGCCCGATCGCACGGGCAGAGCAGGGCCCCGGCTCGCTCGGGGAGAGAATGCTCCGGGCCTTCGGTCGAGCGGCGGCGCGGGGAGCGAGCCTCACCGCGATCGTCGGGGCCGACGCGCCGACCCTGCCCCGCGTGCTCATCGAGGACCTGTTCGCCGCGCTCGCCTCCGGGTCCGACGCGGCGGTCGTCCCGGCGACCGACGGGGGGTACGTCGCGCTCGGGGTCCGGGGACCGGCGCCTTCGGTCCTCTTCGACGGGATCCCCTGGGGGAGCGACGAGGTCTTGGCGGCGACCCTCGAGGTCGCTTCGCGAGAGGGGCTTCGCCTCGCGTGCGGCGCTCCTTGGTTCGACGTCGATCGCCCCGAGGATCTCGCGGTCCTCGCCGCCTCGTGCTCGCGCGATCCCGGCCGGGCTCCCGAGACCGCCGCCCTCTTGCGCGAGTGGGGGATCGACGTCGCCGCGCCCCCGGTGCTATAGTTCCCCTCCGTCGCGAAGAGTCTTCCCGCCGACCCGCGACGCCATCCACCCCGCGCGAGGAGAATCGGTCATGCCGGAAGGTCGTCCTCGCGGCCGCAGAGGGTCCTCGGGATCCTCCCGAAACGGCCGCCGCCGCCCCCAGAACTCGACGCCCGGAGTGATCACCGGCCCGCCCCCGGTCATCGACGAATCCTACGACCCGCTCGCGGCGGGGGGCGAGGGCATGTCGGCGGAGGCGACCGCCGGCGAGGAGCACGTCGACCTCAACTCGCTCTATCGCATGACGAGCCAGCAGCTCTCGGAAGCCGCGAGAAGCCTCGGAATCGCCGGGGCTTCGGGCATGCGAAAGCAAGATCTGATCTTCGAGATCATGAAGGCGCAGTCGGAGAAGAGCGGTCTCGTGTTCGCGGAGGGGGTCCTCCAGGTCCTCCAAGACGGGTACGGCTTCCTGCGGCACCCGGACTACAACTATCTCCCCGGCCCCGACGACATCTACGTCTCCCCTTCCCAGATCAAGCGATTCGGACTGAACACCGGAGACACCGTGTCCGGCCAGGTTCGTCCTCCCAAGGAAGAGGAGAACTACTTCGCGCTGATCAAGGTCCTCGCGGTCAACTTCGACGACCCCGACCGGATCCGGGACCGGATCCTCTTCGACAACCTGACGCCGCTGTACCCCGCGGAGAAGCTCCGACTCGAAACGACGTCGACCGCCGTCGGCGGCCGCATCATGGATCTCCTGACGCCGATCGGGAAGGGGCAGCGCGGTTTGATCGTCGCCCCGCCTCGGACCGGCAAGACCATGCTCCTCCAGTCGATCGCGAACTCGGTGACGGCGAATCACCCCGAGGTCTACCTCATCGTCCTCCTCATCGACGAACGACCGGAGGAGGTCACCGACATGCAGCGTTCGGTCCAGGGGGAGGTCGTCGCGTCGACCTTCGACGAGCCGGCGCAGCAGCACGTCCACGTCGCCGAGATGGTGATCGAGAAGGCCAAGCGCCTCGTGGAACACAAGCGGGACGTGGTGATCCTCCTCGATTCCATCACTCGACTCGCGCGCGCCTACAACACGGTGCAGCCGCCGTCGGGGAAAGTCCTGTCGGGCGGCCTCGATGCGAACGCGCTCCAGCGGCCCAAGCGCTTTTTCGGCGCCGCGCGCAACCTCGAGGAGGGCGGCTCGTTGACGATCATGGCGACCGCTCTCGTCGACACGGGCTCGCGCATGGACGACGTGATCTTCGAGGAGTTCAAGGGAACCGGAAACATGGAACTGCACCTCGACCGCAAGCTGACCGATCGCCGCGTTTTCCCGTCGATCAACATCGAGGCGTCCGGCACCCGGAAAGAAGAGCTCCTCCTCTCGAAGGAGGTCCTCAACAAGGTCTGGATCCTCCGGAAGATCCTCAGTCAGATGTCGCCCGTCGAGGCGATGGAGCTTCTCATCGACAAGATGGGGAAGAGCGCCTCGAACGAAGAATTCCTGATGATGATGCAAGGGGGCTGATCGCGGCAGGCACCGTGTTCGGGTCGGCACCCCTCATCCCACAGCCGCCAGGTCCAGCCTGCGACGCCAACCGGGCCTCAACGTCGAGAGGATCCGTCTCAGCTCGGGACCGTCGGGCCCTTCCCGGGCGACGAGGGCCCGCGCCTCGTCGCGGGCGCGATCGACGAGCCCGGGATCGCGCAGTGTCACCTCCAGGAACTGCAGATCGGAAAGACCGTGCTGCTGCGTTCCGAACACCGCCCCCGGTCCCCGGAGCTCGAAGTCCTTCTCGGCGATCCGGAAACCGTCGGTGGTCGTCTCCATGACGCCGAGTCGCTCCCGCGCCTGAGCACCCGCCTCCTCTCCGACCATCAATACGCAGTACGAGCGGGCGGCTCCGCGGCCGACTCGCCCGCGGAGCTGGTGGAGCTGCGAGAGACCGAACCGCTCCGCGTGCTCGATCACCATCACGCTCGCGTTCGGGACATCGACTCCCACCTCGATCACCGTGGTCGCCACCAGGATCGGGATCTTCCCGGAGGCGAACCCCCGCATCACCCGCTCCTTCTCCTCGCTCTTGAGCTTTCCGTGGACGAGTCCGACCGGCACACCGGGGAAGACACGGGACCGAAGGTGCGCCGCGAAGGCGGTCGCCGCCTTGAGGTCGCTCGATTCGGTCTCCTCGACGAGCGGGACGACGACGTAGGCCTGCCGCCCCGCGCCGATCTCGCGCCGGATCCCCTCATAGACTCGTTCTCGCTGATCCTCCCCGCGGACGACGGTCGTCACCGGGGTGCGCCCCGGAGGAAGGGCGTCGATCACGGAGAGGTCGAGGTCGCCGTAGAGGGTGAGCGCGAGCGACCGCGGGATCGGCGTCGCGGTCATCACGAGGACATCCGGCCGCGTCCCCTTCTCCGCCATCGCCGCCCGTTGGCGGACGCCGAACCGGTGCTGCTCGTCGACCACCACCATCGCGAGGTTCCGGAACTCGACCCCGCTCTCGAAGAGCGCGTGGGTCCCGACGACGATCTGCGCCTCGCCTCCCGCGATCGCGTCGAGCGCCCGCCGCCGTTCGGCCGCCCGCAGCGAGCCGGTGAGCAGCTCCACCCGGTAACGCATCCCTTTCTCCGAGAAAAGTCGCTCGAGGTTCCGGAAATGCTGTTCCGCCAAGATCTCGGTGGGGACCATCAGCGCCCCCTGGTAGCCATTCTCCACGGCGACGAGGAGGGTGAGGATCGCGACGATCGTTTTCCCCGACCCGACGTCCCCCTGGAGGAGGCGGTTCATCGGATGGGGGGAGCGCAGGTCGGCCCCGATCTCGGCGAGGACCTTCCGCTGCGCCTGGGTCAGGCGGAAGGGAAGAAGTCGGGCCAGGCGGACCCTGAGGGCGTCGGTCACTCGGTAAACCGCCGCGCGCTTCGCCCGCTCGACTCCCTGCCGGCGGAGGGCGAGCGCGAGCTGGAGGAGGAAGACCTCCTCGAACGCGAGAGTCCTCCGTGCGGGGGAGATCGGGTCGAAGAGGGCGCCGATCGCCGTGTCGCCACCGGGGAAGTGGACCTGCCGCAGCGCCTCGAACCGATCCAGAAGACCTTGTCGGGCGGCGATCTCGCGGGGAACCGGGCGCGAAAGGGTTTCGGGATCGACCTCCGAGAGGGCGCGGTGAAGGAGCGTCCGCTGCATCCGGGAGGAAAGATCGGCCAGCTTTCGGTAGACGGGGACGATCCGCCCGGTGTGGACCCCTTCCTCCTCCCCCTCGGCGAGCAACTCGACCTCGGCGTTCTCGAGGACGATCTCCCGACCGTAACGGTCGAGCGACGCGGTCGCGAAGAGGACGACGCGGCGGCCCTCCTTCAGGACGCGCTCGAGGTACGGCTGGTTGTACCAGAGCGCGCGGATCGACCCGCTCGCGTCCTCGAGGACCGCCTCGAAGATCGTGAAGCCCTGCCGCCGGGTGCGGATCAACCGGGCGCTCCGGACCCGGACGTCGAGAACCCTCGCTCCCGACTCGAGGGTAAGGTCCGCGACGCGCGCGAACGAGCGCCGGTCCTCGTAGCGGAACGGCAGGACGTGCAGAAGGTCCTCGACCGTCGAAATCCCCGCCTCCTCGAGGAGCGCCGCGCGCCGGGGCCCCACCCCCTTGAGAAAACGCAGCGGCGCGTCGCCCCTCACCGGCCGGTCGTGGATTCGGCGAGCGCCCCCTCGAACGCCTCCCGAACGCCCTCGGGCCCATGGCCCGCGCCGAGGAGGACCATGAGGAGGATCCGCGCCTTGGCCGCCGAAAGCCCGCCCGAGAAGATCGCGCCGGCCTCGAGGAGGGTTCGCCCGCCCCCGGGGTAGCCGTAGTGCGGGGCCGTCTGTCCGCGTCGGCAGCGGCTCGTCACGACGACCGGGATCCCGGCGGCCGAGGCCTCCCGGACCGGCGGGAGCATCGCAGGTGGGACGTTTCCCTGACCGAGGGCTTCGATGACGATCCCTTTCGCGCCCGAGGCGAGGGCATGGCGCAGGAGCGAGTCGTCGCATCCGATCGCGGCGGGAACGATCGGGACCGCACGCTCCAGCCGCCCTCCCGGGATTCGCAGCCGTTTCCGTTCTGCGAAGCTGGGAACGAACCCCGCCGCGTCGTCGACCACGCCGAGCACGCCGCCGTCCTCGCTCGCGAACGAGGAGAAGGCGTCGGTGTGCGATTTCGTCACTCGTCTCGCCGCGTGCACCGCTCCGTCGAACACGACGAGGACGCCCCGCCCTCGCGCCCGCGGCGAGGCGGCGACCCGCGCGGCGGCGACCAGATTGGCCGGACCGTCCCACAAGAGCGCGTCGGGAGTGCGCATCGCGCCGGTCAGGACGACCGGGAGGTCGGTCGCGAGCACGAGGTCGAGGAAGAACGCCGTCTCCTCGAGCGTGTCGGTCCCGTGGGTGACGACGGCCCCGGCGTGGCTTCCCCCCGAGAGCTCCGCGTCGAGGAGCCGGGCGAGGTCGGTCATGCGCTCGGGAGTCCAGTGCGGACCCGGAAGTCGGTCGAAATCGACGACTCTGGCCTCCACGTGATCGAGGAGGGCCGGGACCGCGCGGAGAATCTCCGCCCCGCCGGAAACCGGAACCGCCCCCTTCCCCGGGACGATCCGCATGGAGATCGTTCCCCCCGTGAACACCATCAAGATCGCGGGTTTCGGACGCATCGGGGAGGTATTATGCACGCCCTTCCGATCACTCCTCGGCCACGAGGAGGCCTCGCGCGAGGAGCGACACGATCGCGAGGCCCACCTCCGCATCGGAGAACGGGAGCTCGTCGAGGAGCGATTCCACCGTCGGCCCGCGGCGGGCCCTCGTGAGGACCTCGTACTCGGCCGGCGCCACCGGGGCCGCGTGAAGGCGGGAACGGGCGTCCTCCGCCAGCCGGAGCCGCGCGCGCCTCGGCGGCAGGTCCTTCGCGATCCTCGACCACTCGTCGAGGGCGACGAGGCCGTCCATGAGCACCGTGGTGGAGGGCCCCTCGATCGATCGCTCGAGCGGTGGCGTGGGTCGTTTCACGACGTGGAACTTCGCGGACGCCCAACCGAGCATCCGGTAGAGCGCTTTTGTCCCGCGAATCCTCCCCACCGCGGCGTGGACGATGCTCCCGCCCTCGAGATCGATCGTCCCCTCGCGCCCCCCCTCGGAGAGCACGACCGTGCCGTCGTTCCCGTTGAGGGAGAGGATCTGGAGGAGATCCGAGATCGACAGGTGCTCGACGCTCCCGGCCAGGAGGGCGTCCTCCCCCCGCCGCGCCGCCGCGGCGGCCGCGCGGCGCTCGAGAAGGCGGTCGATCCGGGCGTGAAGCTCGCGTGGATCGAAGGGCTTGGCGAGGTAGTCGTCCGCCCCGAGCCTCAGTCCCCGGACCCGCTTCGGGACGTCCGATTCGACGGTGAGAAAGAGGAACGGGACCTCCTCCGAGCCCGGCAGAGCGCGGAACTTCTCGTAGAAAGCCCAACCGTCGACCTCGGGCATCAGCACGTCCGAGACGACGACGTCGGGAAGGCCGTCCCGGAGCGACTCGAGGGCCTCGGCGGCGTTCCGCGCGAGGCGGACCATGAACCCGCGCGCGGCGAAGTGGTCCTCGATGACCCGGAGCACGAGCTCGTTGTCGTCCACCGCGAGGAGTTCGTGTTGTGCGGCGGTTCGCTCCTCGGGGCTCATCGGATCTGGTCGATGAGCTCGAACAACGTCGGCGTGTGGTCGGGGAGCTCCTCCGGAACGCGGCCCTCCCGCCACGCCTTGAGGGCGAGGCTCGTGAGAGAGGGGTCGAACTGGGTCCCGGAAAAGCGTCCGATCTCCTCCATCGCGTCGGCCACCGAGACCTTCCTCCGGTAGATCCGATCGGTCGTCATCGCGTCGAAGGCGTCGCCGATGTGAATGATGCGGCCCTGGAGCGGAATGGCCTCCCCGGCGAGACCGTGGGGGTACCCGGCGCCGTTCCAGTACTCGTGGTGGTGGAGGATTCCCGGGATCACGTTCGCGAGCGGCTTGATGTGCTGCAGGAGCTTGGCGCCCGCCTCGGGGTGCCCTTTCATGATCTCGAACTCCTCGCGGTTCAGCCGCTCCGGCTTCTTCAGGATGTTGTCGGGAACGGCGATCTTCCCGACGTCGTGGAGGATCGCCGACAGAAGCAGCGGCTCCCGCTCTTCCCGGGAGAGGCCGAGCTCCTGCGCCACGATGAGCGACATCCGCGCCACACGGAGCGAGTGGCCGTGGGTGTACGCGTCCTTCGCGTCCACCGCCCCCGCCATCGAGACGATCACGGAGAGGAACATCGAGCGGACGTCCCGCTCGAGGCGCGCGTTCTCGATGAAGATCGCGGCCTGAGAGGCGAGGGCGTAGAGCAGTTTCTGATCGTTCGCGCGCATCGCCCGCGCGGAATCGGCGAGCTCGATCTCGATTCCGCCGATCAGACGCTCCTTGGCGACCATCGGGACGAAGAACCGGCTCCGGTCCCGGTCTTCGTACATCCGGATTCCCATCGGGGCATCGGCCTCCGCCGGGTCGAGGAGAGGGAGTTTCTCGGAGATCCGGTGCCGCTCGCCGACCTTGGGTCCCTCGTCTCCGACGTATCCGAGGGCGCCCTTGACCTCCAGGACGTTCTGCTCCGGATCGAGCAGGAGGATCGAGCCCCGCGGCGCGCCGACGGCGACGAGCGCCTGGCGGAGGATGATTTCGATCTCGTCGTCCAGCTTGAAGGGGGAGGTGATCGCCGACCCGATGCTGAAGAGCATTTCGAGGTAGTACTGCGAAAGTCTCCGGCTGCTCGCGAGGCTCTCCCGGTTGCGGAGCGTGGTCCGCATCCGGGCGAGAAGCTCCTTCGTGAAGAAAGGCTTGCTCATGTAGTCGTCGGCCCCCGCCTCGAATCCGGCCATCTTGTCCTTCAACTCGTTCCGCGAGGAGAGGATCAGTACGGGGGTCTCGCCGACCGCGGGGTCTTCCTTGATCCTCCGGCAGAGGGCGTAGCCGTCGAGTTCCGGAAGCCCGACGTCGAGCAGAATGAGGTCCGGACGCAGATCGAGAGCCATCTCGTAGCCGCGCGCGCCGTCCGCCGCGAGATGGACCTCGTACCCCTCCGCTTCGAGCTCCTCCTTGAGGATGCCCCGGAGAAGGTTCGAGTCGTCCACGACGAGGACGGACGGCCTGGGAAGCGCGGGTGCCGCGGTCTGCATTTCGGCGGAGATCGTAGGGAGTGGCCTCCCCCCGCGTCAAGCGGGAGGGTGGATCACTTCCAGACGTAGAGGACGAGACCCACCGCTCCGCCCCAGAGAAGGACGTTGACGAGGAGAGGCCGGTCCGACAGGACGAGCGCGGTGGGGTTCTCCCCCTCCCCGCGGAGGTGGACGAGGTAGAGGTAACGGAAGATCCCGAACAGGACGAACGGGATCGTGAGGCCGAGATGGCGCGTCCCGAGCTTTGTCGCGACCTCTTCCGAGAATGCGTACAGCGCGTAGGCCGTCACGACCGATCCCGTGACGACCGCGATCATCTGATCGAGGAACGGGAGCGAGTACTCCCGGAGGATCGGCCGCTGTTCGGTCGCCACCGGAGCCGAGGCGATTTCCTGCCTGCGTTTCACGAAACCGAGGAAGAGCGCGAGCAGACCGGTGCACAGGACGAGCCACTCGGACATCGCCACCCCGACCGCCACCGCGCCGGCCCAGGCGCGGAGCAGAAACCCGGATGCGACGAGCATGACGTCCAGGATGACGACCCTCTTGAGCGCGAAGGAGTACGCGAGGTTCTGGGCGAGGTAGAGCGCCGACACGGCGGCGAGCCGGGGCGAAAGGGCGACCGCGCACGCGATCGAGCCGAGGGCGAGCGCGGAGGCGAGGACCACCGCCGGGGTCGCGCCCAGTTCTCCCGCCGCGATCGGACGGAACCGCTTCCTCGGGTGGAGGCGGTCTGCCTCCCGGTCCGCGACGTCGTTCAGCAAGTAGACGGAAGACGACAGGGCGCAAAATACGGCGAGGGCGGCGACCGCGCGGGCGACGGAACCGGAATCGGACAACCGTCCCGCGAAGACGAGCGGAGCGAGGACGAAGGCGTTCTTGATCCAGTGCTTCGGACGGAGGGCGAGCCAAACGGGGCGAACGCTGGCCATCTTCACTCGCTCGACTCGCGCGCGTGGATCGTGATCAGGTCGAGGATCTCGTACCGCTTCGTGCCCGACGGAACGTGGATCGTCACCTCGTCTCCGCCCCGGCGGCCCATCAGCCCCTTGCCCACGGGGGACGCGATCGACACGAGACCGCGCTCGAGATCGGCCATCTCGGGGATCACGAGCTCGAAGGTCACCTCCGTGTCCGTGTCGAGGTCGAGCAGGGAAACCCGCGTCCCGAGGCCCACCCGGTCTTTGGGGATCCGGTCCAGGTTCATCGTCCCGAGCTCGGAGAGCCGGGTCCGGAGCTGGCCGATCCGGGCCTTGACATAGCGCTGACGCTCGAGCGCCGCCTGGTACTCCGCGTTCTCCCGGAGGTCGCCCATCGCCACGGCGGTCTTGATTTCCCGCGGCAGGTCGACCGCCAGCTCCCGTTCCAAGCCCCGAAGCTCCTGTTCGAGCCGGGCCCTGATCTCCCGCATTCCCTCGCTCCCTTTCCGTCCGATAAACCCGCTCACGGTAACACCGGTCCCCGCCCGGCTCCAACCGGCGCGAGCGTTCGTTGACACCCTCGGGAAGGCTCCGTACCATCTCCGGGGCAGCAGGAGGGACGCAAGCGGTGGATGCGCGTCGCGGGAAGTTCGTCGCCCTCGGTGTCGGTGTGGCCGCCACGATGGCCTTTCTCGTGGGGGTCGCCGTCTCCCGCTCCGGGTCGAGCGGGCTCGTGTACTACGTGACCGTGCCGGAGTTCCTCTCTCGGGGAGGAGGTCCGACCGCCTCGAACGTCCGCGTCAACGGCAAGGTCGTCGCGGGCTCGATCGAGCGCCTCCCGACCGGGCAAGACGTCTCCTTCACCATGTCGGGCGACGGCGCCGAACTCCGGGTCGCCTACCACGGCATCATCCCCGACACCTTCGTCGATGGGGCCGACGTCGTGGTGGAGGGCGCGCTTCGCGACGACGGCGTCTTCGAGGCCTCGACCCTGCTCGCCAAGTGCCCCTCGAAGTACGAGGCGGCCGAGGGGGCCCAAGAGGCGAGCCGGTGACCCTCGTCGGCCACGTTTCGCTCTTCCTCGCCCTCCTCGCCACGGCCTGGGCGACGATCGCCGCCTTCCTCGGCGTGGTCCAGCGAGGGCGGGGACTCCAGCAAAGCGCGGAGCGCGGTGTCGTCGCGGCGTTCGGCCTCGTCGCGCTGGCCACCGCGGCCCTCCTCCACGGGTTCCTGACCGACGACTTTCGGCTCGACTACGTTTACTTTTACTCGAGCGTCTCTCAGGCCGTCCCCTACAAGATCGGAGCGCTCTGGGGGGGGCAGGCCGGGAGCCTGCTCCTGTGGCTCCTGATCCTCGTGGCGATGGCGACGGTGATGGTCCTCACGAATCGGCGGAAGAACCGCGCGCTCATGCCGTGGGCGACCGCCGTCGTCGCGCTGACCGCGACGTTTTTCTTGATTCTCCTCAACTTCATCGAGAGCCCCTTTCGAACCGGCCCGATGCGCGCGGACGGGGTCGGGCTCAACCCGCAGCTCAAGAACTACTGGATGATGATCCACCCGCCGTGTCTGTACCTCGGGTACGTCGGGTTCACGATCCCGTTCGCCTTCGCGATCGCCGCGCTCGCCACCCGGCGAACCGGCGACATCTGGTTCCGCACGACGCGGCGCTGGACCCTCTTTTCCTGGTTCTTCCTCGGCATCGGGATCCTGCTCGGGTCGTACTGGGCGTACATCGAGCTGGGCTGGGGCGGCTACTGGGCCTGGGACCCGGTCGAGAACGCGTCCCTGATGCCCTGGCTCGTCGGGACCGCCTTCCTCCACTCGGTGATGATCCAGGAGAAGAAGGGGATGATGAAGGTTTGGAACATGTCCCTCATCATCCTGACCTTCTCGCTCTCGATCTTCGGGACCTTCCTCACGAGGAGCGGCGTGATCTCCTCGGTCCACGCGTTTGCGACCTCCGACATCGGTCCGGCCTTCGGTGTCTTTCTGGCGCTCGTCTTTTTCGGATCGATCGCGCTCCTGATCGCCCGCCTCCCCTCCCTCCGCTCGGAGGCTCGCCTCGAATCCCTCCTCTCACGGGAGTCGAGCTTCCTTTTCAACAACTTGATCCTCGTCGGAATCGCCGTCACCGTGCTGTTCCTGACCACCTTCCCCCTCCTCTCCGAGGCGGCGACCGGTCGCAAGGTCACGATGGGGCCGCCGATTTTCAACATGGTGAATATCCCTTGGGCGCTCGTCCTCCTGGCCCTCGTCGGGATCGGCCCGCTCATCGCCTGGCGCAAGGCGACGGCGGCGAACCTGAGGCGGAACTTCACCGTCCCCGCCCTCGCGGGAGCCTGGGTCCTCCTCGCGTCCCTCCTGCTCGACTGGAAGTCCCACTTCGACGCGCTCCGGGGCCTCGCGGGCGCGCTCGTCTCGCTCGACGTGGCCGGAGCGTTCGAGCGGCTGAAGGCCTTTTACCCGGCGTTCACGTTCGGCATCGGGACCTTCGTCGTCGCGACCGTCGTCCTCGAGTTTCGGCGGGCGCTCCGCGCCCGCCGCCGCCAGTACGGGGAACCGCTTCCCGTCGCGGCGGCGTCGCTCGTGTGGAGGAACAAGCGGCGGTGGGGAGGCTACGTGGTCCACGTCGGCGTCGTCGTCGCCTTCGTCGGGATCGCGGGCTCGTCGGCCTACCGGAAGGAGACGGTCGAGACCCTCGATCCCGGAGGCACGCTCCACTTCGACGGCTACGCGATGCGCTACGACGGGGTGAGGCTCGAGGCGGTGGACGATCACATCGGCGCGGTCACGGAGCTCAGCCTGTTTCGAGATGGCGCCTTCCTCGGCCGACTCCGAGCGGAACAGCGCTTCCATCCGAACATGGTCTTCCCCGAGCTCCGAAGCGCCTTCCTCCGCGCCAAGGCTTCCCGCGGGGGCGACCCGGAGCTCCACCGCAAGGAAGTCGCTTCGATGTACGACCTCATCCGCGAGCTCGAGGGTCGTGCGGGGCGCGAGGTCAAGACCCCGTCGACGGAGGTCGGGATCCACGCGAGTCTCTCGCCGCTGTCCCCCACGCGCTTCGGGGAGGATTTTTACGTGATCCCGCTCTGGGTCGATCCGACGACGGGGCGGGCGAACTTTCGGATCTTCGTGAACCCGATGGTGAACTTCCTGTGGCTCGGAGGCCTGATTCTCGTTCTCGGGGCCCATCTTTCCGTGCTCCCCGATCGCCGGGAGCGCAAGCGGCTCGAAACCGCCATGATCCTCGAGGAGCGAGCCGCGGAAGCGGCTTGAGTGGGAGCCCCCGATGCGCGTTTCCCCCGAATCGCTCCGACCCGCCGAGGCCGCCCAATACGACCAGGCGGCCAAGACCATCCTCTGCGATTGTGGGTGTCATCCGCAGTCGGTCCACGATTGCGCGTGCGGACGAGCCGAAGAAATGCGGGCGGAGATCGCCGGCGAAATCGCCTCGGGGAAGACGGCCGCTCAGGTGATCGAGGCCTACGTCGCGCGACACGGGGAGAAGATCCTGGTCGCTCCCCCCGCGGCCGGCTTCAACCTCGTCGCGTGGCTCGGCCCCGGGGTCTTGCTCGTCGTCGCCGCGGTCGGCCTGACCCTCGTCCTCCGGCGCTGGAGGCGCCCCGAATCGCGTGCCGCCGCCTCAGGCCCGCCCCTCGAGGCCGCTTGGAAGGAGCGGCTCGACGACGCGCTCCGGGAGTACGATCGGTGAGCGCCTGGCTCTTCGTCGCCCTCGTCGCGGCCGTCGCGGCGTCGTGGGTGCTCGCACCGCTCTTTCGCGTCGACGCGGCCGCGGCGGAGCGGGTCGCGTCGGAGTTGAGCGAGGCGCAAGACCTCGAGTCCCAACGCGAAATGGCGCTCTCCGCCCTCCGAGACCTCGAGGACGACCGAGCGACCGGGAAGATCGGCGACGCCGACTACGAGGACCTGCGCTCGAGGCTCACGGCTCGAGCCGTCGAGATCCTGAGGCGGATCGATGCGCTCCCCACGGCCTCCGAGGACCGGCGGGGCTGACACGTTGGAAGGCGCGGAGCCGATCCTCCTCGCGGAGGGGCTGAGGCGGCGTTTTGGCCCCAGGGTCGCCCTCGACGGCGTCGATCTCCGGGTCGACCGCGGGGATTCGGTCGCGATCTTCGGTCCGAACGGGGCCGGAAAGACCACCCTGCTTCGCCTCCTGTCGTCCGGCCTCGAGCCCTCCTCGGGCTCGGTACGTTTCGACGGTCGGGCCGTCCGCGGCGGCGACGCGACGCTGCGCGCGCGGTTCGGCGTGCTCTCGCACCAGACGTTCCTTTACGACGATCTGTCGGCGGAGGAGAACCTGGTCTTCTTCGCGCGCCTTCACGGGGTCGCCGACCCTCGCGCGAGGTCGCGCGCTCTCCTGCGCGAGGTCGGACTCGGAGCGCGGTCGGACGACCGGGTGCGGACGTTCTCGCGGGGGATGCAACAGCGGGTCGCGCTCGCGCGGGCCCTCGTCCACGAGCCCCCGCTGCTTTTCCTCGACGAGCCGTACTCCGGGCTCGATCCGCGGGCGGTCGAGGTGATCCGGGGAACGCTCGGGCGCTTTCTCGCTCGAGGCGGAACGATCGTGTTGACGACGCACGACGTGGACGAAGGGCTCGCCTTCTGCTCCCGGTGGATCTTCCTCGCGGACGGCAGAGTGGCGGACGAGGGGACGTCGAACCCGGCGGACCGCGAGCGCCTGCTCGCCGCCTACGGACGGACGGAATCGTGACGCCCCCGCCGCCCCGCCCTCCCGGGTTCGCTCGGGCAGCGCTCCTGCTCGCGGCGAAGGACCTTCGCATCGAGGGAAAAACCCGCGAGACCCTTTCCGCGACCGCCCTTTTCTCCCTCATCGTGCTCGTCGTCTTCAGCTTCGCGTTCGATCTCGGAACGGTTCGAAAGCTTGGAGCCCAAACGATCGTCCCGGGCGTCCTCTGGACGACGATCGCGTTCGCGGGCGTGGTCTCGTTCGCCCACTCGTTCGAGATCGAAAGGCGCCGCGAGGCTCTGACCGCTCTCTGGCTCGCCCCCGTGGACCGGGGCGCGCTCTTCGCGGGGAAGGCGCTCGCGAACCTCGCCCTCCTCCTCGCCCTCGAGACGGCGCTCCTTCCGCTGTCGGCGGTGCTCTTCGACTGGGATCTCCTGGCGAACGCGGCCCCCGCGGCTCTCGTCGTCCTCCTCCACACGGCGGCGATCGCCCAAATCGGGACGCTTTTCGGCGCGGTCACGAGCCGCCTCGGGCGAGGCGAGGCCCTTCTCGCCACCCTCCTCTTCCCGGCCGCGACCCCCGTCTTCATCTCCGCCGTCGAATGCACCGAGAGCGCGGTGGCGGGAGCGGGGCTCGCCCCCGTGAGCCACTGGCTCCTGGTGACGGCGGGGCTGACCGTGCTCTACTTCCTGGTCGCCCTGCTGACCTTCGAATTCATCCTGGAGGACTGATGGCGCGCACCGGTCCGACGCTCCGCTCCGACGCTCTCCTCGCCCTCCTCGTCGCGGTCTCGGCCGGCACGATGGTCTGGGCGCTCTGGAAGATCCTCGTCGTCGCCCCCGAGGAACGGGTCATGGGGGCGGTGCAGAAGATTTTCTACTTCCACGTCCCGTCGGCGATGGTCTGCTTCGCGTCGGTGTTCCTCCTGATGGCCGCCTCGATCGCGTACCTCTGGACCCGCGAGGGTCGATGGGACCGGGTGGCCCGCGCGGCCGCCGAGGTCGGTCTCGTTTTTTGCACGATCGTCCTCGTCTCGGGCCCCATCTGGGCGAAGCCGGCCTGGGGTGTCTGGTGGACCTGGGAGGCGAGGCTGACGACCACCCTCGTGCTGTGGCTTCTCCTCGCCTCTTGCCTCCTCGTTCGTGGATACGCCGAGAACCGGGACCAGGCGGCGCGCCTCGCCGCCGTGATCGGGATCGTGGCGGCTCTCGACGTTCCGATCATTTACAAGGCCGTCGAATGGTGGCGGGGGCAACATCCTCAGGTCTTCGGACCCGGGAAGGAAGGCGCGCTGGCCCCCGCGATGCGGGACGCGCTCGGAGCTTCCACGCTCGCCTTCTTTCTCCTTTACGCGGTGCTCCTGTGGATGCGGACGAAACTCGCGGCCCTCGAGGAGCGCGCCGACGCCCTCTCGGAGCGCGCGGTGGGGCAAGGCTGATGCGAAGCTACGACTTCCTTTTCTGGGGCACGACGGCCGTCTGGACCGGGGTGGTCGCCTATCTCGTGTTTCTCGGGGTCCGACTGCGACGGGTACACACCCGGCTCGAGCGCCTCGAGCGAAACGCGGGCCGGGATCAGAGCGAGATCTCGTAGTCGAGGGCCTCGAGCGGACCGAGGTCGGCCCGGGCAGACGCCTCCCCCTTCGCGGCGAAGGCCGCGGCGAGGCCGTCCTTCCCCTCCCCCCTTCTCCAGGCCGTGAAGGAGGCGCGCACCCGCGCGTACGCCTCCGCGGTCATGCCCGCTCGCGCGAGCGCCTCGAGGCGCGCCCCCCGATACCCGGCGAGGAATCGCGGATCGGCAGGGCGGGTCTTCGAGGCCGTCGCCCCCTCCTCGACGATCGCGGCGACCGTGCGTGCCGCTTTCCGGTTCCTCTCGACGTACTCCCGGAGCGCACCGCGAACTTCGAGGAACGTCTCCACCGCCTGGATGTCCTCGGCGGTCGGGGCCCCGGAC
>CAZVOE010000021.1:0-24849 GCA_964628935.1 uncultured Acidobacteriota bacterium
CCCCCGTGCAGGCGGCGAGCTCGAGCTCGCCGCGGGCCTGCTCCCCCCAGAAGATCCAGCCCGCCTCGAGCCCGAGACGCGCGAGAATCAGGTCGAGGGCGGTCTGCAGAAGCTCGAAATCGCTCCCCTCGGCGCTTTGGAGCCGCGCGGCGAGTTCGCTCAAGATCTCGAGCTCGAGGTTCCGCTGGAAAAGGAGCTCTCGCTGGTCTCGGCTCTCGACGATCGTCTTGTGCGTCCGCACCGCGCCGGAAAGGATGCGCGCGGCGCTTCGGGCGAACGCACGAGCGTCGTCGCACCAGAGCGAAGGACGCTCGAAGACGAGCGCTCCGAGCGCACCGACGTCTCCCGGGAGAAGCAGCGACACGAGGTGCGGAATGCCGTCGACCCCCGGTTCTTCGCGAACGGGGTCGCCGAGACCGAGGCAGCGGGATCCGAACTCCTCCACCGGTTCGTGGTCCCCTTCCCCCCACACCGCCTCGGTGTGGGGGTGCCCCCCCGGCGTGTCGCGGAGCAACAGGACCCCTGCACGGGCGCCGACGGTCCGGGCCGTCAGGGCGAGGCCCTGTTCGGCGATCTCCCTCCGCCCCGCCGGGGGAAAAGTCAGGCGAACGAGGTCGCCGAGAACCGCGAGCCCCCCTGCAGCGGAAAATTTCGGCCTCGGCATGTTCGGAGAGTAGAAACGGCTCTGCCGGCCGTCAAGCGACCTCGGTCAAGCGGCGGATGCGCGGACGATCTCCACGCTGCACGGCGCCTGGCTGACGAGGGCGTGGCTCACGCTTCCGAGCAGGATCCTTTCGAACGGGGACTTCCCGCGCGACCCGGCGAGGACGAGGTCCGGGCTCCAGTCACGGATCGCTTCGAGGAGCGCCTGCTTGGCCTCCCCCTCGCGAATCTCGTACGAGGTGACGAGATCGACACGACCCGCCAATCGACCGAGCGCGCGCTGGATTTGCTGGTAGGCGCCTTCGCGAACCTTGGCCTCGAGCCGCTCTCCGTAAGGGGAGAGTAGCTCGAGCCCGGGGGAAGGGGGAACGATCCGGACCGGCTCGATGGCGGTGACGAGCCGGACCTCGCTCCCTGCGGGCCACGGACGGTCGAGGAGAGCGTCGATGGCGGCCTCGGCGAAGCGGGAGCCGTCGTAAGCGACGAGGATCTTCATGCCCGGTTTCCTCCCTCGATGCCGGGGATTCCAGCAGGGCGCATGCCAGGGTGCCGTCCGGAAAGGGCTCCGACGGGGCCCGGAATCGCCCTTTGGGGAGTCCGATTCGCGCAGGAATTTTCGCGTCCGCGGGGGGCCGGCGATCGACGGCTCCGAATCTTGCGCCGGCCTCGGCTGTGCTACGGTTTCGGACGATGCCCGATCCCGACCGGGTTTTTTACGACGCGGCATGCGGCCTGTGCCATCGCGCCGTGCGCTTCGCCATCCACCGCGATGCGGACGGATCGCGGTTCCGATTCGCTCCCTTGCACGGGGAGACCTTTGTGCGGGTCCTCCCGGCGAGCGTGCGGGCGGTGCTCCCCGACTCCCTCATCGTCGTGGACGCGCGCGGAGGGGTCCACTCGCGGTCCGCGGCGGTCGTGCGGATGCTCCGCCGGCTCGGCGGCGTGTGGGGAGTGGCGGGAGCCGCGCTCGACGCCCTTCCCGCTCCCTTCCTCGATTTCTTCTACCGAGCGATCGCGGCGATTCGGCGGAGGCTCTTCGCGGCACCGCCCGAAGCCTGCCCGGAGCTGCCGCTGCCGCTTCGCTCGCGGTTCGAACCCTAATTCGTCCCCGCGGATTTCGACAGCTCGTCCTCGATCACCGCCTTGAAGGCCTCGAAGGGCTGGGCTCCGGAGATCATCCGGCCGTTGACGAAGAAGGCGGGGGTCCCGGTCACCCCGTACGACTGCCCCTCCCGGAAGCCCGCCATGATCGCCTCGTTGTGCCGCTGCGATCCGACGCACGACGCGTACGCGGCCATGTCGAGCCCCACGGCCTGCGCCCGCTTCTCGAGGTCGGCGTCGCTCAAGTCGCCCTGCTGCGTCATCAGATGGTTGTGGTAGTCCCAGAACTTGTTCTGCTCTCCCGCGCAACGCGCCGCGACGGAGGCCGGGACCGCCCGCGGATGGAAGTTCAGCGGGTAGTCGCGGTACACGAAGCGGACTTTCCCGTCGTACTCCTTCATGATTCGCTCGACCGTCGGATGCGCCCGGCGGCAGTATGGGCACTGATAGTCGGAGTACTCGACGATCGTGATCGGCGCCGACGCGGGGCCGAGTGAGGGAGCGTCCGCAGGGAAGGCCACTGCGACGCGAGGAGGATCGAGGAACACCTTGACGCCGTTCTTGGTTGCGAGGGAGTCGAGGAACGACTCCCGGAGTTCGTTCGCCTTCTGCGCGCGTACCTGCCGCTCGAGGTCGGGAAGCGCCTGCTCCTTCGTCCGTCCCCCCAGCCGGCTTTTCACCCGCTCGTAGGCCGCGTCGATCTCCTCCGGAGTGGGCGCGGCGATCTTGTCCTCGATCTCGACCTTGAGGAGATCGGCCGCGGTGATGCCGCGCGCCGCCGCTTCCTTCTCGAGAAGGGATTTCTGGATGAGCCCTTCGAGGACGCCGGCCTTGATCTCGTACTCCTGCTGCCGAACCTTCATGAGCTGACCGGCGGACGCCTGATCGAGTTCCTCGGCCGTGATCGTGGAGTCGCCGATCGTCGCGACGACCTTCGAAGCGGTCGCGGCCTGGGCCGGAGGAGGCTCTTCCTTTTCTTTCTTCTTCTTCGCGTCGACGGGCATGCAACCCGCGAGCGCGAGTGCCGCGATCACGATCGAGAACGTGCGCTTCATGGGGTCGGTCTCCATACCCCCCAGTGATGGGGGGCGAAATGCGCTTCCGAATCCGGAACACTTTACAGGACGTCCGTTCGGGCGTCCAAGGGGCCCTTGGTATCCTGGGCGCATGGTTCCCCGTCCCGTGACCGTGGTCGGCAGCGGCCTCGCGGGCAGCGAGGCCGCCTGGCAGGCCGCCCGGCGGGGGGTGGAAGTCACCCTCTACGAGATGCGACCCGGGCGGGAAACCCCGGTCCATCGCACCGACCGGCTCGCGGAGCTCGTCTGCTCGAACTCGCTCAAGTCGCTCGAACGTTCGACCCCTCACGGCCTCCTCAAGGAGGAGATGAGGCGACTCGGCTCGCTCATCCTCGATTGCGCCCTCCGAAACCGCGTGCCCGCGGGCGGGGCCCTCGCCGTCGACCGCGAGGCGTTCGCGGCCTCGGTCACCGACGCGATCGCCTCTACCCCGAACATCCGGCTCCTCCGGGAAGAGGTCGTCGAGATTCCTGCGGAGGGGATCGTCGTCCTTGCGGTCGGCCCCCTCGTCTCCGACGCGCTCGCGAAGGCGATCGCCCGTTTCACGGGTCGCGACTACCTCTACTTCTTCGATGCGATCGCCCCGGTGATCGAGGCCGATTCGATCGACCGCGGCGTTGCGTTCGCGGCTTCGCGGTACGACAAAGGGGGCGGAGACGACTACCTCAACTGCCCGATGACCCGTGACGAGTACGAGCGCTTCGTCGCCGAGCTTCTTTCGGGAGAGACGGCGCCGGTCCACGAGTTCGATCGGACCCCGTTCTTCGAAGGGTGCCTGCCGGTCGAGGAGATGGCGAGGCGCGGTGTCGACACCCTCCGCTTCGGCCCGATGAAGCCCGTCGGCCTGCGCGACCCCCGCACCGGCGAGCGCCCGTGGGCGGTCGTCCAGCTCCGGCAGGACAACCTCGCGGCGGAGCACTGGTCGATGGTCGGTTTTCAGACGCGGCTCCGCTGGCCCGAGCAGAAAAGGATCTTCCGGACGATTCCCGGCCTCGCGCGCGCCGAGTTCGTGCGGCTCGGACAGATCCACCGGAACTGCTACCTCAACGCGCCGACCGTGCTCCGGCCGACCCTCGAGGCTCGCACGAGGCCGGGCCTGTTCTTCGCGGGCCAGATCTCCGGGGTCGAGGGGTACACCGAATCGGCCGCCACCGGTCTCCTGGCCGGGATGAACGCCGCGCGGCGCGCCTTCGGCCGTGACCCGCTCGCCCTGCCGGCGGACACGATGCTGGGAGCGCTTTGCGCCTACATCGCGGGGGCTCAGGCCGGCGGATTCCAGCCGACGAACGCGGCATTCGGGCTCCTACCTCCACCTCCCCCCGGTGCCCGCGGGAGGAGGGACCGCCGGGAAGCCCGGGCGGCGGTCGCCCTCGCCTCGCTCGAGCGATTCCTCGAGGCGACCGGAGAGGCCCTCGAAGCCCTGGGGAAACCGTGACCAACCCCTCCCCGTTCGCGGCGTCCGTCGAGCGATTCCTCGCCTACCTCCGCGACCAGCGGCACGCTTCGGGCCAGACGGTCCGCGCGTACGCTTCCGACCTCCGGCAGTTCGGGGCGTTTCTGAGGACCGACCACCTCGGAACCGAGCCTCCCGGCCCGGAGGCGATCGACGACACGATGATCCGCGCGTTCGTGGCGAACCTCCACCTCGCGAGGCTCGAGAAATCGTCGATCGCGCGAAAGCTCGCGGCGGTGCGGGCCTGGCTCCAGCACGCGGTGCGCGAAGAGCGGATCCGGGCGAACCCCGGCCGCGTGGTCCGAACGCCCCGGATCCCGCGCCGGCTTCCGCGCCACCTCACGGTCGACGAGATCTTCGCCCTCCTCGCCCGGATCCCGGTCGAGGAGTTCGCCGGCGCGCGCGACCGGGCGATCCTGGAGCTCCTCTACGGGGCCGGCCTTCGAGTCGGCGAACTCGCCTCGCTCGACCTCGAGGACGTCGACCTCGCCCAACGCCTCGTCCGCGTGATGGGGAAGGGACGAAAGGAGCGGATCGTCCCCTTCGGCTCGAAGGCAGCGGCGGCGATTCGTCGATGGCTCGATCTTTCCACGGGGATCCGCGGGAAGGGAGGGGATCCGCAGGCGCTTTTCCTCAACGCCCGCGGCGGCCGCCTGACCGATCGGAGCGTGCGGCGCCTCCTCGACCGGCGCCTTCGGGAGGCCGCTCTCCACGCGCGCATCTCCCCGCACGCGCTCCGCCACTCGTTCGCGACCCATCTCCTCGGCGCCGGGGCGGACCTCCGCGCGATCCAGGAGCTCTTGGGCCACGCAAGCCTGTCGACCACGCAGCGCTACACCCACGTCGGGATCGACGCGCTGATGGACGTCTACGATCGCGCCCATCCGCGGGCGCGGCCGAAGGAGCCGTCGTGAATGTCACCGCCCCTCGCGATCTCGCCATCTTCGAGCAGGCGGCCGTCGCCGCCGCGCGGGCGGGAGGAGAGATCCTCCGCCACCGATTCCGCGAGACGCTCCGCACCGACGTCGAGACGAAGGGCCTCCACGACTACGTCACCGAGACCGACCGCGCGGCCGAGGCTGCGGTCGTCGGCTTCCTGAAAAAGTGCTTCCCGGAACACGGGATATTCGCCGAGGAGGGAACGCGGGACGAGTCTTCCGATCGGCATCGCTGGATCGTCGACCCGCTCGACGGGACGACGAACTTCATCCACGGCGTCCCTACCTTCGCCGTTTCCGTCGCGCTCGCGGGGCCCGAAGGGCGCGGCGCCGGCGCCATCTACGCCCCGGTTCACCACGAGGCCTTCTCCGCCGCGAGGGGGCTCGGCGCGCGGCGCAACGGGCGGGCGATCGCCGGCCGCGACGCCGAGTCGCTCGACGAGTGCCTGATCGCGACCGGCTTTCCGTTCCGCGAGCTGTCCCGCCTCGACCGGTATTTGGTCGCGTTCGAGCGCTTCGTCCGCTCGACGTCCGGGATCCGACGCGCAGGATCGGCGTCGCTCGATCTCGCCTACACGGCGTGTGGCCGCTACGACGGATTCTGGGAGATCGGCCTCTCCGCTTGGGACATCGCGGCGGGTGCCCTTCTCGTCCGCGAGGCCGGAGGGACCGTGACCGACGTCCATGGGGGCGAGGCGTTCTTGAGAGAAGGGTCGATCACCGCGGGAGGGAACCGGATCCACCCGGCGATGCTCGAGATCACGAAGGAGGCGTTCGGCTGATCTCGGGCAGTCCGCGGCCCTTCCAAAGGAGATAGACCGCCGGAAGCACCACGAGGGTCAGCGCGGTCGACGTCAAGAGCCCGCCGAACATCGGGGCGGCGATCCGCCTCATGACGTCGGAGCCCGATCCGGCGATCAGCATGATCGGAATCAGCCCCACGATGTCCGCGAGGACGGTCATCATCTTCGGACGCAGTCGCCGGAGCGCTCCCTCGACGACGGCGTCCCGGACGTCCGCCTTCCCGAGCGGGACGCCGTCCGCCGCCCTCGCCGCCCGCGTCCGATCGAGAGCGCCGTCGAGGTAGACGAGCATCACGATCCCGAACTCGACCGCGAGGCCCGCCATCGCGATGAGCCCGCACCCGACGGCGACCGAGAGCTTGTAATCGAGAAGGTGCAGGGTCCAGAAGCTCCCGACCAAGGCGAGCGGCAGCGTGCCGAGAACGACCGCGACCTCCACGAGGCTCCGCGACCCGAGGTAGAGAAGCACGACGATCAAGACGAGGGTCAGCGGAATCACGAGGAGGAGCCGGTTCCACGCGCGGAGCATGTGCTCGTACTGCCCGGTCCACGCGAGCGAGTAACCGGCGGGAACGACGACCTTCGACTCGACGGCTCGGCGCGCGGCGCGAACGTAGGAGCCGAGGTCCCGTCCCTCGATGTCCACGTACACGAATCCCACCGGCCGGGCATCTTCGCTCCGGATCATCGGAGGGCCGTCGGCCATCCTCACGGACGCGACCTCGCCCAGACGAACCTGCTTGCCGTCGGGGGTCACGATCGGGAGATCTCTCAGGCGCGCGACGGAGTCCCGGTACTCCTGCGGGTAGCGGACGTTGATCGGATACCGTTCCCTTCCCTCGACGGCCTCGGAGACGTTCATCCCGCCGACCGCGAGCAAGACGACCTCCTGAACATCGGCGACGTTGAGGCCGATCCGTCCCGCGCGGACACGGTCGACGTCGATCTGCAGGTAGCGCCCCCCGGTCACCCGCTCGGAATAGACGGACCCCGTCCCCGGGACCTCGCGCACCGCGTCCTCAACGCGGCGGCCGATCTCCTCGACGACCGAAAGATCGGGGCCGCTCACCCGCACGGCAACGGGCGTCCGCACGCCGGTGGACAGCATCGTCGTGCGGGCCTCGATCGGCATGAGCCAGGCGTTGAAGAGACCGGGAAACGTGACGCGCGCGTCGAGATCGCGCACGAGATCGTCGAGCGTGAGCCCGGGCCTCCACGCTTCGCGCGGCTTGAGGGAGATCGTCGTCTCGATCATCTCGAAAGGGGCCGGGTCGGTCGCCGTCTCCGCGCGGCCCATCTTCCCGAAAACCCGCTCCACCTCCGGAACCTGCCGGATGGCGGCGTCGGTCTGCCGCAGGAGCTGCTGCCCCTTCCCTGCCGAGATTCCCGGGAACGTGCTCGGCATGTACAGGAGGTCCCCCTCGTCGAGCGGCGGCATGAACTCCGATCCCAGCCGGAGAGCGGGCCACACGCCCGAGAGGGCCGCGAGGAGCCCGAGCGCCGCGACCGTCCGCGGACGCTCGAGCACCGCACGGATGAAAGGACGATAGGCGGCCATCATCATCCGGTTGAGCGGGTTGGCCTCCTCCGGCCGGATGCGGCCGCGGATGAAGGCGACCATGAGCACGGGAACCAGCGTGACGGAGAGCACGGCGGCCGCGGCGATCGAATAGGTCTTCGTGTAGACGAGGGGGGAAAAGAGCCGCCCGGCCTGGGCCTCGAGCGCGAACATCGGCAGGAAGGCCGCGCTCACGACGAGGAGGGAGTAGAAGAGCGGCGGGCCGACCTCGACGGCCGCTCGCGCGATTCGCTCTCCACGACCCGTCTCCGAATCCGGATCGCGCTCGAGCGCCTTGTGGGCGTTTTCCACCATGACGACGCCGGCGTCGACCATCGTCCCGACGGCGATCGCGATGCCCCCCAGCGACATGATGTTCGCGTTGATCCCTTGGAACCGCATGAGGACGAAGGCCGCGAGCACGCCGACCGGCAGGCTCAGCACGACGACGAGCGAGGAGCGGAGGTGGAACAAGAAGAGAGCCGTCATGAGACAGACGAGGAGCGCCGTCTCGTTCAGGGCGGTCGTGAGGGTGCGCACCGCCCGGCGGATGAGCTCGGAGCGGTCGTAGGTCGGGAGGATCTCGACGCCTGGAGGCAGGCCCGTCCGCCGGATCTCGTCCAGCCGGGCGCGCACGAGGTCGATGACGTCCCGCGCGTTCGCACCCCAGCGCATGACGACGATCCCGCCGACCACTTCCCCTTCCCCGTCGAGTTCCGCGATCCCGCGGCGCATCTCGGGTCCGGTGCGCACCTCCGCGATGTCTCCCAGGAGAATCGGCGTTCCCCGGCTTCCGAGCGCTACCGGAACGCGGCGAAGGTCCTCCACTCCTCGCAGGTAACCGGTCGCCCGGACCATCGCCTCCGCCTCGGCCCGCTCGATGACCGACCCGCCGGCTTCCCGGTTTGCGCGCTCGATCGCCTCTCGAACCCTCGATAACGGGATTCCGTACGTCCGGAGTCGCTTCGGGTCGAGGAGGACCTGGTACTGCCGCACCATTCCACCGACCGTCGCCACCTCCGCAACGCCGGGTATTCGTTGAAGCTCGTACTTGAGGTACCAATTCTGGATCGACGTGAGGTCCGCGAGATCGTGGCGGCCGGTGCGGTCGGCCAGCGCGTACTGATACACCCAGCCGACACCGGTGGCGTCGGGACCGAGCTCGGATCGGGCGGCGGCAGGGAGACGCGGCCCGGCCTGGGAGAGGTATTCGAGCACCCGAGACCGCGCCCAGTAAAGGTCGGTACCGTCCTCGAAGAGGACGTAGACGTAGGAATCGCCGAACATCGAGAACCCGCGGACGCCGACGGCCCCCGGAACGGCGAGAAGCGCGGTCGTCAAGGGGAATGTCACCTGGTCCTCGACGATCTGCGGCGCCTGACCCGGATACGACGTCTTCACGATCACCTGGACGTCCGACAGGTCGGGGATGGCGTCGATCGGAATGTCGAGGACGCTCCACACTCCGAGCGCCGTGAGAATCGCCGTGAACAGGAGAACGGGGACCGGGTTCCGGACCGACCAACGAACGAGGGCGCCGATCATCCTCTCATTCCACGCCGCCCGCCGCCGTCGACCGGGACGTCATCCGTTCGAGGCTCGACCGGAGGCTCGCCTCCGAGTCGATGAGGAACTGGGCCGAGACGACCACCTCCTCCCCCTCCTCGAGCCCCTCGACGATCTGGACCCAGTCGTCGCTCTCGAGTCCGGAGACGACCGTGCGCGGAGAGAACCTCCCTTCCCCGAGCGACACGACCACCCGCTCTTCGCGCCCCGTCTGGATGAGGGCCTCGCGCGGCACGGCGAGCGTCGCTTCGCTCGAGCCGCAGTCGAGGACCACCTCCACGAGCATGTTCGGTTTCAACGCCTCCCCCGGATTGGGGACGGTCATGCGAACCTTGAGAGTTCGGGTCTCCGGATCGAGGTTCGGGTAGACGTACTGGACGCGCGCGCTCCACGTGCGTTCCCCGTCGGAGGAGATCCGGATCCGGGCCGTCTGCCCCGGCCGCACCCAGGACGCCTGCCCTTCAAAGACCTCGGCGAGAACCCAAACGGTGCTGAGATCCCCCATGGTGATCGCGGGGGCATCCGGCTCGACCCACTGGCCGTCGATGACATTCAAGGCGACCACGACGCCGTCCGCCTCGGCGTACGTCTCGTCTTTCGTTCGGCTGAGCATCGGCGAGGCGAGATGGAAGAGGAACTCCCCCTTGCGGATCCGCTCTCCCTCCGAGTGTACGGTCAGCCGCTGAATCGTTCCCGCGGAAAGCGGGTAGATGTGCCAGAGTCTCGAGCGGTCGTACTCCACGTAGCCGACCGTCTCGATCCGCCTCTCGAGGTCGCGCCGCTGCACCGCCGCAGTGCGAACCCCGAGTCGGTTGATTACCTCCGGGGACAGCGCGACTTCCACCGTTCCAGGCTCCCTCGAAGGGGCCTCGTCCACCTTCCGCACGAGGTCCATCCCGCACACCGGGCACTCGGCGGGCCCGCTCCGCACGATTTCGGGATGCATCGGGCAGATCCAGACTTCCTCGTCCGCCGGGAGGGGTGCGCTCCCGTTGCAGGCCACCCCGACAGCGACCGCCGTGACGAGGATCGGGAGAGAGAATCGCATCAGCGGTGGTGCGCGTGCGGTTCTTCCGCGCCCGCGACATCCTTGCGCCGGTACACGAAGGAAAAGCCCGACACGCTCCCCTTCCGCGCGCCCGCCTCGAATTCGACGCCGATCGTGTACTCTCCGGGCGCCGGGAGCCTCGTCGGGGACTGGAAGTGCTTCGCGAAGGGTTCGAGCGGGACCCGCTGGGCCTCGCCGCCCGAGACTGGCACGACGGTCACGAAGCCCCTCACGTCGGGTAGCAATGCGCTCGCCGCGACGTCCACGAAGCGAACGTTGAACAGGTGCGTCGGGCCCCGTCCCTCGGGTCCGAGCCGTTCCGGGGAGGTCGCCTGGAGGACGTAGACGTCCACTTGGATCCCCTCGACCTCCTTTCCACCGATCCGCGCTCCGAGAACGCCTGCCGTGTGGGTCTCCCCGTGGCCGGTGTACTTGAGCGGCGCCCCGGCATGTTCCTCGTGTCCCGCGTGCGGATCGGCCGGCTGCGGGTCCGCGGCGAGAGCGGACAGGACCGTGAAGGCCATGGTCGCGATCCCGATCCGAACGACTTTCAAGGTGTTCTCCTTCGCATTCGCCCTCGGCGCGGGAGTCAGTAGCGCCCCTGGAGTCCCAAGGAAAACGTCCTCCCCGGCTCGGGCACGATCACCCCCGAGCGGAACGGATCGCGCGCGTACGAGAGAAACTGCGCGTATTCGCGGTCGAACAGGTTGTCGGCGGCGGCGAGGATCGAGACGCGCCCGATCTGGACGCCCCCTCGTAGGTTCACGATTTCCCACGCCCCCGTCTCCCTTTCCTCGAGATCGGAGTTGATCCGGTCCTGCGTCGCGGCGCCCCTCGCTTCCGCCTCGATGAACCATCCTCCGGTGTCGAAGCGGACGCCCGCCCGGGCGGTCAGTGGGCTCATCTCGGCGAGGTCGGAATCGGTGATGCCCAGAGCCGCGTTCGGATCCTGCGTGCCGCGGACCGCGGAGAGCCCGCCGAAGAGGAACCACCGTTCCCGCAACACGGCGCGGAACGACGCCTCACCCCCCCACATCCGCGCGTCGTGATTCACATAGGTCCGCGCCACGGAGTTGAAGACCCCGGGCACGTCCTCCGCGCGCGGTCGCTCGGTGATCTGGATCGCATCGTCGAGCGCGGAGTAGAAGACCGCCGCCTCGACCACGGCGCCCCGCCGTTGGAAGCGGAGCGCCACGTCCCCCCCGAGGTTCTTCACCGGCGAGAGGGTCGGATTCCCGACCCAGTCGGTCCCGTTCCGGCGTAGGGCGAAGGCGCGCTCTTGCGGATCGGGAAAGCGGACGGTCCGGCCGACCCCGAGCACGATTTCGAGCGATTCCGTCGCCGTCCAAGTTCCGGACGCCGAGGCCGACCATTCGGTGTCGCTGCGCGACGTGTCGCGTGTGAGATGGTAGGCCTGGTACAGGTCGGTTTCTCGAGCACCCGCGCCCGAAGAGGACCGCGCGCGGTCGACGCGCCCCGACGCGCTCACCCGGAAACGCGCCGCGGGGTTCCCATCCCAGCGGGCGAAGGCTCCGGCCACGTCGAGATCGGCGTCTGGGATCGACCGCTGCGGGACGAACCCCGCGGAACGAAGCGTCGCCTCCGCATCCCAGGAACGGGTCCAGCCCTCGAGGCCGATGACGAGCCCGGCCGAGGTCGCCACGTCGACCCGCGCGTTCCACACCCCGCTCTCGGCGAGGGTCGCCATGGAGTATTCCCGCGGGGACCCCGCCGACGAGGTGCGGAGCGCGTCGGTCATGAGGTGATCCACGCCGGCCCAGGAGATCCCCGCCTCGATCCCTTCGACGAAGCCGCCCGCTCGTCGCTCGCGGTAGGTCGCCGAGAACCGGTCGGCGTCGTCGTATTCGGCGTCCATCTGAAGATACGGATACAGCTGACGAGCCCCTTCCTGGTGCGTCGCCTGGATCTCGAGCCATCGCGACGGGCCGAGTTCGATCGAGCCGCCGAACCACGCGGTGCGCACGTCGAAGGCCCGCACTCCCCCGACCGTCGCCGCGTAGTTTGCCGACGCGGTGAACGGTTCCCCGGATCCGTCTTCGTAGGGGTCGGCCTGCCGCGTGGAATACCCCGCCTTGAACGAACCGCGCGGCGCGCCGTACGAACCGGAGAGCGAGCCCGCGAGCGAGCCGAAGGACGCGACCGAGGCGTGCACGCTTCCGTGGAGCCCCGACTCGGGCTTGCGCGTGACGACGTTGACGGTTCCGCCGAGACTTCCGCCATGCTCGAGGTCGTAGGGACCCTTGCGAATCTCGATCCGCTCGACTTCCGCGAAGTCGACGTGGAACGCGGGCGGATCCATCCGGTTCGGGCACGCGCCGTAGAGCCGGTGCCCGTCGACGAGAACGCTCAGGTTCTCTCCCTTGAACCCTCTCACGACCACGTCGTTCGCGATTCCGCCCTTGCGGACCGCCTGGATGCCTTCGATCCGGGTGAGAGCCTCCCCGACGTCCTTCGCGAAGCTCTCGCGAATCTCCTTCGACTCGAGGGCGTCTCGGGGCGCCGCAGCGGTCACGACGACCCGCTCGACGCCGACGTCGAGGTCGAGCCGAAGGTCGACGAGGGCGAACTCTCCCTCGACGAGTTGGACCGACCGCGACGTCGCGACCGTCGCCCGCGGAAACGACGCGGTCACGCGGAATGCCCGCGCGGGAAGAGGGGGAGACTGGTAGCGCCCGTTCTCGTCGGTCACGACGCTCGCGACGGGTCCCGTCTCGGCCAGGAACTCGACGATCGCTCCCGCCACGGGATCTCCGGAACGGTCGTGGACCGTTCCCGATATCGCGGACGCGGCGTGTGTGGGCTCCGCTTCTGCCATCACGATCAGGAGGACAGACGATGCGGCGATGAGAATGCGGGTTCGACGTCTCACGACTCGAGGCCTCAATACGACCCGAACACCTCAAGGCTCCACGAGCACGTCGTCCGCGCGCGCGCCCGAGATCACGATCGTCACGCGGTCGCCCGGTTTGATCTTCTTTCCCGGGTTTTGCAGGATGAGGAACGAAGTCCCCGCCTTGACGACGTGCTTGGTGGAGAGCAAGCCGACCCTCGAAACCCCGAGCGCTCCGAGACGTTCGCCGGTTTCGGGATCGAGCACGTACGTTTCCCGGGTGTCGCCCGACACGCGCTCCACGCCGGTCAATCGGTAACGAACGTCGAGGAGGTCCCCGTTCGCCGTCGTCCGGAGGGAGAGCACGGTGAGCTTCGTCTCGCTTCCCCCGCTCTCCGGCGCCGGAGGCGGAGGCCGCACCCCGTCCCGAGGCTCAGCGGCCTCGAGGGTCACCCCCGCTTGCTCGAGTCCCGCGACGACCACCGTCACCACCTGTCCGGCCTGGAACTTGTTTCCGTAGTTCGGCACCACGAACGAGGCGATCTTGCTCGGCTCGAGATCGGCCGAAGAACTCGCAGGGAGCATCGGGATTCTGCGCACGCGCGAGACGGTTCCGCTCTTCTCGTCACGGACGTAGGTCTCCCCGGGGTCCGCGGGAAGTCGGTCCACCCCGGCGAGGCGAAAACGGATCTCGATCACGCCCCCGTCCGGACCGGGCTTCAGGACCGCCTGCTCGACGAGGAGCCGGCCCCGACTTTCCGGCGCCTCCGGGCGGTCGGTCGCGCCGGCGATCGAGTGGAAGAAGATCGCCAGAACCGACATCGAAACGATCCGTCGCACGCGAACCCCTCCTCCGGAGAGGCACGGCCCCCCGCGTTTCGGTCGAGCGACCCGGCTACTTCTTCCCGAAGTCGAGCGCCGAGTCGCCGGAGTGAATCGGCGAACCTGCGGGGGCGGCCGGAGTCGGCTCACCCGCGGTTCCTCCGGAGAGGACCGGCCGCGAGTGGATCAGCAGGAGTTGGCCGCCGGGATAGAAGCCGGCGTTGGTGACCGTGTAGTCGTTGTGGTTGTGCATCGGGAACCACTGGTCGTCGAGATCGTTGTCCGCCGGGTACGAGCCGAGCGTCTCGGCGTAGGAGTTGAGGACGCCCTGGTTCGTCGAGTTCGTGGAGTAAAGCCCGACGCCCTTGCGGCTGTCGGCCTGGACGATGAGATCGTACGTCTCGCCCGAACCGATGTGCAGGGTGTATTCCTCCCGCTGCGCGTCGCGAGAGATCGGCGAGCCGTCTTTTCCGACCGCGGTGAAGTGCCAGCCGTGAACGTGCCACGGCACCGTCTCGTACCCCATGTTGATGACGCGGAGCAGGAATCGGGAGTCGGTGAACACGTCGACGAGCGGCGCGTAGGTCGCGTAGTTGTTCGAGCCGGTCAGGTAACCGCTCGGCGGCCCGGAAAACTCGGGATTGCACTCGGGGGCGCACCCCGCTGCGGGCTCGTAGGTCGGGCGGATCGTGTCGGGGAAGGCGCGCCCGTTCACGAGCCAGTTGTCGGCCTTGTACTTCGCGAAGTTGTAGTCCGCAGGGACCCCCGGCGGACGCGGAACCTCCGCGGGCGCGTCGGCCCACTCGATGAAGTCGTGCGCGGCGAGCTCGACGTCCGAAAGGAGGACGATGTATTCCTTGTCGAAGCGATCGTTGTACTGCCCGCCGAAGACCGTGCGGGTTGCGTTCTGCTTCGGGCGAATGATCATCGCGCCGTACATCCCCATCTGGACGTGCTCGGCGGCCTCGACGTGGCAGTGCCACATGTACGTGCCCGGCTTCTCGGCGTAGAAGTAGTAGGTTCCGACGTTGCAGGTCGGATTCCCGGCGGGACACTCCTCCGGAACGGGAAGCTCCCAGCCCGACTCGGGGAAGCCGTCGTTCTGCGTCGTGACGTGCTGCCCGTGGAGGTGGATCGTGTGCGGGTCGGGGGGCGCGAACGGGTTCGCGTTTCCGATGTTCCGCAGCTGGATGAAGACGTCGTCCCCCTGGTTCACGTCGATGATCGGAGCCGGGAAGGTGGCGCAACCGGGGACCGCCTGGGTCCCGTCGACGTCGTCGCAATACCCCCGGATGTAGTACCGCCGCTCCGTGGTCTGGAAAGGCGGCACGGTGTTGTCCACGGGGAGGTACGCGTAGCCGTCGCTCGCGGCGATGTAGAGGTTCCTCACCGCGGCCTGGGTGGGTAGCGCCAGCGTCGCGAGCAGTGCGACCGCCAGCCGAATGCGAGACAAGATTCGCGTCATCGGGACTCCTCCTGGTGCCTCAACCCGCCGCCCCCCTCGGACGGCGTGAAACGCCGGGGACGCCGTAGGGCTTTCCCCGCGACTCCGCGACGAAAACGGACGGATCCGGTCCGAAACGTGCGATCGGGCCTCGTCCCCCAGCGAGACATCGAACCCCCCGGTCCAACCGACCGTGATGCGGGGGAGCGGAGCAAGGGGCATTCCAAGAGTTGTCGGTCCTCGTTCGGGGTTGAAATCGAGGTTCGGCGCGGAGTAGCGCCTCCCGGGGGAGAGGCTTTTTTCGTCGAGCCTCTTGGACGCAGTAAAAACCTGCGCGGGTTGGGTCGAACTCGGGGGGCGGATTCCCTCATACTCCCCGCGGGGTTCGGGGTCCTTCGGCGCGGATCCGGAGGGAGGAGCGGATGCGTCTGCCGTTCGCTGTGGCCTTGGTTCTTTCGACGTTCGCTGGATCCATGGCCGCCCCGAGGGCCGTCCCGGGGCTCGACGACGCAGCGGCAGGGAGGTTCGCCTCCCTCGCTCTCGCCTGCGTCCACCGGGAGTACCCGAACAAGATCGCGCACGTGATGGACTCGGACGAGGACGCCCTGCCTCCCCGCGCCCTGACCCCCGCCTTCTACGGATGCTTCGACTGGCACTCCGCCGTGCACGGGCACTGGCTGCTCGCCCGGCTCGCGCGGCTCCATCCCGACGCGCCTTTCGCCGCCGCTGCGCGCGCGGCGCTCGAGAAGAGCCTGACCTCGGAGAACGTCGCGGTCGAGGTCGCGTACCTCTCTCGCAAGGGACGGGAGAGTTTCGAGCGGCCGTACGGCCTCGCCTGGCTTCTTCAACTCGCGGCGGAGCTTCGCGAGTGGAACGATCCCGACGCCAAGCGGTGGGCGGCCGCGCTCGCCCCCCTCGAGAAGGCCTCGGCCGCGCGGATCGCAGAGTGGCTCCCGAAGCTCGCCTACCCGATCCGCGAGGGGGAGCACCCACAGACGGCGTTCGCGTTCGGCCTGATCCTCGATTGGGCGCGTGTCGCCGGAGACGGGGCGATGGCGGCGCTCGTCGAGAAGAAAACGCGCGACCTTTATCTCGCCGACCGGGACTGCCCGATCCGCTATGAGCCCTCGGGGCAGGACTTCCTCTCCCCCTGCATCGCGGAGGCCGATCTCCTGCGGCGGATCCTGAAACCCGCGGAGTTCGCCGCATGGCTCGGAGCGTTCTTGCCGGGGATCCCCCTCGACGGTTCGGGCACGTGGCTCGTCCCGGGGATCGTGACCGACCCGACCGACGGAAAGCTCGCCCACCTCGACGGGCTGAATCTCTCGCGCGCTTGGATGCTCGAGGGGATCGCCGCGGGTCTCCCGGCCGAAGATCCGCGCGTCGCATCCTTGCGTGCCGCGGCGTCGATCCATGCGGAATCGGGGCTGAAATCGGTGACGGGAGAGCACTACGAGGGCGGGCACTGGCTGGGCACGTTCGCGACGTACCTGGTCACGGGGAGGGGGGTGGACCGGCGGAGGACCGTGACGGGCGAGTGACGGGGTTCCGTCCCCGGCCCCGCCGAAAGGCTTGCCGCTCCGTCGCCAGACGCGTATCTAGAGGGGCGAAATGCTGGGGTTGCGCCGCCTGTGGCCGGTCCCCAGTCAGCGGCGCGGGTGGCGCATGAGGAGGGGCGCATGTGCCGACCCGCACAGCGAGATCAGGGTCACCGTTCCAGTCTGCGGGTGCTCCCGCTCGTTCTGCTCGTGAGCTTGGGGATCGGACCTGCCCTTGCAGCTCCCGAGACCAGGGACGAAGACCGGCGGAGACCCCGTGCCGCGTTCCGCATCGCGGCGTACCTCCCACCCCGGGAGCCGATGCCGGATTTCGCGCCCCTTCCCTCGCGTGCGGCGCTCGGGGCTCCGACCCAGACGGGTGGCGACCTTGACGGCCTTTCGGAGAGCTTCGACACCCACCCCTTCCTCACCGATTTCGATCCGACCCATTCCGAAGGGGACGCAGCGGCAGGCGCTCGCGACAGCGGTTCCATGGCAGCGCCGTCCCTCCCCTCCAGGGAGATCTTCCTTTCCGAAGGACTCCCGAGGGTGCCGCACCTCGATGACTTCCCCGAGGTCTACGGACTTCCGGACGGTCGTGTTTGCGTGATCGTCGTCGAGGCGTTTCGGCTCCGTGCCCTCTACTCGGAAAACCGAGGCCAGACCTTCGAGCCCGAAGTCGACATCTTTGGGCGGCCCGGAGAACCGAGGGTGAGGATGCACGACGGGGTGCTCGCAGCTGATGGAGTCCTTTATGTCGTGATCATCGGGGAAGACCCATCCGGCGGCGGGGCCCTCTACTTCACGCGCAGCACGGACATGGGGCGTAGTTGGGAGGCTCCGAGGAGACTCCTCGGAGCGAGAGATGCCGGCATCGGGCAGTCGAGTTTTTTCGACTACCCCCGGATTCGAATCGCCGCCGCAGCGGGCGGGCGAGTGTCGATCATCAGCGGGGCGGACGCACACTCCGGGACCGTGATGCTGACCTCGCTGGACGGCGGGCAGACGTGGCAAGGGCCGGTCCCCCTCGAAGACACCTCGTTTCTCGGCTTCGGGACCGAGCATCCGGATTGGGTCGAGATTTCGCCGACGACCGGAACCGTGTTCGCCCTGTTCAACGAAGCGAGTCCCCCGAACGGTTTCGAACACCCGCGTCTTCGTCGGTCCACGGATGGCGGAGTCTCGTTCGGACCTCGCGTCACGTTTCCGGAGGCCGAGTCGGATTGCGCCGAGACCTACGCCTCGAGTGTTCAGATCGGGACGGACGGCGGGGTTCTCGTCGCGACGTCGAGTTACGACTATTGCGGCGGGCCCACGAGAGTCCTTGCGTATCGCTCGACCGACGACGGGGAGACGTTCCGTCTCACCTACTCCGCAACGTTCTCCGCGAGTGGACCCGCGGGCTTCGGGATCCCTCGAATCGCGGTCGCCCCCGGGACCGATCATGTGTTCCTGTACTTCGTCGATCCGACGACGCGCGAGATCCGGATCGCTCACTCGGTGGACAGCGGCGCGACGTTCTCCCCGGCCGACACTCTTCCGGGCTCCGTTGCTGAGAACCTCTGGTTGTACTTCGCGCGGGACGTCGTCGCGCGGACAGCGAACGGCCGGTGGGGGATCCTCTGGCCGGATGTGCGGACGCCGTCTCCGGGCGCCGGACTTTACGCCTCGTTCCTCGAAGGAGACGGGTCCGGGTGGTCGTCCCCCGTTCGCATCGACTTCCCGGGCAGCGTGGGCGGATTCTCGCGACATGCGCTCGCCGCCGCTGGCCCCGACGACCTGGTCGCGGCCAGCAGGGTATCCGCGCCGGGGGTCTTCGCGGGAGCGGATACCGCCCTCGCCCGCTCCGGCGAGGCGAGCGCGAGCTTCGATCCCGGAGTCGTCGTGGACACCGATTTCGGTGACGACTTCGCATCCGGCACCTATCCCTCCATCGCCGCGTCGCCTTCCGGACTCGTCGTCGTATCGAATCGGTTCTTCGAGGGGGGAACCCCCTACTATGCCGCCTCCGTGAGCGTCGACGGAGGCCGGAGCTTCGCGCCTCCTCGACGTGTGAGTTCGTGGCCGACGGGCGGAATCGTGAACGGCACGGACAATCCTCTCGCGGCCGTCGACGCCGGTGGCCGCATCTACCTCGCCTATCTCGTCCAGCGCTCGACCGGCGGGCCGGTGGAACTCTTGGTGACGACCTCCGGCGACGGAGGTCGGAGCTGGTCGGAGAGCGAATCTCTCGTGGGAAACGGAAGAATCGCGAACCGGACCTTCGACCTCGTCGCCGGTGAGGCCGGACGAGCCTATCTACTGTGGCACGACCCGGCGCGGGGAATTCGGTTTGCGCGTACTGTGGACGGTGGAAGCACGTGGGAGTCGTCCACTCTCCAGGCCGGCGTCACGACGACGAACCGGCTACGGCTCTGCGCCGCGGGGACTCGGGTGGAGGCCGCCTGGGTAGGACGCGCCCCAGGAACCAACACCTTGCCCTTCTCCGCCTCGAGCGAGGACGGCGGGGCGACGTTCGGCGCGCCGTTCCAGCACGACTCGATGACCGCGGCCGACCTGGACCTCGACTGCCGGGCGGACGGGGATGCGGTCGTCACCTGGTCCCGTACTCCGTACGGTGTCTTCACCCGGTCGCGATCGGAAGGCCAGTGGTCCCAGGTCACCATCGACGCGTACGGCTACCAGCCCTCGGTCGAGTATGCGGACGCAGCGGGCGACCGCGTCGTCGTCGCGTATACACGATATCCTCCCAACGTCGGTCTCCTGACCAGCGTATCGGAGGACGGCGGCGTGAGCTTCCGGGCTCCCGTCGAGCCCTTCGCTCCTCAGCTTCTCCCGAAGAACGTCATCGGGTTGGAGTCCGACGAGCAGGGCAACGTCTGGGTCGTCTGGGCAGACGAGGGTGTCTTGGGACTCGGAAAGGCCGATGCCGGTCGGTCGGTGCTCGTCGGTCACTCCGAGGACTTCGGGGAGACGTTCGGTCCGGCGCTCCGCCTGCATGCCGAGGAACCGCCTGGCTTCCGTCACACGATCGGGAGCGACACCAACGGCCTCGGCTACATCCGTCGCAACGTCGTCGCCGTCCCCGGCGCCGTTCTCGCGACCTACGTGGGCGAGCGGGAGGGCCGAGGCTGGGTCCCCCTGCTCAATGCGCACACCCCGAACGACCTCGACCGCGACGAATCCCCGGTTTCCGAGGGCGGTCGCAACCTGGTCGAGAACGGGGACTTCCTTCATCTCGCCCCGGCCAACGCGTTCGGAAACGGCTGGAACTCGTACAACATCGGGACGACAGGGGGGTGGTCTCAACACCTCGGGAATTGGTTCTTCCGCCTGGAGGGGAGCGGCGCGGCCGACACGGATCCCACGATCGAACAGATTCTCACCGGTTTGATTCCCGGGGGAACCTATCGTCTCCAAGGCGTGTTCTGTCAGGCGGGAACGGCCGGCGATCCCCGTGCCCTCTCGTTCGGCATCGAGATCGGGGAAACGCGTCTTCTCGAGCGGCCGAGCCCCGGGCTCTGTCCATGGCAAGCGGGCGGCGCGTGGTTTCCTTTCTCCGCGACGTTCGAGGCCGACTCGGAAACGGTTCTCCTTCGTTTCACCGCGGAGCGAAACGGCGACCTCACGTCGTACGCGATCGACGACATCGTGGTGACGGGGGGCCTCGATTGCGACGACTCCGACCCGGACGTTTATCCTGGCGCTCCCGAGCTTTGCGACGGCAAGAACAACGATTGCCGGGACGCCGGTTGGCCCACCTTGCCGCCGGGCGAATCCGACCTCGACGAAGACGGCCTGCGCGCGTGCGAAGACAACTGCCCCGACGAATTCAACCCCGGCCAAGAGGACCGGGACGGGGACGGGATCGGAGATGCGTGCGAGATCACGAACCAGCCTCCGGTTGCGGACGCGGGCCCGGACCAGACGCTCGAGTGCACGGGGGATCTGGGGGCGACGGCGACCCTCGACGGGAGCGAGAGCACCGACCCCGACGGTTTCGAGGATCTCGCGTCGTTCCTCTGGACGGAAGGGGGGCAGACGCTCGCGACTTCCGCGGTGGCCGACGTCCGATTCGCTCTCGGGGGTCACACGGTCACGCTCACGGTGACGGACCGTGCGGGGGCGAGCGACACCGACGACACGGTGGTGACGGTGGTCGACACCCACGAACCGAGCGGCGGGATCGTCTCACCAGAGGACGGCTCTTGCTCCGGCGCACCGGTGACGGTCGAGACGGCCTTCACGGACGCGTGCGATCCGGACCTCGCGCTGACCTACGACCCGGCGGGGGGGCCGACCTACTCCGAGCACGGGGACTACGCGGTCACGGTCACGGCGACGGACGCAGGGGGGAACAGCTTCTCCGATTCGGTGTCGTTCACGGTGGACACGGTGACTCCGGCGGTGACCTTCCTCGAGCCCGCCGATCAGACCTTCCTGGTTCCTTCCCTCTTCCCGCTTCGCGTGGTGGTGGTTGCGTCGGACGAGGACGGGGCGACCGGGGAGGTCGTCCGGGAGAGGCTCTTCATCGAGGGGTGCCTCGTGTACGACGGCGCGGCGACGGGGGACTTCGACGGGCTCTTGACCGACGAGACGATCGAGATCAACCCGCAGGAGCTTTGCCGGATCGCCGCCCAGTGCAACTGGTCGAAGCTGAGCCAGCCGAGGATTCGATTCGAGGCGGCGGACTGCGGCGGAAACTCGGGATTCGACGAGGTACGGCTCCGAGGGTCGCTCGCTTTGCGGCCGGGGATCTGCGGAGACCTCCGATCCCGGGACCGGGTGCGTGGGCTCGGGGACGCAGGATCGCGACCGGGCGGAACCACCGGCCTGGGACCGAGGAGGAACTGAGTCGCGCGCGGACCGTCCCGGTCGAGATCGGCGTCGACTCGGATCCCCGATTCGAGGCGCCCCGCGGCGAAGGGTAGGAAAAGCGGGATCGCGAGGGCTCTTCGACGGTCAGGGACAGTCGGAGTTCGGAATCCGCTCCGCACCCGACGAGGCGAACCCGTACGTGCCTGCCCCGCAGGCCGCTTTTTGCGCCCGAATCAGGTAGTAGTAGCCGCTTCCGGGCGCCGGGTCCGCTCGCGGGTCGAGATACTGCGGCGCGGCGAGGTCGTCCGCTAGACACGTCGCCCCCGAGACCCCGCCATCCGCGCGCAATGCGGAGATCGACCCCGACACGATGTCGTAGAAGACTCCCTCCCCCTGGTCGGCCCACCGGATCTCCCGCGGCACGCCGGCCCAGACCACCGAACGCACCTCGGCGGGGGGCCCGGCGGTCTTCACGGGATCGAACGGCGCGCAGTCCTCGACGTCGAGCACCCCGTCGTTGTCGTCGTCGGGATCGACGCAGTCCGCCGACCCGTCGAGGTCGAAGTCGGGGAACCCCTCGTCCGTCGTTCCGTCGCAATCGTTGTCGATCCCATCGCACGGGTCGGTCGATGAAGCGCCCTCGAACGGATCGCACGTGTCTTCGAGCGTCCCTCCCGAACAGAGAAGCTGCCCTGTGTTCCCCGAGCAGGCTCCGACGCCGCAGGTCGTCGGCGTCGACACGAAGTCCTCGTCGAACAGGCCGTCGCAGTCGTCGTCGACCCCGTCGCACGTCGCGTCCTCGAAGAGGAACACGCACCCCCCGGGACCGCAGCGATTCACCGTGCAGGGATTCGAATCCTCGCAGACCGAGTCGTCCTCGCAGTACGGCGAGTCGAGGTCGCCGCGCTTGTGGTCGAAGACCGACCCGTCGAGGGTCAGGATCTCGTACGTCCCCGTACGACCCGTCACGGGGAGGACGTCCCAAAGGCGGTTCGCCGGCGGATCGGAACCGTACATCTGGTCGGAGTGGCCGATCGCCGCGAGCCCCGACATGTTCGTGCTGTCGGAGGCCGTCCGCGTCGCCTGCGCCGTTTCGGGGTCCATCTGGTAGAGGCCGGTTCCCGCGCCGCCGTTCGGATTCACCCAGACCCACAACCGGTCTTGGGAGTCGAACGTGAGGTCGCCGCCGTACAGGTTCGCGTTCGACGTCCCGACGAGAGTGGCCGCGGCGGTCGCGGTGTCCACAATGTACAGGCCGTCCGTTTCCTGGCTGATCGCGTAAAGAGCCGCGGTGTTCCGAAAGCTCAGTCCCGTGAGCTCGTCGACCTGGACGCCGCCGACGGTCACCGGGCCGATGACATCGACAGACGCAGGGACGGTCGAGAACGGGTCGAGCTCGATGCGAAGGAGTAGGCAGGCGAAACCCTCGCCGGCGCAGACCGTACCCGAGTTGTCGCTGCCGATCGCATAGAGGACCGTCCCACTCGCCGCCGCGAGACCGAGCATCGGCGAGTAATCCGGCCCGAGGTCGGCCCTGAGGGTCAGCACGCCGGTCGCCGGATCGACCTCGTAGATCCGGTTCGACGCCGGGGGGTCGAAGGGGGTGTCCGCCAGAAAGAGGGGAGGAGTGGCCGACCCGGACCCGATCGCGGCGAGCGAAACCCCGCACGCCGCGACCGCTCGCCGCATGGAGCTTCCCCTGATCATCCCGATGCCCTCACCTCATCCGGAGTCGCCCCCTCGCGAGTCCCTCGTAAACGTACCTTCGGCGCGCCGGGTTGCCCAGGGCCCTCCGCAATCTGGGCGAAGAAGATTGTGAAAGATCGAACGCTTCCGGAGGAGGAGTTTGCGATAGTCGGCTCTGTCGGCGGGCCTATTCCGACAGGCCGAGTTCTCTCCCCAACCGCCGCCGGATCTTCTCGACGCGCTCTACCTGTCCTCGCGCCGGGAAACGCTCGTAGAAGCCCTCCCGGCGGAATTCCCGGGCGAGTTCGCGCCACGGAGCGAGGTTCGATACGAGGAAGGTGAACTGATCGGGTCCGAACGGGAGCTTTCCACGCCACTCACCGGCGAGGTCCCCGGCGACCCGGACGATCGCCTTGAGCGTCACGTCCCGATTGACCATCGAGCGCTTGGTGTCACCCCACGCGTCTCCAAAGTGGAACTTCGCCGCCTTGAAGACGTCCCGCAAGAACGCGTAGCCTCGGTCTCGGCTCCATCCCCTCCCGTCCTCGAACCGGTGTCGCGCCTCCCTCCTCCGGATCACGCGGTGCACCTCAGCGAACATCTGGGCCTGGTTGATCCACATCTCCTGCTGCGAACGGCCGCCGAGCATGTTGATGTGGTACTGGAGGGGCGAGTCCCCCTCCTCGTACAGCGCGCGCACGAGGCGCGAGGCGAACTTCTTCTCCTGATCGGTTCCCCATTCGATCCGCTCGTAAAGGTCGACGAGATGGGACTTGTTGATCCGGGTGTGAGTCGAGTTGATGATCACGAACATTTCGGTGGCGAAATCCGCCGTCTTTCCGTCGAAGATCACACAAGGGACCTCGATTTCCGGATCAGCGTCGGGCTCCTCCATGTAGAAATGGAGACCCGCGAGCCGGTGCTGCCCGTCGATGATCAGGAAGCCGCCGTCGGGCTCGGTCAGGTACCCGGTGCGATCGTGACCCGAGATCGTTCGGAACCGAAGCTCCTCCGCCGTGAAGAGGAGCACGGCGCCCGGGATGATCGGCTGCCGCGTCTCGTTCCGGTAGAAGTCCCGGATCTGGGCGACCTTCCTCCGGTTCAACTGCCTCTGGAAAGCCCCGGAGGATCTCTCGATCGCTTCGACGAAACGTTCGACGTCGTCCGGGTCCTTCTTCCGGTCGCCCCCGACCGACTCTCCACGCCCGGAATGGAATCGGGTGACGAACCGGACCTTTTGGAGGAGGTCCTTCGCCGGGTAGCTGACAAAGTAGAACGACGCTTCTTTCTGGCGCATGCGCATCGCGAGCATGGGCGGCCCTCCCTCGCGCGGTCGGTGGATGAATACCACAACCCCGGCGGCGCGGGGCAGCGATTGGTCCCTCCGCTTCCAGTGAATGCCGTGGTGCGGGAGACACCTTCCCGTCCTTACGGGGAGACGGACGCGTGGGGTGCGGAGAAGGTGACAGGAGTGGGGGGGGGGG
>CAZVOE010000021.1:24859-35411 GCA_964628935.1 uncultured Acidobacteriota bacterium
GGTTCCGAAATCGGGAAGTTCGGAACCTGACCCCAGCCCCTAGCGGGCGACGAGTGCGACGATCGGCGCGTCGGCGAGGGGGGACCTGACCGAGCGCACCGACGGCTTCGCCAGCGCGAAGCTGACGTTCGTCCCCGCCTGCGGGAGGACGTACCCGAGCAGACGCATCCGGCCACTCGCGTCCCGTTCGAAGAGGACCGTCGGCGCCTCCCGGTTCGTGCCCTCGGAGGTGCTCTTGCGGCTGACGAGCAGCCCCACGGGCTCTCCACCGATGTAGGTGGCATGGAGGGATGCCACCGGTGTGAACGATCGGCGCTCGCAAATCCGGAGCGACCCGGCGTCGCGCGCGCTCCCGTCGGGGAGGACGATCGGCCCGTTCACCTCGACCCGGACACAGGTTCCAGCGGCGGCGTTCGCTACGGACGTGGACGACATCATCCACGAAGCCAGCGCGACGAGCGTCGCGACGGCCCGCGACCGCCTCGTGCCCCGGCGCGTTCCGTGTTCGATCCTGCTCGACATCGGGCACCTCCTCCCGGCCGTGTTTCGACGTCTCGACCCGCCGTGTCCTGATCGTCGAACGCGACCATGCCGGGATCCCGCAAGGATCGGGCCTGAGGAGGGAGCGGCGGGCATCGGACCGGAAAGAGCGGTTTTGAGGCGTTTTTCGGCACCTGGCCGTCGAAGCGCCTCGATCCGTGTGTCTCGTTCTCGAGACACACCTCGCCCGTTCTCCATCGCCATTTCCCGCAACGGGACGCTTTTTTCCCCTTTCGGTTCCGATTCACCTTGCGTCTCGAAATCGAGACAGACTGGCGTATGCTCGCGCCATGTCCCGCGGCGACGAGCGACTCGAAGACCGGGTCGTCCGGCATGAGGTTCTCGGAGAGGGCTCGACGGGCCGAGTGTGGCTCGCGGAGCGGCGGGACCGGCCGGGTCAGCTCCTCGCGCTGAAAGAACAGCTTCCCGAACGATCGGAATCGCCGCGCCCCGAGGCGGCGTTTCGGGAGGAGTTCGCGACGCTCGCGCGACTTCGGCACCCGAGCCTGCCCGAGGTCCGCGAGTTCGAGATCGAACCGACGTCGGGGCTCGCGCGGTTCACGCTCGAGTTCGTCGCCGGAACGACGGTGCGCGAGACGGTGCTCCGCGAAGGGCCCGCTGTGCTCCTCGGTCTCGCGGTCGAGAGCCTCCGTGCCCTCGCCTTCTTGCACGCGCAGGGGTTCATCCACGGCGACCTGAAGCCGGAGAACGTCCTCGTCCGGGGTATCGCCAAGCTCTCCCGCCGGGTCGTGCTCCTCGACCTCGGGTTCGCCGTTCGATTGTCGCCTTCACAGCCTTCGCCCCCGCCACGAGGCACGATCCCGTACATGGCTCCCGAGTTGTTCCGCAACGAACCGGCGACGGCGCGTTCGGACCTCTACGCCCTCGGCGCGACGCTGCACGAGGCACTCTATGGCTCTCCCCCCGTCGAATGGCGAGGGGAAGATCTCGGATCGTTCTTGAAACGCGTGTCGCAGGCCGATCGGCGCAGGCTCGTCGTTCCGCAGGGATGTCCGCCGGGCCTCCCGATGTGGATCGAGCAGCTGCTCGCCTTTTCCCCGGACGAGCGGCCTGCCTCCGCGCGCGAGGCTTTGGCGAGGCTCGACGAAGCGTGCGGCACCCGATCCGTCGCCGACACCCCGGTCGACCGCGCGGCACGTTTGCTCTCCGGTCGCCCCGACGAGCGCACCGAGGAACTCGGCGTTCTCGAGGCGTGGCTCGCCGACCCTCATGGGGCCCGCGTCGCGTTCCTCTCGGGACCCGAGGGATCCGGGAAGTCGCGTCTGCTCCGCTGGATCGAATCCGAGGCGATTCTTCGAGGCTTCAACGTCGTCACCGCTCCTGCCGCGGAGGAGTCGAAGACTCTCGCATTGCTCGACGACGCCGATGCGATCACGGCTTCGTCCGCTTCGGGTCTCGAGCGGTGGGCCTGGACGGCGGGCCCGGACGCCGGCCGCGTGCTGGCGGCGCTCCGGCCCGGCTCGTCGACTCCTGCACCGCTCCGAAGGCTTCTGGACGCTCCGGCGCGAGTGGCGCTGCGCATCGATCTCGGGCACCTCGACGCGACGCGGCTCCGGGCCATGATCCGCCGCGCGACCGGCGAAGAACCCTCCGAGGAGCGGGTCCGCTGGCTTCTCGAGACGACCGGCGGCTCGGCGGCCTTCGCGGAAGCGCTCCTGATCGACGGCACGTGGGAGCGGCGCGAGGAGCCCGCGCGTCGTGTAACGGCGCTCGCCCCCCCTCTCGGCCGCGTGGCGGTGCTGAGCCCAGCGACCCGGTCGTGGATGGAATGGCTCTGCGTGACGCGAGGCGCCGTCTCCGAGGACCTCGTCGCCGAGCTCGCGGGAACGGGAAGTGCGGAGGCGCGCGCCGCCGCCGAGGAAGCGACGGCCGCCGGCCTCCTCTTGCGTCGCGCCGGCCGTCTTGTTCCGGAGTCGCGCGCCGTCGTGGAGCGCGTCCTGTCGAGCATCGAGCCCGAAAGGCGTCGCGCCGCACATCGTCGTGCCGCCGATCTCCTCGCGTCGAGGCCGGAGGGTGGAGCCAACCCCTGGCTCCTGGCGCAGCTTCACGCCGAGGCGGGTCGGCGCGATCTGGCGTCGGACGCCGCCCTGCGGGCCGCACTCGAAGCCGAGCGTTCGGGCGACCCCGGGGAAGCCGCGAGCCGCTTCCGTTTCGCGGTGGTTGCGGCGGGCAAGGACCGCGGGGCCCGTTTCGAGGCCCGGATGCACGAGGGGCGAGCCTCGGCGTCCGCCGGGTGGAACGACGCCGCCGCACGCGCATTCGGAGCGGCGGCGAGGCTCGTTCGCGGGTCGGACTCGGAAGCGGACGCACGCGTGCGGCAGGCAGACGCTCTCGCGCGGGCGGGACGATTCGACCGCGCGCTCCAAACGGCGGCGGAGGCGGAGCGCGGGGCGCGCGGCGCCGACGGGGTCCGCATTCGGGCGCTCGCCCGGAAGGTGCGCGGCGTCGTCTTCGCCCGTCTCGGCCGCGAGTCCGAGGCGCTCGCGGTGCTCGAGGAAGCATCGGAACTCCTCCGCGGGGACGGCTTCCAAGCCGAGAGGGCGGAAACGCTGCACGCGATCGCAGCCTGCAAGCTCCGGCTCGGTCGAAACGACGCCGAGGACGATTTTCGCGCGGCGCTCGACGCCTACTCTCGCGCGAAGGCGGCCGGGTTCGCGCCGCCGGAAGGGGCGGACCTCAAGGCGGCCCTCGGTCTCGCGATGGTCCGCGCGCGCGCCGGCAGAGCGGAAGAGGCCGAGCGGATCTTGGAGGGCGTCCGGAGCGAGGCGGCCGCCGCAGGGCACCTTCACCTCGAGGAGGCCGCCCTCTCCCGGCTCGCTGCGGTCGCGGTCGATGGGTGTCGGCTCGACCGCGCCGTGCGCCTCGCCCAACAGGCGGCCGATCTCGCCGGGCGGCTCGGCGACCCGAACCTCGTTCTCGTCGACCGGACCCGCCTCGCCGACGCATGGATCCGTTGCGGCCGGCCGGGCGAGGCGCTCGCGCTTCTGCGCGAGCTGCTCGACGGCCCCCTCGATCAGGCGGAGCCGGACAACGTCGACTACGCCCGCATGCTCCTCGCCCACGCCTGGATCGAATCCGGCGCCTCCGCGAGCGACACCCCCCGGCGCCTGCTCGAAGAATGCCTCGCGGGATGCCGCCGGCGAAGAAAGCACAGGGTCTGGGGAATGGCCCTCGTCTTCGAGATGGAGCGCCGCGTCGCGGCCGGAGGTCCGGATCCCGTGGCGCCGATCCTGCGCGAGTTCGAGGCTCTCGTCGCCGCTGGCGCCGAGCCGATGGACGCGGAGATCCTCGTTCGGGCCGCGCTCGCGCGCGCCGCCGATGCGCTCGAGCGCGGCGACCTGGCGGAGGCGGAGAAAGCCGCGAGGGACGCGGGGCGGGCCGCGAGGGACGCCGGCTTCCTCGCCTACGCGGCGCGGGCTTCGGCGCTCCTCGCCGACGCGCTCGAACGGACCGGCCGTCAACGGGACGCCGACGCCGAGAGGCAGGCGGGCGCCAGGAAGCTCGGCGAGGCCGCGGCCCGGATCGAGGACGAGGCGATCCGGGACGGCTTCCTCGCGCGGCGGGTGTACGCCCCTCTCCGCCATGACCGGTCGCGGCAGGCTCTGCGCGAGGACGGGCGCCTCGACGCTCTTTACGACATGATCCGCGCCCTCAACTCGGAGACCGATGCCGACGCCCTCGTCGAATCGATCCTGGAGATGGCGCTCCGGGCGGTGCACGCGACTCGCGGGATGATCCTCCTTCGCGACGAGCGCGGCGAAGATCCCGCGGCGCCATTCAGCGTGCGCATCGCGCGCAACCTCGAGAACGAAACGGTCGCGGACGCCGAGTCCTACAGCCGGAGCATCGTCGACGCCGCCCAGGCCGGCGAGTCGCTTCTCGTGCTCGACGCCGGAAAGGACGAGCGGTTCCGCGACGTTCGAAGCGTGAGTCTCTTCGGCATCCGCTCGCTCATGTGCGTCCCGCTCCGTTCCCGAGGAAGGATCGTGGGAACCGTCTACCTCGACGGACGCGAGGAGGGACGGATCTTCACTCCCGACGACCTCCGCTTCGTCGAGGCATTCGCCGATCACGCGGCGCTCGCTCTCGAGAACGTCCGCGTGCGCGCACGGCTCGAACGCCGCGCCCTGGAACTCCAGGCCGCCGCCGAGACTCGGAGCGGGTACGACAATCTCGTGGGGCGCTCCCCCGCGATGCAGAAGGTCTTCGACTTGGTGGAGCGGGTCGCGACCACGGACCTGCCGGTCTTGATTCTGGGCGAGAGCGGGACCGGCAAGGAGCTCGTCGCCCGGGCAATCCACTTCCGCGGCCCGCGCCGTCGAAGGGTCTTCCTCTCGGAGAACTGCGCTGCGCTGCCGGAGAGCCTCCTCGAGAGCGAGTTGTTCGGGCACGTTCGAGGCGCGTTCACCGGGGCGGAGCGCGCCCGGCCCGGGCTTTTCGAGCAGGCCGACGGCGGCACCCTCTTCCTCGACGAGGTCGGCGACATGTCCCCCGCGATGCAGGCGAGGCTCCTGCGCGTCTTGGAGGACGGCGAGGTTCGGAGGATCGGCGCCGAAAGGACGGTCCACGTCCGCGTTCGCGTGCTCGCCGCGACGAACAAGGACCTTCGGCAGGAGGTCGCGGCCGGGCGTTTTCGCGAGGACCTCTACTACCGTCTTCAGGTGTTGACCGTCGAACTCCCGCCGTTGCGCGAGCGCTCGGGGGACATCCCGCTTCTCGCGCGTCGATTCCTCGAGACGTTCGCGGAGGAGCGCGGGCGACCGCCGGCTCCCATCGAGGACTCCGTTCTCGATCTCCTCGAGCGCCACGACTGGCCGGGAAACGTACGCGAGCTCCAGAACGCGATCCGCCGCCTGAGCGTCCTGGCCGGAGGAGGCCCGATCACGGTGGGCACCGTCGCGTCGGACCCGGTCCTCGCCCCGGTTCTTCTTCCGCACTCTCGCGAAAGTGGCGGTGCCTCGCTGAGCCTCGAGGCAGCCGAGCGGGAGCAGATCCTGAAGGCGCTGCGCGCCGCGGGGGGAAGCCGGATTGGCGCGGCGCGTCTGCTCGGCATCTCGAGAGCAACCCTCTACCGCAAGCTCGCGATGCACCGGATTCGTTAGTTCGGCCCCCTCGTGGCCCTTTTTTGGGCCCCTCGGACCAAACCACTACTTTTCCTGTCATGATTTTGGGTGAATTGCACAATTGCAATTCGATTTTCTGCACATATGTTTTCTCGGCGACACATAGCAGTACCTGGAAGGAGGGGATATGAATCACGGTGCCGGTTCCAGGTGGCTGTCAGCCGCGTTGGTCAACGCCGCGCTCGTTCTCGGGTCGGCGGCGCCGCTCGCCGCAAACGACTTCGACGCCGACCGGACCGAGGTGCGAATCATGGTCTTCAACCCGACGCCCGCGCCCCAACTCGTTCGGGTGGAAGTCCTGGCCGTCCTCGAGTCGGGAGAGGTCGCCGAAGGGAGCGCGAGCGCGCCGGTCCCCCCGGGTGAGTCGGTCTCGGTCGAGGTTCCTCTCCCCGGTGAAGTTCGCGAGGTGGTCGCCGTCGGAATGGTCCTCGACGACGGCGTGCCGTTCTGAAACGGGGACTGGCACCTTTTCGCGAGAGCGAAACGGTGCCAGTCCTTCCTTCACTTCAGCGCGGCGACATCCGCTTTCATGAAAGCGTCGTAGCGGACCCTCAGGTCCTCCAGCTCCCGTTGCAGGGTGGCGAGCCGTGCGAGCTGCGTCTCGCTCGGGCGACCCTCGTAGCCGAGGACGTTGCCGTAAAGCGTCCCGAGCCGCTCGCGCAGTTTCTCGTCGCCGCCGACGTAGCCGTCGCCGGTCGCGCTGAACGAGTTCCGCAACGCCTCGGCATCGTCGGCGAGCTTTTCGAGACGCTTGCGAAGCGTCCCCTTCGCTTCCGCGGCTCGCTTGCGGGCATCGTCCCGCACCGCAACGAGGGATTCCCCGATCTCGGCGAGCGACTCGATCGCTCGATACAGCGCCATCTCGGTCTTCTGCTTGAGCGCGCGATCCTCCGGAGAATGAGGATTCCGAGGATCGGCGACCAACTCGACCTTCCCCTCGACCTCCGCCTTTCCCTTGATGAGCTTGATCCGATAAGTCCCCTCCGCGATCCGCGGCCCCTCGAACCCCCCGAAGAGCAGGAACGACGCGGGCGGGACCTTCGGCGGCTTGAGACGGGTCGCCCAGCCGACTCGGTTGATCCCCACCCGCTTCGTCCCAGGGATCGTCGCGAGCAGGGACCCATCCTCGCGGTAGACCTCGATCTTCAGTTCGCCGAAAACGTGTCGCTTCTTGAGCCAGTACACGATCGGGGCGTCCTCCGAAGGGTTCCTTCCGACGAACTCGTCGTTCCCGTTGAACCAGGACCCGATCGAGGGACGGAGGTGCTGCTGGGTCGGCCTCGACGGAAGAAGTGCGACGTCCTTCGCCAGAGTCTCCGCGGTGAGAGCGCGGAGCGGCGTCAGATCGTCGAGGACGTAGACGCCGCGCCCGTGCGTTCCGACGACGAGATCCCCCTCGCGCGGGTGAATCACGATGTCGTGCACCGCGACTCGCGCGGGGATCCCTCCTTCGAAGCGGGCCCATTGGCGTCCGCCGTCGATCGTGATCCAGAGGCCCCACTCGGTCCCCAAGAAGAGGAGATCGGGCTCCACGGGGTCCTCGACGACGACCCAGACGTACCCCTCGAGGTTCTCCGTGGCGAGCGACTCCCAGCTCGCGCCGAAATCGCGCGTCCTCCAGAGGTACGGCTTCATGTCCCCCCGCCGGTGGTCGTCGATCGCGACGTACGCCGTCCCGGCGCCGGTGCGGCTGGCCTCGATCCGCGAGACCCACGCTCCTTTCGGTGCGCCGGGAATCCGGTCGATGAGGTTCGTCCAGCTTTTCCCGCCGTCGCGCGTCACCTGGACGTTCCCGTCGTCGGTTCCGACCCAGATCACGGAGGGGTCGACCGGCGACTCGGCGATCGTGTAGATCGTGGTGTTGTTCTCCGCGGCCGAGTTCTCGAGCGAAATTCCTCCGGACTCTTTCTGTCTCTGTCGCGCCGGATCGTTCGTGGTCAGGTCGGGCGAGATCCGCTCCCACGACTCGCCGCGGGCCCTCGAGCGAAGGAGGAACTGCGAGCCCATGTAGATCGTCGCCGGGTCGTTCGGCGAGAGGACGAACGGGGCGTTCCAGTTGAACCGGAGGTCCTTCTCGCCCTCGTCGGCGTACGGTTTGATGTCCTTGGACTCGCCGGTCTCGAGGTTGACACGGGTGGCGAACCCGCCCTGGATCGTCGTGTAGACGAATTTCGGGTCGCGGGGGTCGGCGAAAGTCGCGAAACCGTCCCCGCCCGACAGGTTCGTCCAGTCCTTGTTCTCGACGCCGCCCCAGCTCTCCGAGGGACCCACCCAGGACGAGTTGTCCTGCAGCCCACCGTAGATCCGGTAGGGGTCCTGCCCGTCGACCGCGACCTTGTAGAACTGCCCGACAGGGAGGTTCCGGGCCATCACCCACGAGGCCCCGCGATCCTGCGATAGGTACAGGCCCCCGTCCGTGCCGAGGAGAAGCCGGTTCGGCTCGGTCGGGTGGATCCACAGGGCGTGATGGTCGCTGTGCGGCCCCCCGCCGAACCCGCTCGTGAACGGCGAGGTGAACGAGGCGCCTCCGTCCGTCGACATCGTCAACACGAGTCCGGGCTTGTAAACCCGGTTGTGGTCCTTCGGATCGACCGCGAGGTGGGCGAAGTAGAAGGGACGGACCTGCACGTTGAACGAGTCGTTCTTCCGGCTCCACGTGGCCCCGCCGTCGTCCGAGCGGTACAGCGCGGTGTCGGACTTCTTCGAGCCTTTCTTGCCGGACTCGACGACGGCGTAGACGGTGCCCGGGCGGGACGGCGCGACTGCCAAGCCGATTCGCCCCAGTTCCCCCTCGGGTAGGCCCTCGCGAAGACGAGTCCAGCTCTTTCCGCCGTCCGACGAGCGATAGAGCCCGCTCCCTTTGCCGCCGGACACGAAGAAGTCGGGAGAGCGCCGGAACTGCCACATGCCGGCGTAGACGATCCTCGGCTCGGCCGGGTCGATGGCGAGGGAGGCGCACCCGGTATCGGCATCCACGTGAAGGACCTTCGACCAGGTCTTCCCGCCGTCCTCGGTCTTGAAGACACCGCGCTCCGCGTTCGCGTTCCAGAGGTGCCCGGTCGCGCAGACCCAGACGGTGTCGCGCGCGGAAGGGTCCACCCGGATCTCCGCGATCCTCTCCGTGTCGGCGAGACCGACGTGCGTCCAGGTCTCACCTCCGTCCGTCGTCTTGTAGACACCGTCTCCGATCGAGACGGAGTTCCGGACACAGGACTCCCCGGTCCCGACCCACACCGTCTTCGGGTCCGACGGGTCCACGCGGATCGCGCCGATCGACTGGGTGTGCTTGTCGAAGACCGGCTCGAACGTGGTCCCGCCGTCCTCGGATTTCCAGACCCCCCCCGACGCCGCGCCGACCCAGATCGTGAGTGGCGTCGTGGGAACCGCGTCGATCGCCGCGATCCGGCCGCTCATGGTGGCGGGTCCCAGGGCCCGCGCTTCGAGCGCGCCGAACGTGTCGGTGGTGATCTTTACCTCGTCCTGCGCGAACGAAGGCGTCGCCGCCGCGAGAACGAGCGCGGCGGCCGCCCGGGCCGGAAGCTGCCCGCCCATCTACTTGGCTGCGGGGGCCGGCTCTTCCTTCTTCGCCGGCATCGCGAACAACGCGTCGTCGATCTCGCCGTCGAGTTCGATCTTCTCGATTGTGATCATCGAGCCCGCCGGGGCCCCTTTCGGCCTCTGCTCGATCGAAAAGGGGAGGACGATCCCGGAGACCTCCTTGTAGTCGCCGAGCGATCCCTCGATCTCCATCTCTTGGTCGCCTTGCTTGATCTTCGCCTCGGACTTGATCTGGAGCATCGATTCGGCGTCGAAGTACGCGTAGGAGACGTCCCCGGACTTCTTCGTCAGCTTGACCTTCCAGACGTCGGTCCCTTCCACGGTCTCCTTGCCGACCAGCTCGACCTGGTGGCCCTTCTCCTTCCAGTTGAGGAGCGGCCCCTCGACCATATCCGCCTGGTCCTGAAGCTGCTTCAGCTGGTCCCCGGTCATGGCCTCGGGCTCGGTCTTCCCCATGAAGGGCATGACCATCCACCCCTGCTTTCCGTCGTACGCCTGGATCCCGGTCATTCCCTGGAGCGTGAATTCCATGCGCACCTTATCGGGGCGCTTCCAGTAGATCGTGAACGGCGCCTCCTGGGGGCCGAACTGCTGTTTGCCCGTCATCTTCGCCGTCTTCACGGCAGCGAGCTTCTCTTTTCCGCCGACGGCGGCGAAGTGCTTGTCGAGGACCTCGTCGAGTGTCTCGGCCGACGCGGGAAGCACGGCGGCCGCGATCGCAATCGGGACCGAAAGAACGAAACGGCGCATGGAAAACCTCCTCCGGAAAGCGGGCCGGAACGGGAAGGATACGCGAACCCGGCCCGCGGGTTTCATCCCCCATGAGGCGGGATTCCTGCGATACTCCCGCGATCCGGAGGGAGGCCCGATGGCCACGACGAAGATGGGCGTCGCGGGGAGTGCGGCCCGTTCTTGGGACTCCAAGGCGATGATGGCGGCGTGGAGGACGGCGCCGGCCCTGTCCGAGGGACACAGCGGCAATTCGGGGGTTTTCGGAAAGCGACACCTGCGGTGGGACGTCGGGCGGTCCTCGATCGCGACGTCCCTCGACGGGTTGGGCCCCGTGGGGATCGATTGGTTGAGGACGTGACGCGGTGCGCGACCTCTGGACGCTCCGTTCCGACATTCTCTACCTGAACCACGGCTCGTTCGGGGCGTGCCCGTCTGCGATCTTGGAGCGACAGTCCCGCCTGCGCGAGGAGATGGAGGGGGAGCCCGTGGACTTTCTGTCCCGCGAGCTCCCCGAACGTCTGCGGGCGGTCCGCGGGGAGGTTGCGGCGTTCGTCTGCGCCGACCCCGAGGGTCTCGCG
>CAZVOE010000022.1:0-34222 GCA_964628935.1 uncultured Acidobacteriota bacterium
GAGGGCTTGTCCGATCCTCGACCGCCCCACCATCCCCAATGTTCGCGTCACGTTGTCCTTGACACGTACCCCCGCCGATCCCAGACACTTCGGCGGCGACCCGAGAAAGCGAAGGAGAATCCGACATGCGGATGGAACGTCTCACGGTGAAAGCCCAGGAGGCGATGCAGGACGCTCATGGCATCGCCGCCGATCTCGGCCACCCGGAGATCCGTCCTCTCCATCTCCTGGCCGCGCTCTTGGCGCAACGCGAGGGGATCGTCGGGCCGATCCTCGAAAAGCTCGGGGCCGATCCGCGGGCGATCGCCACGGCGGTCCGAGAGCGCCTCGGCCGCGAACCCCGCGTCGATGGGGCCAACGACGTGCGGATCTCTCGTTCTCTCCTCACGATCCTCGAGGAGGCCGAGCGCGCCGCCCGCGAATTCCAGGACGAGTACGTTTCGAGCGAGCACCTACTCCTCGCTATGGTCCGCGGCTCGGGTGAGGCCGCGGAGGTCCTGAGGAAGCTCGGAACGACCCCGGACAACGTGCTGCACGCGCTCCGCGAAGTCCGCGGCTCTTCGCGGGTGACCGATCCGAACCCCGAGGACAAGTACCAGGCCCTGAGGCGCTACGCGAGGGACCTGACCGACCTCGCTCGGCGCGGGAAGATCGACCCCGTCATCGGACGGGACGAGGAGATTCGGCGCTGTCTCCAAGTCCTCGGGCGGCGCACGAAGAACAACCCGGTGCTCATCGGCGACCCCGGTGTGGGAAAGACCGCGATCGTCGAAGGGATCGCGAAGCGCATCGCCGACGGCGACGTTCCGGAAGGGATGCGGGACCGTTCGGTGGTTGCGCTCGACCTCGGGGCGTTGATCGCGGGGACGAAATACCGCGGGGAGTTCGAGGACCGTCTCAAGGCGGTCCTCGCCGAGGTCCAGGGCTCCGAAGGCCGTGTGATCCTGTTCATCGACGAGCTCCACACGCTCGTCGGGGCGGGGGCAGCCGAGGGGGCGGTCGATGCGGCCAATCTTCTCAAGCCCGCCCTCGCACGCGGCGAGCTGCGATGCATCGGCGCGACGACCCTCGCCGAATACCGAAAGCACGTGGAGAAGGACGCGGCGCTCGAGCGCCGATTCCAACCCGTATATGTCGGTGAGCCGTCGGTCGAGGACACCGTGTCGATCCTGCGCGGTCTCAAGGAACGCTACGAGGTCCATCACGGCGTGAAAATCCAGGATGCGGCCCTGGTCGCCGCCGCGGCTCTCTCGAACCGTTACATCGCCGACCGATTCCTTCCCGACAAGGCGATCGACCTCGTCGACGAAGCGGCCGCGCGGCTCAAGATGGAGATCGAGTCGGTTCCCTCCGAGGTGGACGAGGTGCAGCGACGCATCACCCGCCTCGAGGTCGAACGACAGGCGCTTCGTCGCGAGTCGGACGCGGGTTCGTCCGAGCGGCTCCGAGCGCTCGAGCGGGAGCTCGCGGAGCGGAACGAGGAGGCGGCTCGGCTGCGAGCGAGGTGGACCGCCGAGAAGGAGGCGATCGGGAAGATTCGCACGACAAAGGAGCGCTTGGAGCGGTTGCGGACGGAGGCCGAGCGCGCGGAAAGAGAGGGCCGTCTCGATCGCGCCGCGGAGCTCCGCTACGGGGAGATCCCGCGACTCGAAAAAGAGCTGCACGAAGCCAGCGCACGGCTCGCCGATCTGCAGCGGGACGGTGCCATCCTCCGGGAAGAAGTCGGCGAGGAAGACATCGCCGCGGTCGTGTCGAAGTGGACCGGAATCCCGGTTTCGCGCATCCTCGAGGGTGAAGCCCGCAAGTTGAGCCGCCTCGAGGAAGCGCTGCACCGTCGCGTCGTAGGACAGGAGGAGGCGGTGGAGGCGGTCGCCCGGGCCGTCCGCCGCGCAAGGGCCGGCCTCAAGGATCCGAACCGCCCCGCGGGGAGTTTCCTGTTCCTCGGTCCGACCGGGGTCGGGAAAACGGAGCTCGCCCGGGCGCTCGCGGAGTTCCTCTTCGACGACGAGCGCGCGATGATCCGTCTCGACATGTCGGAGTACCAGGAACGCCACACGGTGGCCAGGATGATCGGCGCTCCCCCTGGGTACGTCGGGCACGACGAGGGCGGGCAGCTCACGGAGGCGGTCCGCCGCCGGCCGTACGCGGTGGTCCTCCTCGACGAGATCGAGAAGGCCCACGCGGAGGTCTTCAACGTTCTCCTTCAGGTGCTCGACGACGGGCGGCTGACGGACGGGAAGGGACGCACGGTCGACTTCCGCAACGTCCTGTTGATCATGACGTCGAACCTCGGCTCGGCGTACATACTCGAGCACGCCGACCTCGGGCGAGAGGCGATCCGGCGTTTCGTCGACCAAGAACTCCGGCGGACTTTCCGGCCGGAGTTCCTGAACCGCGTGGACGACACGATCGTCTTCACCACGCTCTCCAGGGATGAGATGGAGCGGATCGTCGATCTGCAGATCGATCGGCTCCGCCGGAACCTCGCCGAACGGCGGATCGACCTGCGCCTCACCCCTGCAGCGCGGGCGGTCCTCTGCGAGGCGGGTTATGATCCGGCCTTCGGCGCCCGACCGCTCCGAAGAGCGATCCAGCGCCTGATCCAGGACCCGCTGGCCCTGTTGCTGCTCGACGGGGAGGTCACCGCTGGCTCCACGGTGTTGGCCGATGCCGATGGCGACCGGTCGATCTCCCTCACGCCGGTGGAGATGACCGTACAATAAGAGTTCAGCCCCAAGGGGTGCGGAGAGACGCGATGGCGATCCAACGCTGGGACCCGGTGCGGGACCTGCTCCACCTTCAGGAGCGGTTGAACCAGATGTTCGAGGACGTCCTGACCCGGTCGGGCGTCGCTGCCGATGTGCAACCCGTTTCCGCGACGGCTTGGAAACCAGCGCTCGACCTCCTCGAGCTCGACGACCGGTTCGAGGTGCGGGTGGATCTCCCGGGAGTCCCCCAAGACGACGTCCACGTGGACGTCGACGATTCGGGGCTACACGTGCGGGGCGAGCGGCATCCCGACAGTCCCGCCTCCCGCGACGCGTATCTCCGTGCGGATCGTCCGTTCGGGAAGTTCCACGTCCCCCTCGCCCTTCCCCCGAGCGTGGATCGGAACCGGATCGAGGCGCGGCATCGCGACGGCGTCCTGGCCATCGTGCTTCCCAAGAAGGAACCCCGCGTCGAGCGGGTGCGGGTGCCCCTCAAGTGAGCGGAGCCGACGACGTGACCGATCTGCCCGAGCCCGAGCGAACCCCCAAGATCAAGGTCGAGGACCGCCGCTTTTGGGCGCGCACGGACGCGTCCGACGAGGAGCCGAGTGAGGAGCGGGCCCCGACGCCCGACCCGGAAGTGGAGGTCCTTCGCCGGCGTGCCGAAGCCGCCGAGACCAAACTGCGCGACTACGCGGCCGCCGTCGACCGGTGGAAGCAGGAACAAGAGCAAGTCCGCGCTCGGCTCGAGCGCGACCTCGAATCGCGCGTTCGGAGCCGGTTCGGCGATCTCGTCGCCGACCTCCTGGAGACGGTGGACGATCTGGATCTCGCCATCGCCCACGCGCGTGGGGCCTCCGAGGGGGCTCCGTTCGTCGAAGGGATAACCCTCGTGCGCGACCGTTTCGTAAGCACGCTCGCGCGCCACGGAATCGAGCGGGTCGATCTCGACGGAACTCCCTTCGATCCAAGCGTCGCTGAGGCGGTCGCGGTGGAGCCCGTGGACGAGCCCACGGCCGACGGGAAGGTCGTGCGGACCGTGCGCTCGGCGTACCGGTACGGGGACCGAATCGTCCGCGCGGCGCGCGTCGCGGTCGGCCGGGCGATTTCTTGACCCGGCGGATCGAATGACGCGCGATGGGGGAAGGCCGAGCCGTCTCGGCCTGTACATTCGCTTCACCCGCCCGTTCACGCTCCTTCCGCCCCTCCTCGGGGTGATCTCGGGCGCCATCACCGCGTGGGGCTCCGCGTCCAATCCGCACGTGCTCGCAGGAGAAGAGCGGCAATGGACTTGGCCGATCCTCGCGACGGTCGCCCTTGGTTCGGCGTGTGCCGCCCTCCTGAACGCCGCCTCGAACGTGATCAACCAAGTGTACGACCTCGAGAACGACCGGGTGAACAAGCCGAATCGTCCCCTCGTCACGGGGGAGATCTCGCTGCGCGCCGGTTGGTGGTACTCGGTCGTCCTCTACCTGCTCGCGGTCGTCCCCACCTGGCTCGTCGTGACCTGGCCCGTGGAGACGATCTCGGAGCGGTTGTCCGCCCCGCTCGTCCTCCACCAGTGTTTTTTCCTCTTCGTCGCCGGAATGATCTTCACCTTCGTGTACAGCGCGCCGGCCTGGGGGCGCACGAAGGCGAACGCCTTCCTCGCGAACCTCACGATCGCGATTCCGAGGGGATGCCTCCTCAAGGTCGCCGGTTGGTCCATGGTCGCGTCGGTCTTCCACGTGGAGCCGTGGTACATCGGCACGATCTTCTTCCTCTTTCTGGTCGGGGCGGCGTCGACGAAGGACTTCTCCGACATGAAGGGGGACGAAGCTGCCGGGTGCAGGACGCTCCCGATCCGGTTCGGGGTGGCGTCGGCGGCCCGAATGATCGCTCCGTTCTTCGTCGTCCCTTGGATCCTGATCCCGATCGGGGCGTTCGTGCCCGACCCATGGGCCCCGGAGCACGCCATCCTCACGGGGAATCCATGGTTGCTGTCGGCCCTCGGCATCGGTCTCGCGGGATGGGGGGTTTACACGGTCCGCCTGATCCTCGCGGACCCGAACGCGCTCGCCGAAGTCGAGAACCATCCTTCGTGGACGCACATGTACCTGATGATGATGGCGGCCCAAATCGGCTTCGCCGTCGCCTACCTGTTCTGAGGCCGCGCCTCAAAGAGCCGCGAGACAGAGGGCGGCCAGCCCTCCTGCGACCGTATTCGCGAAGTTCACGACCTCGTTATCGACGACGGCCATGCGCTCGAGCGTCGCCCCGAGATAGGATTCGAGCGTCGACCCGAAAAACGCGGCGACGATCACGATCCCGAAACCGGCCGCTCCAACGAGACCGGAAGCCCAACCCGCTCCCGCGATCAGCGCCGACGCTGCGATTCCCGCGACCGTCCCCTCGATGGAGACCGCGCCGTCCGTCCCCGCCGGCACCCTCCGGAACGTGGTGACGAGAAGGTGCGTCCGCCCGAAAGCCTGGCCGATCTCCGAGGCGGTCGTGTCGGAGGCCGCGGTGGCGAACGCCGCAATCATCGCGATCGCGAAGAGATCGGGGTACGGCGTCGCGGCCGCCAAGAACGCGAAGACGACGCCCGCCGTCGTGTTGGCGACCGCGTTCTTGGCGCCGCGGCGCCCTCCCTTTTCCTGGGCGATCCCGAGGTCGGCCTTCCGGGCGTAACCGACCTTCGTGCACACCGTCCCCAGGACGAAGAAGAGAAAGAGCATGGAAAACCCTCTCGGCCCACCGAACCCGTAGAGGGCCGTTCCGAGCAGGAAGCCCGAGACCGCCCCCGAGACCCCCACCCCCCGGGCCGCGTACGCGACGATCGCCAGGACGGCGTTCACGCCCGCCCCCCACACGAAGTTCGAGGCGAGACGCGGGGCGGCGTCGGCCAGGCGCCCCGGTTCGACCAGCGTCGCCGTCCACAGCAGGGTCCCCCCGACGAGCGGGACGAGGATGTTGTCGTCGATGCCGGTGCGGAGCGACTCCGCCATCGCCGCACCGAGGGCCGCCGCGAAGCAGGCCGCGAGGAGGAACACCCGCTCGTCCCCCGCGCCGAGGAAGGAGCCGCCGACGAAGGGTACCGGCTCGCCCTCGAGAGCCCTTCGCTGAACCCAGCGCAGGAGAAAGGCCGAGGCAGCACCTCCCCAGAGGACGAACGCGACGAAACCGGCCCAAGACTTCCCCTCGTTCCACGGGAGCCGCGGCCCCCCGAGCAGGGTCCCGGCCACCGTCGCCATCCCGTCGCCGAAGGCGATCAGCGCCCACGCCGCCGCCGCGAGCTCCAGACGATCGCGGAACACGAGAATCAGGCCGAGCACCGCCGCCGGGTAGAGGACGATTCCCGGCGAGTATCCTCTCTCGCGCTCCCCGTCCCTCAAGAGTCCGCGCCGCGTGAGACGGTGCAGAACGAATAGGTTGAAGGCGAGCGCCGCGGCCGCGCAGAGCGCCGCCTCGACGGGAGTCAGCCAGCGCAAGAGGAGGGCGAACGCGCCCATCGAGACGTGCACCCCCTTGCGGATCAGCTCGGTTCGGGTCGCGCTCACCGTCGTCCTCCCCTGATCCCGCGTGCCGTCGCGAGGGTCCCGGTCTCCTCGAGCCAGGCTACCGTCCTCGCGACGGCCTCCTCGAAGGGGGTGATGCGGTATCCGAGTTCCCGCTCCGCGCGCGCGGACGAATAGGCCCACTCGTGCCGGTAGATCCCCACGACTCCGTCCGTCAGCTCCGGCTCGATCCCGAACCAATCGGCCCGCTTGCGCTGGGCCCACCCCACGGCGGCCGCCACGGCGTAAGGGATTCGCCGCGTCGGCGGTGCGATGCCGGTCCTTCGGCCGAACGCTTCGAAGAGTTCCACGAGGGTGCGATTCTCCCCCCCCAGGACATAGGCGGCCCCCGGGGCTGCCCGCTCGAGGGCCGCGACGAAGCCGGCCGCGACGTCGTCCACGAACGCGAAGCAGAGTCGGCGGTCGCCTCTGCCGAGAAGGCCCGGGAGCCTCCCGGAAGCGTGCAGCAAGAGGCTCCGTACGACGTGGTTTCCCGCGGTGAGTTCCCCGGGTCCGAAAACGACCCCGGGGTAAAGGCGCACCACCGGAACCTCCGATCGCGCGGCCGCCCGCGCGAGCAGATCCGCCTCCCACTTCGTTCGCTCGTAGTCGTTGTGGGCCCTTCCCGGCATGCGCGGCGACCCTTCGTCGAGGACCGTCCCGTCGGTGGGGCCGAGCGCGACGAACGAGGAGGTGTACACGAGCTTCGCCCCCGCGCTCCGCGCCGCGTCGAGCGCGTGGCGGAACCCGCCGACGTTCACGCGGTCGAACATCGCGCGGTCTTTCGACCAGTTCTTCACCCACGCCGCCGCGTGGACGATCGCCTCGCAACCGACGGCCGCGCTCCGGAAGGACTCGGCGTCCGTCACGTCGCCGGCACGGCTCTCCACGGCGGCGAGCGTGATCGGCCGGCGGGCCGGATCCCGGACGAGCACGCGGACCGAGTGCCCTCGATCGAGGAGCGCTCGGGCCACCCTTCCGCCCAGGAAACCGGTCGCACCGGTGACCAGCACCTTCATGGCCCATCCCCCCTCGGTTCCCGTCAGTCCGTTCCGTCGTGGAAGTCGAACAGCTTGCCGATCCCTCGGAGATCGACCGTGACCCGGACGTCGCGCCGTTCGTTTCCGACGAAATCCCGTTGCAGGTACTCCGCGAGGATCCCGCAGCACTGCGTGTAGAACTCCACCACCCACCTCTGATCGGGGACCTTCGGCTCCGCTCCCGCCGCGGTCGGCACGAACGTTCCATCGAGGGCGAGCCGGACGCGACCGTCCCACAGCGCGACCGCTCCTCCGAGGCGCAGCTGCGTGGAATCCCGGGTCCCGCCCGCGAGGGCGGGACGCCGCACGACGGAAAATCCGAGGCGGCCCGCCTGCAGCCAGTTCAGGTTTCCCGACAGGCTGACCCCGCTGAGCCGTCCGTAGAGATGATTGTAGGTCGCTCGCAGGTCGACGCTCGCCCACTGTGCGGGGTTGAACCTCCCGTTCGCCTGGACGTCCGACACCGAAGAACGCGCGTCGATCTGGCCATCCCCGTCGAGGTCCGCGCTACTCAGGTCACCGAGGTACGACTTCCGTTGCAGGATCTCGAAGCTGGCGATCTCGACCGGCTCCGCTTGCACGGGGATCGTGTCGGTCGCTTCCTCCGCCGACGCGACTCCCGCTGGGAGCTCGACTCCGGCCCCCGGCGCCGTCGGCGGGAGGACGATGCTCTCCCCCTCTCCCGCCGGCATCGGCGAGCGCGCGCGGGGCCGTTGGGCGAAGAGCCTCGAGCGGATCCCGTATTGAAGGAGGTTCGAGGTATTCGAAAGCCGGTCGATCTCGTCGTAGACGAGGATTTCGTCGGCGCTGTCGTCCGCACGGTTGTAGGTGTACAGGAAGCGGGGCTCGATCGTGTGCTTGTAGCGCGGGGAGTACCCGCTCTCGGGGCGGTCGAAAATCCGGAAGGTCTTGGGACCGACGACCTCCATCGTGCCGCCCCACAGGAGGCGGGTCAAGTCCCGCTCGCGGACGACCGTACCGCCTTCGGCGTCGGGGATCGCCTCACGGCTCTGCGAATAGTAGGTCGCCCTCGTCTCGACGGTCGGCGTCACGTCCAGCCACGGCCGAGGAGAGAGGGGGAGAGAGAGGGACGGAAACAGATCGGCACGGCCGTAGTGGGCGTCGATCTTCGAGCTGCGCTGGCGGATGTTCCCGAGCGAGGAGGTGAACGAGAAGTACACGGGCGTGTTCCCCACCTTCTTGCTCCGACCCCGCCATTCGATCTCCGGAAAGGTTTGCTGAACCAGGCTCGTCCCATCGGAGAAGAGTTGCTCGATCCGGAACTCACGGACGTTGAGGCTGGTCCAGTTGCCGTTCCGGCTGAACTCGATCCGCCCGCGCACCTGTGGTTGGGACGCGCGGTTCAGATCCCGCTCGAAGTCGGTGAAATAGTCGAAGTCGCTCACTTGCTCCCAATCGGCGACCATCCGGAACCCGTTCACGAACGACTGCGTCTGCTGGTACTTCCAGTTGTAACGCCCCGCGCCCGTCACTTGATCCCAGATGTAGTAGCCGCTGAGCGCGGCCGCCCCTTCCGGATTCGGGATGGCCCGGAACTCCGCCCCCGCGCCCCACCCCGCGATCGTGTAGTACTCACCGTAGAGCGTCAGGTCGGCGCTCTTTCCGAGCGGGAGAAAGACCGGAACGCTCAGGACCCGGCCTCGATTCCGCGTCGACCCGAAGTTCGGGAGCAGCACGCCAGCCGCCCGGTCGGGCTTGACCGGCCAGACGAGGTAGGGGAGGTAGAAGATCGGCACCTTGCCCGCCCGCAGGCGGAGGTTCCACAGTTGCGCGTAGTGATCGAGATGGACCTCGGCGGTCGAGACGGCGAACGACCAGTACGGGACCGGCTGGGTGCAGGTGGTGACGTGGGCGCCCTCGAGCAACACGCGGTCCTCACCGATCTTCTCCGCCCTCCGCGCCGTGAAGTAGAACTCCGGGTCGAGCTCCCCGGTTGCGTTGTCGACGGCCCCGAGCCGCGTTTCCAGGTCGTACGTCATCGCGTCCCCGGTGATCCGGTTCGACTTCCACACGACGAGCACGTGCCCCTCGGCAGTCAAGTAGCGCTCGTCCCGAAGCGCGATGCGATCCGCCTGGATCCGGGCCTCTTCGGAGACGATCGTGACGTCGCCGGATGCCTCGTAAGTGCCCTTTTCGAGGAGTCGGATCGTCGCCGCGCACAGCCGCACACCCTGCTCGAGCACTACCTGCGCGAAGTTCTGCGGGCAGGGCGCGGCATCCACCGCGATCTCGGCCCGGGCGACCGCGGTGCCGGCCCCCGAAAGGCTCCATGCTGCGAGAAGGGGGACGAAGCGCCGGGCTCGAGACGGGTTCATGAGCGACGCGCCGCAGTGTAGCCCCCCCGGGGGGGCTGTCAACCCGCGATCAGAACTGGTCGAGGTACGGGATGAACACCCCTTGCGCCGTCACCGTTCGCACGAGCGCCGGGTCCGTGGCGAGCGGACGGATCATCGGGACGGCGTGGGCCCGCGGCCGGAATCGGAGTCGCCACTCGGGGAGTAGTTCGCGCCAGTCCCTGGGAAACCACCCGCGCACCGTGAGCAACCCGGCGGCGCGGGCGTCCCGCGCCCCCGCACGCGCGACTGCGGCGAGGAGATCGGGATCGTCGCCGGCGGCGCCGACCTCTCGGAGATCCCACCCGTCGCGGGACTCGATCGCCGCGAGGTACCCCACGAACCGCCCGTCTACCTCGGCGACGCGGAATCGGCGGGCGGCGTCGGTTCCGTCGAGCCTCCGGAAGTAAGCCTCGCTCCGCGCCAGGAGGAAGCGCCAGTGCTCCGCATCCCGTTCGACCGCGAACGCCCGGCGCCTGGCCGCCGCCGCGTGGGCGGCCCTCACCTCCGGGAGATCGGCGTCGCGAACCGGCCGCAGGCGAAGGGACGCTCCCGATCGGTCGCCCGACCTCCGCAAGCTCCCGACCGCTTCTTCCGCCTCGAGCGTGTGGAACCCGAGCGACTCGTAGAGCGCTGGCGCGATGTCCGAAAAGAGGAGAGCGATCCTGTCCCCACGCGCCCCCGCCTCGGCGAGAACCCGCTCGAGCATGGCCCGGGCGTGCCCGTTCCCGCGGTGCGCAATCGGCGTGAACACCGCTCCGATCCCGCACGCGTCGCCCCGCGAGGAGCCGATGCGGACCCGGGGTCGGTAGACCTTGACGCTCGAGAGGACCCGGCGGCCGTCGTCGGTCCACACGAGCAGGCGGAACCGTTTCCGCGCCCAGGGGAGGGCCGCCAATTCGAGCCACATCCCGCGGTACGCGGACTCCGAAAGACCCGCGCCCCAGAGTGCGTGGCTGGCCTCGTAGACCCGCGCGGCGAGCTCGGGCCCGGCTTCCCGGAGCTCGCACGCTCCGGGGGGCGGAATCCTGTCCATCGGTTCAGGAGCAGTCCTTCGGGCAGCGACAGCGGGAGATCCGCCGGTTGCAGGAGAAGCAGAAGCCGTGATTCTCGAAGAACTCGATCATCTCCTGCTGCCAAGCGTCCAGGATCGACAGGCGGTCGATCACCGTGAGCCGCCCCGACAGGGCTTGATCCCCGAGCCATCCGCGCATGTTCGAGAGGGACTCGTGGTACGCCCGGCGCAACTCGAAGATGGTCAAGGACCTGACTCCCTGCCGGCACGGCCTCCGGCCGGCCTTCGCCGACGGGAAACTACCGCGAACTCCCACCCTCTCCCACGGCGCCCCGGAGTCCGTGCGGAACGGACACCGCACCCCTCAGGCGAGGAACTCCCGCAGGTCTCGGCATTCCTGGGCCGTCTGGATCTTCTTGAGCGCCGTCGCCTCGATCTGCCGGACCCTCTCCCGGGACAGACCCATCACCCGGCCGATTTCTTCGAGGGTGAACGGCATGTCGCGCCCGATCCCGAACCGGAGTCGGATGATCTCCTCCTCCCGCGGGTTGAGCACCTTGAGGGTCCGCTCGATCTTCTCGCGAAGCTCCCGGTCGACCGTCCGTTCGAGCGGCGAAACGGCGTTCGGATCGGCGACGAACCGGAGGAGGCCCGGCGAGTCGTCGTCGGAGGAGAGGTCCTCGAGGGCCTGCGGCTCCTGGACGACGCCGAGGATCTCTTCGACCTTGACCACCGGCATGCGCAGCTTCCGGGCGATTTCCTGGGCGGTCGGCTTGCGCCCGAGCGTCTCCGCGAGTTCTCGGGCGACGCGGGAGATCTTCTTGATTTTCTCGTTCACATGGACCGGGATCCGGATGATGCGCGCCTTGTCGGCGATCGCGCGCTCGATCGCCTGTTTGATCCACCAGTACGCGTAGGTGGAGAACTTGTTCCCTCGCTCGTACTCGAACTTCTCGACGGCCTTCATGAGGCCGATGTTCCCTTCCTGGATCAGGTCCATGAAGGAGATTCCGTGATTGAGGTACTTTTTTGCGATGTGCACGACGAGACGGAGGTTCGCGAGAATCAGCGCATCCCGCGCGTGATCCACGTGCCGCTTGTGCGCGCGGCCCTGGCGGACGAGGACCGTCACCTTCGCGTCCTTGTACTCCCGCTCGTAGCGGACGAGCTTCCGCCAGAACGCCTCGAGGTCGTCGAGCGGCCACTCACGACCGCGCTTGGGACCTTCGAGGTCTCCCTCGAGCACGTACTCCTTGCAGGACATCGGAAGGCGGATGGCGATCTTCGCGAGGCCCTCGCGGCCTTCCTGGAGCTCGCGCGCGAGTTCGACCTCCTTGTGCTCGTCGATCAGGGGCGTCGCCCCCATCTCGCGGAGGTAGATCGGGAGGATCGCGGCGGTCGGCCGGTCGGTCTCCAGCCCACGATCCCCGCGCTTTCGCCTTGCGAGCCGCGTGGCCTCGGCGACTTCCGCGGCGGCCTCCGCCGCGGCTTCTTCGGCATGCGGATCGTAGTCGATCACTTCGTCGAGCAACGTCTTGTTCCGAGCCATCACGTCCCCCGTCCCTCCGTCGTCGAGCGGAAACCTTCCCGTCGCGGAAGATGAAAAAGGCGGGCCAGACGGTGTCTCCTCGACGATTCCTGGGATCGTCGCTCGTTTTCAGCGATCTTTAGAGGTTTTCCGGCCCCTCTTCCCTGCACCCCCTCAAACGCCCTCGCAACGTTCAGACGACAGATTGGCCGAGTTAGCGCAAGTTCTGCGGCGTCGCGCCGTTTCGGCGTGGTCGGACCGCGCCCCGTGTGCTAGCCTCCCGCTTCCTTCGTGGGCTCCCCTCTCGAGACCGGGATGCGAAATTTCCGCGTCGCCCTCGCGCAGATCGATCCGCGGCTCGGCGATCTCGAGCGGAACGTGGCTCTCCACGCCGACGCGATCCGCTCGGCCCGCCGGGCCGGCGCTGATGTCGTCGCGTTTCCCGAGCTTTCGCTCACCGGCTACCTCCTTCGAGACCAGGTCCCCGACGTCGCGCTCCGCCCGGACGACCGCCGGCTCCGCCCCATCGTGCGCGCCTCGTCGGACATCGACGTGGTGATCGGTCTCGCGGAGGAGTCCCCCGATCGACGCTTTCACAACGCCGCCCTGTACCTCTCCCGCGGCCGGGTCGTGCACGTCCATCGGAAGGTCTACCTCCCGACGTACGGGATGTTCGACGAGGGCAGGGATTTCGCCCCGGGTACGAGCCTGCGTCGCTTCGAGACCCCGCACGGCCCGGCGGGGATGCTCGTGTGCGAAGACCTCTGGCATCCGTCGTGCGCGTGGCTCCTCGCCGCGGACGGCGCGGACGTCCTCTACGTCCTCTCGAGCGGGCCGAGTCGCGGGACGCGTCCCGGCCGAGGGATCACGAGCGTCGCAGTCTGGCATGACCTTCTCCGCGTCACGGCGCAGTTCCAGACGGCGTACGTGGTATACGTGAACCGGGTCGGGTACGAGGACGGACTCCATTTCGGCGGCGGTTCGACGGTCGTCGACCCGTTCGGTCGATTGGTCGTCGACATGACCGCGGAGGACGTCGGTCTCGCGATCGGGGACCTCGACGCGGAGGTCCTCCGGCGCGCGCGGGTCTCCTACCCGCTCCTGCGCGACGACGATCTCGAGCTCGCGCACCGGGAGTTGCTCCGGGTCCGCGCGGAACGGTATCGGATCCCGGAGAACGTGCTCGACTCCCCCGCGGCGCGTTCTCGGCGGCGGACCGGGCGATGAGCGCGGCGCGCCGACGGGCCGTGGCGATCCGCCCCGAAGACATGGGCCTCGAGATCGACGCCGCGGCGACGGCCCGCATCCTGGAGGGCTTCCTCCGGACGGAGGTGACGCGTACGGGCCACCGGGCGGTCGTGCTCGGCCTCTCCGGGGGAATCGACTCGGCGGTCGCGGCCGCGCTCGCGGTGCGCGCGCTCGGCCGGGAGGCGGTCCATCCCGTGATCCTCCCGCATCGCGACAGCGACCCGGCCTCCGCGCGCGACGCCGAGACCCTCGTCGGGTCGCTCGGCATCGTCGCGGAGCGGATCGACATCACTCCGATGGTGGACGCCTTCCTCGCGAGCGCCGGCCCCGCCGACCCCCTGCGAGTCGGAAACGTCATGGCGCGCGTGCGGATGATCGTGCTTTACGACCGGTCCGCGTCGCGGCGGGCTCTCGTGCTCGGGACGAGCAACAAGACCGAGTTGCTCCTCGGGTACGGCACCTTGCACGGGGATCTCGCCTCCGCGCTCAACCCTCTCGGAGACCTCTACAAGACGCAGGTCCGCGCGCTCGGCGCCTGGCTCCGTCTCCCCCCGTGCATCCTCCGGAAAAAACCGTCCGCCGATCTCTGGCCGGGCCAGTCCGACGAGGACGAGCTCGGTTTCTCCTACGACGACGTCGACCGTCTCCTGCACCTCCGGATCGACGCGCGCGTCTCGCGCGAGACCGCGGTCGCGGCGGGGTTCTCCCGCGCGCTGGTGGACCGCGTCGACCGCCTTGTGGCGCGGTCCCAGTTCAAGCGGAGGCTTCCGCTGATCGCGAAGGTGAGCACGCGGTCGATCGGCTGGGACTTCCGCTATCCGAGGGACTGGGGAACCTAGTCCCCTCCGGGAGGCCGCGGCGGGGCGGCCGGCATGCGGCCGTCGAGGCGCGCTTGCCGGTGGCAACCGCGACAGCCCCGTTGGAGCCAAGCGAGGGTGTCGTACGTCCCGTCGACGTCGCCGCGCTTCGCGAGCTCGCGTGCGGTGTCGAGCTGCCGGTGGAACCCCTGGTCCCAGGCCGCCATCTGCCACGATAGGGTCGGATCGTCGTCGACGGTACGCCGGGCGCACCCCTCCTCCATGCGGTCGAGCGCGCGCCGCGCCGATGCCGTGTCCTCCCGGAGGAGGGCGAGGGTGGCGTCGAGAACGGCCTGCTCGAGGGCCCCGGCGTCGGTGTGGAACGAGGATGGGGCCTGCCGAGGGGGTGGGTCATCCGCGGAAACCCCGACAGCGCCGCCGACAACGGTCGAGCCGAGCAGGAGCGAAGCGAGAAGCCGCATGCGCGATCTCCCTTGAGGCGTACCCGGCAAAGGATACCCTAGGGATCCCATGACGCCCCCTCGATCGACCGGCACCCTTTACGTAGTGGCGACCCCCATCGGAAACCTGGACGATCTATCTCCCCGCGCGCTCCGGATTCTCCGCGCGGTTTCGTGTGTCGCGTGCGAGGACACCCGGCGCACCGCGAAGCTCCTCGCGCGCTACGGGGTGGACACCCGGACGGTCTCCTGCCACCGGTTCAACGAGCGCGACCGGATGGAACCGATCGTGGAGCGGTTACGTTCCGGCGAGGACGTCGCCCTCGTGAGCGACGGCGGCACCCCGTGCCTCTCCGACCCCGGGAGCCTCCTGGTCTCCGCGGCGGTCGCCGCGGGCGCCGTCGCCGTCCCCGTGCCCGGCCCGTTCGCGGCGGCGACGCTACTTTCCGTCGCGGGGTTTCCGGCAGACCGCTTCGTGTTCGAGGGGTTCCTGCCCCACCGGGCGGGAGAGCGGAGAAGGCGGCTTCGTGCGCTTCGAGGCGAGTCCCGCCCCGTCGTCCTCTACGAAGCGCCGCACCGATTGCGTGGGACACTCGACGATCTGGCCGCGATCTTGGGCGGGAGGAGACTCGTGCTCGGAAGAGAAATGACGAAGATCCACGAGTCGATCTTGAGGGGATCCGCCGCGGAGGTCCGCGCGGCGCTCGGCGAGGCCGAGGTCCTCGGCGAGTGCACGATCGTCGTCGCGGGCGAGGAAGGCGGCGATTCGGCCACCGCGCCGACGGGGGACGACGAGCGAAACGAAAGGGTCCGGAAGGCGTGGGACTCCTCCTTGCGCGAGTGCGGCGGGAAACGAAGGGAAGGGTTGCGAATCGCGGCGCGCCGCCTCGGAATGCGGCGCCCGGAGCTCTTCCGCCTGCTTCAGGAGATCGGCGCCCTCGAGGACTAGCCCGTCGCGGGTCCGGGTTCCGCGGAGGCGGGCGGAGCCGATCCTCCTCTCGAGCAGCCGTTGCATCCCCCTTTACCCCCCCTTGGACGATCCTCGGGATCGTACTCGTACTTGAGGCAACACATCAGCCGACCGCACATGCCGGAGATCTTCGACGGGTTGAGGGAGAGCCCCTGAGATTTCGCCATCTTGATCGAGATCGGATCGAACTTCACGAGAAACGTCGAACAGCACAGCGTTCGACCACAAGGACCGCATCCGCCGCGCAGACCCGCATCCTCGCGCTCGCCGATCTGTTTGAGCTCGATCCGGGTGTGGAACGTTTGGGAAAGATCACGCACGAGTTGGCGGAAGTCGACCCGCCCCTCTGCCGTGAAATAGAAGACGATGCGCCGGCCGTCGAGAGGACGGTCCACCGGGCCGAGCTTCATCGCGAGGCCGAGCTCGTCGATCCTGCGCAGGCAGTAATCGCGGGCCTCATCCTCTCCGGCCACGCGACGGGCGTGCGCCTCCTCGTCCTCCCGTGTCGCGACCCGGACCACGCGAGGGAGCCGGTCGCGGCTTCCGTCAAACTGGGGAACGGCGAGGGTCGCGCCGACGACGGTCCCCATCTCGACGCCTCGCTCGGTCTCGACGAGGCATGCCGTGCCGACCTCGAGATCGAACCCGCGCGCGTCGCAAGGGCGCGGCCGCGGTCCCTGCCGAAACCGGACCCGAACGATCTCCATGGCGCCTCCTCCCCAGGACTATAGCCCGAACCTCGCTGATATACTCCGGCGGCCGGGCACCGCCGTCGATGGAGACATCCCCGCCATGGCCGTTTCCCGAACGAAGGGCGATCCCGAAGCGACGCTCGCCCGGAATCGGGCCGCGTCCCACGACTACCACCTCCTCGACCGCTGGGAGGCCGGGATCGTTCTCACCGGTACGGAGGTGAAGTCGATCCGCGCGGGGCAGGCCAACCTCAAGGACGCGTACGCGAAGGTCGCGGACGGAGAGGTCTTCCTCCACGGCGTGCACGTGAGCCCATACGAGCCGGGGAACCGCGAAAACCCGGATCCGCGACGGGTACGCAAGCTCCTCCTGCGCGCCCAGGAGATCCGCAAGATCGACCGACTCACGACGGCGGGAGGCCTCACGCTCGTGCCGCTCCGGCTCTACCTCAAGAACGGTCGCGTGAAGGTGGAACTCGCGCTCGCGAAGGGGAAGAAGGCGCACGACAAGCGGAGCGCCCTCCGCGCGAAAGATCTCGACCGAGAGATGGACCGCGCCCGGGACGGGCTCAGATCTCGGACTTGAGGACGAGCTTCTTCAACTCCGCGTTGTTCCCCGCCGCCTCGGCCTGGAACACCACGGCGGCGTTGGAACCGTCGAGCTCCGGGATCTCGAACGACGCTTCGATCCAGCCGTCCGGACCGGTCTCCCCGCGGAAGAGCTCGCGCGGCTTCTCGCGGGTCGACAGGAGCTTCACCAGGACTCGCGCTCCCGCGACCGGCCGGTCCGAGGCCTCCGCCACTACGCGGAGCCGGAGGACGGGCGCCGTGTTTTCTCGGAGCGCCGCGTGGTCCTCCATCGCGAGGTGGATGCGTTCGAGCCCGATCTCCTTCGTCAGGAACTCGTGCACGACCTCGTCGAGGCTTCGGTTCGTGACGATGTTGTACCCGAACGGCTTCGGGCCGTCGGGATCGTAGCGGCCGCTGAGGATCTCGCGGATGACCGCCTGGTGCTGCGCCTCCATGCGCCGCTGGATCTCGGACTCGGCATAGGCCGCCGACTCCGCCAGCTCCGCGTAGGAGCTGCGCCGAGTGGTCACGATCTCTCCGCCGGCGTAAACGAGGCTTTCCACCACCGGGTTTTCCCGGCCTTTGTCCTCGGTCTGGACGTGGTAGACCTTCCCCTCGTGCGGAACGTCGGTGTTGTAACCGGTAATCATCCGGTCGGAACGTAAGGAACGCCCCCGGGAGGTGTCAAGCCCCGCGCCGGACCGCCCCGAAGTCCGTATAATCCCTCCTTCGCGGAAGGAGGCCCATGAGCCCCGCGGTAGAGCTGCGAGACGTCCGGAAATCATTCGGGGAGATCCGGGCGATCGACGGTGTCTCCCTCGAGGTTCCGGAAGGATCGATCTTCGGTCTGCTCGGCCCGAACGGAGCCGGGAAGTCGACGACGATCCGGATGATTCTCGACATTTACCGCCCCGACGAGGGCAGCATCCGCGTGCTCGGGCGGTCCGCCGGACACGAGATCCGTTCGCTGGTCGGGTACCTTCCCGAAGAGCGCGGTCTGTACCGCAAGATGAAGGTCCTCGACGTCTTGGAGTTCCTCGGGGCGCTCAAGGGGAAGCGCGCCTCCGACGCGCGGCGCCTCGCCTCGGCGTGGCTCGAGCGCCTCTCCCTGGGGGACCGAGCGACGAGTCTCGTCGAGGAGCTCTCCAAGGGAAACCAACAAAAGGTGCAGTTCATTGCGGCCGTCCTCGCCGAACCCCGCCTCTTGATCCTGGACGAACCGTTCTCGGGGATGGACCCGGTCAATCAGAACCTCTTCAAGGACCTGATCCTCGAAATCCGCCGCGCCGGCACGACGGTGATCTTCTCCACTCACCAGATGGAGACGGCGGAGCGCCTGTGCGACCGGGTGGCGATGATCAACCACGGCCGGCTCGTCGAGGGGATGACGGGACCGCTCGAGGAGGTGAAACGCCGCTTCGGCATGAACTCGATCCTCCTCGAGTACGAGGGGGACGGCGCGTTTCTCGCGACCCTTCCGGAGGTCGCGCGTGTCGACGCCTACGGGCGCGTGTCCGAGATCCGTCTCCACGCGGGGGCGGACCCGCAGGCGGTCCTTCACGCCGCCGTCTCCCGGCTCGTCGTCCTGAAGTTCGAGATCATGATGCCGACGCTCCACAACATCTTCATCGAGAAGGCGGGACTCGCCCCGGACCGCGCCCTCGCCGGAGTGGCCGATGCATAGCCTCTTCGTGATCGTACGACGCGAGTACCTCGAGCGCGTCCGCAAGCGTTCGTTCTGGATCGGCACCCTGATCTTCCCTTTGATCCTCGTCGCGATGTTCGCGCTGCCGATGCTCCTCGTCCGCGCCCGGACGGGCGAGGTCAAGCGGATCGCGGTCGTGGAAGGGATCGGAGGGCTCGCCGAGCGGCTCGAACGTTCTCTCGAGGACCGGACTCTCCGCACGGGGGAGCGAGAATACGAGTTCGAGCCGGTCGCTCCCGGAAGCGACCCGGCGGCCGCGCGCGCCGGCCTCGAGCCTCGCGTGGCCGCGGGCGAGCTGTACGGCATCCTCGAGATCGGTTCGGACCCGTTCGCCGAAGACGTCGCGTCCCTCTACACGCGCAACGTGGGAAACGTCGAGGTTCTGTCGACCGTCCGCAATGCCCTCCGCGGCGCGCTTCTCGAGGTCCGTCTGGCCGAGTCGAAGCTCGCGCTCGATCTCGACACGCTCCGCCGGGTAACCGCGGAGGTCGAACTCGAAACCTACCAGGTCTCCGAGGAGGGAGAGGCGAGGAAACGTGGCTTCGGGCAAGCCTATTTGGGCACCTTCGCCTTCGTGATGCTCCTCTACATGTCGACGCTCCTTTACGGCATCGCGACGATGCGAGGGATTCTCGAGTAGAAGACGACTCGCGTCATGGAGGTCCTGCTCGGCTCGGTCAGCCCGCGCGAGCTGATGACGGGGAAGATCGTCGGGATCGGCCTCGTCGGGCTCACCCAAGTCGTGATCTATCTGGCGACGGCCGGCGCCCTCCGCGCATGGGCGGCCGGGGCGACGACGGGGGGAGCCGTCGAGGGTCTCGGCGGCGCCCTCGATGCGCTTACGCCGGTGAAGCTGCTGTGGTTCGTCGTCTTCTTCCTGCTGGGGTACTTCCTTTACACCGCTCTCTTCGCGGCCGTCGGGTCGGTTTGCAATTCGGAGGAGGAAGCCCAAAACCTCCAGACCCCGGTGGTGATGTGCCTCGTCCTTCCGATGGTCACGACGATCTACTTCGTCGGGAACCCGGACTCGACCCCCGCCGTCGTCGCATCGCTCTTCCCCCCGTTCACGCCGATGGTCATGTACATGCGGATCAGCGTCCTGACACCGCCCCTCTGGCAGATCCTCCTGTCGGCGGCCCTGACCGGCGCCACGATTTGGATCTTGTTCCGAGCGGTCGCCAAGGTGTTCCGGATCGGGGTCTTGCTCTACGGAAAGCGACCGACGATCCCGGAGATCATCCGTTGGGCGCGCTCCTGACCGACGGCGGCTCCGGTCCGCGGGAGGGGCCGCCCGCGGCGTGGAAGCCCGCAATCTTGTAAACGAGCCGCGCCGCCGCGAAATCGGCGTGGTGGAGACCCTCGATGGGCGCGAGTTCGACCACGTCGGCCGCGACGACCCGCGCCGCGCCGAACAGGCGACCGAGGAATCGCATCGTCGGCCACCAGAGCATTCCCCCCGGCTCCGGCGTCCCGGTCGCGGGCACGACCGACGGATCGAACCCGTCGACGTCCACGGTGAGGTAGACCGGGCGGTCCCGGACCGCCTCCACCGCCGGGCTCATCCATTCGTCGCCGGCCATCTCCCAGGCGTGGACGATCCGGTACCCGGGAATCCCGCGGCGGATCCGCTCCGCTTCCTCCGCCGAGTAGTTCCGAATCCCGTAGGCGTGCACCTCGGCGACGTCGAGGCACCGCGCCATGGCGGACGCGTGGCTGAAACGATCGCCCTCGTACGCCTCCCGGAGATCGGCGTGCGCGTCGATCTGGACGACGACGAGGCCGGGATGGCGAGCCGCCGCTGCGGCGACACCGCCCGACGTGATCGAGTGCTCCCCGCCGAGCATGACGACGAAAAGCCCCTCATCCATGAGGTTCCCGAATCGGGCTTCGACCGAGCGCACGGCGCTTTCCGTCGTCCCGAGTCCGGGATGGAAGGGCGGCTCCGTGCGGATCCCGGCTCGGAACGGCTCGGAACGCAACTGCTCGTCGTAGAGCTCGACCTGCGTCGAGGCGCGCAGGATCGCGGCCGGCCCGTTCGCGGTGCCGCCGCCGTAGGAGACGGTCGCTTCGAAAGGGACCGGGAAAACGCAAACGCGCGCGCCGATGCGTGTCTCGGCCTCGGGTCCACCGAAGGGGGGAAGGAAACCGGTCGAAGCGTCGGCGTCGAGCATCAAGTCCTCTGAGAACTCGGGCCGGGATTATAGGGAAGAAACGGAGGGAGACCGGAGCCGCCTCCTCGAAAGGTCCCGGCCCCCTCCGGCGGTTCGTCCCTCCGGCCGCCGCGAGGGTCCCTTGCTCGCGACGGTCGGCCGGGGGCGCACGCCCCCGATGCCCGCGACGTTTTCGAGGGCAAGGGCCGTGCCGCCTCGACTTCCGCGAATTTTCGGAGAAAACGGGAAGCTCTCACGCGCCGCGGCGTTCGCCGGCGGACACCGCGGCCGGACGGAATGTCCGCGGCCGGACTATCATGCCCTGCCTCGCCGGCCTCCCGGAGGAAACCCGCTCATGTCCGCCCGACCGAAGACGATTCGCGCCCGCACCCCCCAGGGATCCCTCTTTCCCGAGGGCGAACCCTCTCCTCCCCCGGAGCGGGAGCCGGTGCGGAAGGAAGGGAAGCGCACCGCTCCAAGGGCCCGTCCGGCGCGGCGGGAAGACGCCTTGAGCATGGCTGCACGCCAGCGCGAGATCTCCGTCTCGGAGTTCTTCACGAAGAACCGTCACCTTCTCGGCTTCGACAACCCGCAGAAGGCCCTGCTGACCGCGATCAAGGAAGCCGTGGACAATTCCCTCGACGCGTGCGAGGAGGCGGGGATCCTCCCCGACCTCTCGATCGAAATCGCCGAGACCGGAGAGAGTCGCTTCCGCGTCGCGGTCGAGGACAACGGGCCGGGGATCGTCCGCGCGCAGATCCCCAAGATCTTCGGAAAGCTCCTCTACGGGTCCAAGTTCCACCGACTCAAACAGCAACGCGGCCAGCAGGGGATCGGGATCTCCGCCGCGGGGATGTACGGCGTGCTCACGACCGGGAAGCCGGTTCGCGTCCTCTCGCGGGTCGGGCCCCGTAAGCCGGCTCACCTCTTCGAGATCGCGATCGACACCCAGAAGAACGCGCCCGTCGTCCACCGGGACGTCGAGGTCGTGTGGAACAAGGACCACGGAACGCGCGTCGAGATCGAGCTCGAGGCGGTCTACAAGAAAGGGCGGCGATCGGTGGACGACTACATCGAGCAGACGGCGCTCGCGAACCCCCACGTCTCGCTTTCGTACACGCCTCCGCGAGAGGAGACGAAGCTGTTCCCCCGCGTCTCGGAGGATCTCCCGGTCGAGGCAAAGGAGATCAAGCCCCACCCGTACGGCGTGGAGCTCGGGATTCTCATGCGGATGCTCAAGGAGACCGATGCGAGGACGCTCCGTTCGGCGCTCGCTCAGGAGTTCGCTCGGGTCAGCGCGGCGACGGCGGAGGCGATCTGCGGCGCCGCGGGGGTCCCCCCGGACACGAAGCCGCACCGCCTCACTCCCGCCCAGATCGAGTCCGTCTTCCGCGCGATCCCGAGGGTCAAGATCATGGCGCCTCCGACCGCGTGCCTCTCGCCCGTCGGAGACCTCCTCCTCGAGCGCGGACTCGCGGCGCGGGTTCATGCCGATTTCGTGACGGCCGTCACCCGCCCCCCGGCGGTCTATCGGGGAAACCCGTTCCAGGTCGAGGTCGGTCTCGCCTACGGAGGCGCTCTCGCCGCAGACGAGCCGGTCGAACTCTACCGTTTCGCGAATCGGGTGCCGCTGCAGTACCAGCAGTCGTCGTGCGCCGTCACCAAGGCCGCGGTTTCGATCGACTGGCGGGGCTACGGCCTCCAGCAATCCCGAGGCGCTCTTCCCACCGGCCCCGCCGCGCTCTTCGTGCACATCGCGTCGGTGTGGGTCCCCTTCACCTCGGAATCGAAGGAAGCGGTGGCCTCGTATCCGGAGATCGTCAAGGAGATCCGGCTCGCCTTGATGGAGGTCGGACGCCGCCTCGGTGCGTTCGTCCGCCACCGGCGACGCGTCGCCGACGAGGAAAAGAAACGCTCCTACATCGAGAAGTACATCCCCCACATCGGGGACGCGCTCCAAAAGATCCTCGGGTACGGCGATGCGAGACGCGACCGAACGGTGGCCGCCCTTCAGTCGATCCTGGAGAAGAGCCGGAAGCTCTGAGAGGACAGCGCGGTCACCGCGGCATGTCGGCGGCGATCTCCTCCCACTCCTTCCACGCGGCGGCGAGTCGGCGCTCCAGATCCGATCGTTCGCGCGCGAGGGACCGCGCCCGCTCGCCGTTTCGGTAGGAGTCCGGATCCGCCTGTTCGCGGTCGATCTCCCCCACGCGCCGCTCGAGGTTCTCGATCCGCTCTTCGACGGGGCGAAGCCGCTCCTCGACCGCTCTCCTCTCGCGATGGCGACGGTTGCGCTCCTCCGCCTCCGCCCGGCGCCGCTCGCGATCCGCACCGCGCGGGCGCGCGCCCGTCCCGGGCTCCGGTCGCTTCTCTCGGGCGGCGATCCGCTCGCTGCGCCATTCGAGCCACGCGTCGTAATCGCCGGGAATCCGTTCGACCGCGCCGTCCTCCACCGCGGCGATCGTCGTGGCGACCCGGTTGATGAAGTAGCGGTCGTGGGAAACGACCACGAGGGTCCCGTCGTATTCGTCGAGGGCGTCCTCGAGGACCTCGCGGCCAGGCAGATCGAGGTGGTTCGTCGGCTCGTCGAGCAACAGCAGGTTGGCGGGTCGCAGGAGCAACTTCGCGAGCGCGAGCCTTGCCTTCTCCCCACCGGAGAGTACGGCAACCGGCTTGAGAACGTCGTCGCCCGCGAAGAGAAAGCTCCCGAGCAAGGCGCGCACGCGCGGGCGGACCTCCGGCCCCGCGTCCCGCTCCGCCTCTTCGAGGACGGTCGAGGCGGGATCGAGCGCGTCGAGGTGGTGCTGCGCGAAATGACCGATCTCCACCCGATGCCCCGTCTCGATGGAGCCGGCGTCAGGGGCGACGCGCCCCGTGATCAGGCCGAGGAGCGTCGTCTTCCCGGACCCGTTCGGGCCGACGACGGCGACGCGATCCCCCCTGCGGAGCGAGAGTTCGACCCCGCGGAACACCTCGCGGCGCCCGTACCGTTTCGAAACCCCCTCCATGCGGACCACGACGTCGCCGGACCGCGGCGCTGGAGGAAACCCGAATCGGATCGTCTTCGCCGAGGACGGAGCCTCGATCCGCTCCATCCGCTCGAGGGCCTTGATGCGCGACTGCACCTGACGCGCCTTGCTCGCCTTGTAGCGGAACCGCTCCACGAACCGTTCGATCCGCGCGATCTCCCGTTCCTGTGCGCGCGCCGCGTCCTCCAGTCGCTCGGCACGGCGGGCCCTCTCCGCGAGGAAGGCGTCGTAGCCGCCCACGTAGGACGCGAGCGCGCCTCGGTCGAGTTCGACAATCGTGTGGACGACCCGGTTGAGGAAGTACCGATCGTGGCTCACCGCGACAACCGTTCCCCGGTACCGGTCGAGGTACTCCTCGAGCCAACGGAGGGCGTCGAGGTCGAGGTGGTTCGTCGGCTCGTCGAGCAGCAGGAGTCCCGGTTCCCGCAGGAGCAGCCGCGCGAGCAGGACGCGCATCCGCCATCCCCCCGACAACCGCTCGAGCGGCTCGTGGACGCGATCCTCGGGTACGCCGAGTCCCCCCAGGATCGCCCGCGCCCGGGCTTCGAGGCCATCGCCGCCTTCCCGTTCGAACGCCGCGCGCAGCGTTCCGTACGCGTCGGCGATGCGAGACAGCTCAGGATCCCCGGGCGCCAGCCGCGCCATCCGTTCGGCGAGAGCCTCGAGCGCGCGCTCCATCCGTTGAAGCTCGGGCCAACCGTCGAGGACCGTGGAAAGGACGCTGCCGCCGCCGACGGAATCGACCTCCTGGGGGAGAAATCCGACCGTCAACGCCCCGGGGGCGTGAACCGCCCCGCCGTCCGGCGTGTCGAGCCCGGCGAGGAGCCGGAGGAGGGTCGTCTTTCCCGCTCCGTTCGCCCCGACGAGGCCGATGCGGGCTCCTTGGGGCACGATCCAGCTGAGCCCCGTGAAAAGGACGCGCGCTCCGAAGCGCTTCTCGACTCGGTCGAGTTGGATCATCGGATTCGGCCGGTCATGGTACGCCTAGAGCCAGTAAGCGACCGACGACGCGAGCGTCTCGAGGATCCGCTCGCCAAGGGGCCTTCGCTCCCACGCCTCCAGGGTCACTTCGAACGCCGCGGCGAGATCTTGGTCGAAAGCACGAGCGGCTTCCCGGGCGGCGTCCCCGTCGAAGACGTGCACCGCGACCTCGAGGTTGTGGCGGAACGAACGGTAATCGAGGTTGGCCGACCCCGCGAGGAGGATCTCGTCGTCGAAGACGGCGGCCTTCGCGTGGAGCACCGTCCGCCGTTGCTCGAGGATCCGGACCCCCGCACGGAGAAGAGATCCGTACGCCGCCCGGCCGGCCCAACGAACCGCCGGGACGTCGCTCTCCCCGGCGACGAGGAGCTCGACGGCCACTCCCCGGCGCGCGGTCGCCGCCAGCTTCGATCGGAGCACCCGTTCGGGCGCGAAGTACGCGTTCACCACGAGCACGCGCCTTTGTGCCTGCGAGAGAAACTCGAGATACGAGCGGCGCAGTCCGCGCCGGCCCCGCAGTCCCCTTCCACCGACGACCTGCACCCCCGCCCGGCCCGATTCGGAAGGGGGGCCGAAGAGGTCTCCCGTCCCTTCGGGAGAACCGCCGGCCCGGATCCAAGACCCCACGAAGAGCCTCGCGATTTCGCGTACCGCCGGCCCTTCGACCCGGATTCCCGTGTCGCGCCAGGCCCGTTCTCCGGAGAACTCGTCGGTGTAGGTTTCCGCCAGGTTCATCCCACCCACGAATGCCACCCGGCCGTCCACCACGACCAATTTCCGGTGGTCGCGCTGGTTGGGAATCCAGCGCGGAGTCCAGGGGGCGAGCGGGTGGAACCACACCACCTCCACCCCCTCGCGCTCCATCCGTGAGGCCAGGGAGCCGCTCCCGAAACTGCCGAAGGCGTCCAGCAAGACCCGAACCCGGACCCCGCGGCGGGCGGCTGCGCCCGCCGCCTCGGCAAAGCGGCGTCCGACGCGGTCGTCCGCCCACGTGTACATCTCGATCGAGACGCTCGAACGGGCGGCCCCCAACTCCTCCAGGATGCGCGAATACATCGCCGACCCGGAGTGGAGCACCTCCGCCGCGTTCCCGTACACGATCGGCGAGCCCCCTCGTTCGACCAATCGGTCAAGACGCCTCAGCGTGAGCGCTCTCCGAGGGAGGCGAACGAGGTTGCCGAACTTCGGCCGGGGAGGGCGGACCCGCTCGGAGAGGCGGGAACCGGCGCGAGAGTGGGTCACGTGGTCGCTCCGAGAGGCCGGCATTATATTCGCGCGCATGATGCCCCGTGCGGCGACCAGCATCGCGATTCTCGTTCTTTCCGTCGCCCCCGCGGTCGCGGCGGCGGCCTCGTTCACGATCGAGCTGCCGGAGTCCGACGCGGCGATCTACGAGATCCCGTTTCGTGTCGATCATCCCGGCCTGCTCGTCGTCGAGGCGCAATGGGACGATCCCCGCATCGTCGCGATCCGCGTCGAGGGCCCGACCGCGATCGCGTCGAGGAGGTCGGGACCGTCCCCACAGCGGATCGAGATCCCGGTTGCCGACGATCCCGGTCTCCTCCGCGGAGGTTGGCGGCTGTGGCTCCGCGTCCCTCCCGGGCGAACGCGGACGCAGGGAACGCTCACCCTCACGCTACCGGACCCTCCGGACGTGGTCGCTGCGCGGGAGGCGGCGCTCAAACCACCCCCACCGCCCCCCCCGGCGCCCGACCCCTGGACCCTGCCGCGAACCGCCCCGCCGGGGGCGTCCGCCGCGGTCGAGGAACTCTTCTCCGCGTTCGAGCCGCTCCGCGCCCGCGTCTACCCGGTCGGTGTGGAGCCCAGTCCCGACGGCTGCGGTTGGCAGCGCCCGTTGACCCGTTGGCTCGTGGAGATCCTCGATCGCGCGGCGTCGGGGACGTACGAGTTGCCTCCGGCGGCGACCGAGCTTTTGAAGGAAATCGCGCGAGCCGTTCGGGAGGTGGAGGGGCTCCGCACGTCCGACAATCCCTTGCTCGCCGGACCGGTGCCGGAGGAGCCCCTCCGAAAACGCGCGTGGCTCGCGGCCCGCAGGGACGAACTGCGCGGACTCGAGCGGCGTCTCGACGGACTCGCCGAACGCCTGCGCGGCGCGCAGGCGCCCGAACTCGCGGCGCTCGACTGGCCGTCGCGCCTCGTCGCCTGCGTGACCGCCGCGGAGCGGCATTTCGAGGAGCGCGGACGCCTCGGAGACGAAGCGGTCAACCGGGAGATCGCGGAAATGCAGTGGCCGGTGATCCTTGCCGCCGCGCGCGCGCTCGACGCCGCCGCCGCCCTCGAGGGGTTGGATCCGAGCGGGCGAGCCGAGATCGGCCTGCCTTGACGGCCCGACGGCCGTACCCCACACTGCCGGAGCGTCGAGGAGGACGATCTTGAAGAGCCGTGTGGCGGTGCTCCGGGTGGATTCAGCGGGGATCCTCGAGCGCATCGAACGCCTTTGCGAACTCGCGGGGTTGCGGGAGGCGCTCGCGCCCGGGACGACGACGATCCTCAAAGACAACATCTCCTGGCACTTCCCGTTCCCCGGGGCGAACACGACCCCCTGGCAGATGGAGGGGACGATTCGCGCCCTTCGGGCGTCGGGCCTCACCGACCTCGCCTGCGTGCAGAACAAGACGGTTGTCACCGATGCCTTCAAGGGAGAGGACCTGAACCACTACATCCCGATCCTCGAGGCGTATCGGGTGCCGGTCCTGTACAACTTCAAGGACGAGGACATGAAGTGGGTCGATTACCGACCCAAGCGGAAGATGCGCGTCCTCGACCGGATCTACCCGGAGGGGATCCGAATCCCGGACTACTTCTTCGGGAAAAACATCGTGCACCTCCCGACCGTCAAGTGTCACATCTACACCACGACGACCGGAGCGATGAAGAACGCCTTTGGCGGCCTCTTGCACAACCACCGCCACTACACCCACTCCTGGATCCACGAGACCCTCGTCGATCTCCTCGCGATCCAGAAGGAGATCCATTCGGGGTTGTTCGCCGTGATGGACGGGACGACCGCGGGAAATGGCCCGGGCCCGCGGACGATGTTCCCCGAGGTCAAGAACGTGATGCTCGCCTCCGCCGATCAGACGGCGATCGACGCGGTCGCGGCGAAGATGATGGGGTTCGATCCGATGACGATCGCCTACATCCGGCACGCCCACGACGACGGTCTCGGGGTCGGAGACCCGGCGGAGATCGAGATCGTGGGGGACGTCGACGCCGCGCGGGAATCGTGGGGGTTCCGGGTCGGCGACAACGGGGCGAGCTTGGTTGGGGACCTGCTGTGGTTCTCGCCGCTCAAGCGGTTCCAGAAGCTGTTCTTCCGGACGCCGCTCGTCCACCTCTTCATCCTCGGCTCCGAGACCTACCACGACTATTACCGCTGGCCTCTGAAGGACCGGAAGACCTTCGAGGCATGGGAGCGGACGACCGAGTGGGGGGCCCTCTTTCGCCGGTACGCCAGTGGACCCCTCGGGGCCTGCAACCCACCGGAACGGGAAGCGCAGCCGATCGCCTGACCCGGATTTCTTCTCATTTCTTCAGTCGCCTCCTCGGTCGCCATCGTTGGGTATACGTTTCTGAGTTCATAGATAGTCATTATCTTGATTATCCATATTCAGCCGGCCAGATTTCAGATCCGTGTTCCGGTCAGCACGGGATCTGGGGCAAAGGCGGCGCGGGCGGGCTCTCCTGCCGGCCCTCGCGGCGGCCATCGTGTGGGCCGCTCCCGACCTCCGGGCTCAGGTCCTTCGAACGATCACGATCGACGGGAACCTTTCCGACTGGACGGATGTTCTCTCGGATCCACTCCAGACGGCCCTGGACGGCCCGGCGGCGGGCCTTCTCGACCGCGACGCTCCCGTCCCGACGACCGGTCGTGACCTGACCACCTTCGCCTGGACCTACGACACTACGCACCTCTACTTTCTCGTCGGTCGGGTCGCCAGCGCGTCGAACATCCAGCGATTCTGGTTCTATCTCGACCTCGACGAGGACGGGCTGCTCGAGTCTTGGGAGCCGGTCTTGCTCGTCGAGTGGCGCGGCTCGAACCGCCGGACGGATACCTATCTCTGGGGCTACACCCCCGGCTCATCCGGTGGCGATCCGCTCGTCGACGGTTCGGGCTTCGCCGACGGGTGGACGATGCCGGGGGCAGTTTCTTCGCCAGCCGCCCTCGAGTCGGTCTTCGGGGGAGAGTCCACCGGGATCCGGATGGAGGCCCGCGTCCCGTGGACGGCGCTCGGCCTCGCGGGCCCCTCGCCGGTGCAGTTCCACGTCGCGTCCTCGGCCAGTTCGAACCTGCCGTCGCAGATCCACGACAACATGGCCGGCCCCGACGGCAGGATCGGGAGCACGCGAGTCCCGGGAGTCGTCTTCGCCCCCGATCGAAGCGGCACGGTGTCCGCGGGTGGCCGGGTCATCTTCGCGCACACCGTCACGAACACGGGGTCCTTCCCCGACCGGTTCCGCCTCACCGCCGGGGCGACCGGTGATTTCGCCCCCGTCTCCATGACCTACTACCTCGACGGGAACGGCGACGGCCTGCTCGATCCAGGCGACACCGCCGCGGCCGACACCGACGGCGACGGGATCCCCGATACGGGTCTCGTGCCGCCGGGAGCGGTGCAGCGGGTGCTGCTCGAGATCGTGGTTCCCTCCGCGATTCCCGACGGGAGCGAGGCATCCGTCACCGGTACGGCGACGTCCGCCGCGCGGCCGGCCGTCCTCGATTCCGTCACCGACCGGATCACGTTGGCGACGCCCGAGATCACCCTCGTCAAGTCGGTCGATCGGAACGCCGCCGCGCCGGGAGAGACGCTCCGGTACACCGTGGTTTACACGGGAGGAGGCTCCGCGCCCGCCCACTCCGTCGTCCTGGTCGACGGTGTCCCGGCCGAGACGGCCTACGCGCCGGGTTCCGCCCTCGGCCCCGGCACCCAGATCGAGTTCAGCACCGACGGCGGCGCCACCTACGGCCCCGCCGAAACCGAAACTGTCACGCACATCCGCTGGATCCGCCTCGCGCCGCTCGCGCCCGGAGAGAACGGGACCGTCTCGTTCGAGGTCCGGGTGCGTTGAGGGGAGAGACGGGTCGGCGGAAACCGGAGGATCGAACGATGAGCAAGAGGGGAATTCGAAGCGCTTGCGTCGTGATCGTTTGGGCCGCGGCCGGGATCGTCCATGCCGCCGCTCCGAGGGTCGAGGTGGACGTCTCCGTCCAGAAGGAGGTCGTCGTACAGGCGCCCGACGGAACCCGTTCCGTCGAGCGACGGCCGGTCGACGTCGCGCGGCCCGGGGACATCCTCGTGTACACGCTCCGCGCGCGGAACGCCGGCGACGGCCCAGCACTCGGGACCACGCTCGACGATCCGCTGCCGGAGGGAACGGTGCTCGTTCCGGAATCCGTGGAGAGCGACGGACCCGCGATCCACGCGAGTCTCGACGGCGGCAAGTCGTGGGGCCCGTACCCGGTCTTCCTCGAGCGAACCGGAGCCGGCGGCCGCCTCGAGCGCACTCCAGCCCCTCCCGATTCCTACACCCACCTTCGCTGGGTTCTCTCCGAGCCGCTCGGGCCCGGCGAGGACACGAACGTCTCCTTCAAGGTCCGGATCCGTTAGGCGTCCCGCTGGCGCGGGCCCCTGTCCTTACGTGAGGTGAAGCGATGAGTCGAATCCTGTCCCGAACCCTTCACGCCGTCGCGGCGCTCGCGCTCGTCGCGGGAGCGACCGGCCTCGCCTTCGCGGCGGGCACCCCCGCCGGAACGGTGATCAGCAACCAGGCGACCGTGACCTTCACGGACGTCAACGGCAACCCACTCACCCAACTCTCGAACGTGGTCACCACCACCGTGAGCCAGGTGGCCGCGGTGACGGTCGCGCCGGATGGAGCCTCGAACGCCGATCCCGGCGACGTCGTCGTCTACGCGCACACGGTCACGAACAACGGCAACGGCGACGACACGTTCGATCTCTCGGCGGCGAGCAGCCAGGGATGGACCGTCGCGATCTATGCCGACGCCGGGACGATCGGCGTTTACGAGCCCGGAATCGATCTCCCGATCTCGGACACCGGAACGCTGACCGCGGACGCCACCATCGCGATCCTCGTCACGGTGACGGTGCCGGCCGGCACCACAAACGGCACCGTCGACACGACGACGGTCACCGCGACCTCGCAGTTCAACGCGGGGGTCAGCGACAGCGCCACCGACACGACGACCATCGACGCCCCCGCGCTGTCCGTCCTGAAGTCGGTTTCCCCGACCGGCGACCAGCCGCCGGGCACGGTGCTCACCTACACGATCGTCATCACGAACGGTGGGTCGGGCGCCGCGAACTCGGTCGTGATGCGCGACCCGATCCCGGCGAACACGGCCTACGTCGCCTCCTCGATCGTGCAGGACGGCACCCCGAAGGGAGACGGCACGGGAGACGGCGACAACGCGGATTACAACGGCACGAACCCGGGTGAGGTGACGGTGAATATCGGCACGTTGGCTGCCGGCGCCTCGACCACCGTCAGCTTCCAGGTCCAGATCCTGTAGGAGTCGGCCTCCGCCTCGCGGGCGCCCGCGGGCGAGGGTGTGACCGCACCCCGTCCCGCGGGCGTCCGTCCCTCCCGAGGAAGCCGCCGATGACGCGGGATCTCGAGCGGAACCCCCGTTCGCCGGGGGTCGTTCCGTTTCGCGCGCTCGCGCGCTCGCGCGCGACGAGATGGGTGGCGGTGTGGGCCGTCTTCCTTGCCTTCGTTCCCTCCGCGCTTCCCTCCCCCGCGCCCGCGATCGGGGGCACGGTCGTCAACCGGGCCCGGGTCGAATACCATCGAGGCCCGAGCGCGACCCGTGTCGAATCGAACACGGTGTCGACACCGGTCGTCCGGCCCGCGGCATTCGATCCGTTGCTCCTCACCGTCGAACCCGCCGGCACGGTCGCCCCCGGAACCGTCCTGCGGTACACGCTGCGCGCGGCGAACCGCTCCGGAGCGGACTTCACCGCGGTGACCTTCCGTCTCCCGCTCGACGCGGAGCTCGAGGATCCGATCGCAATCGAAGGAGAAGTCTCGGCGGGCGGGACATCCCTCATGCCCGTCGCGCCCTCGTTCGATCCGGCGGAGCGGTCCGCGGCCTGGACGGTCCTCTCGATTCCCGACGGCGCCGACGTGGTGCTGCGGGCAACGGTCCGGGTCCGTCCGGACGCCCCCGCCGACAGCGTCGCCGTGGCGGAGGCTTCGGCCGTCGAGGGCGGACTTCCCGACGTCCTCGTGTCGAACCGCGTCGAGACGCCGATCGTCCCGCCGCTCCTTTCGATCGCGAAGACGGCGGATCGTGCATCGGTGGCGCCGGGAGAGGCGTTGGGTTTCACGCTCACGATCCGCCATGCCGCCGCCGCGCCTCCCCTGCCCGAGGTCGCGGTCGTCGACCGCCTGCCCGGACCGCTCCGTTTCGTGCCGGGCTCGCTCCGGATCGACGGAACCGCCGGTCCGGACCCCGAGATCTCGCCGGACGGGTCGATTCTCCGCGTCCGGCTCGGCCCGCTCGAGCCCGGAGAGTCTCGTCTCGTCTCGCTCGCAACGCGCGTCGCCGCGGGGGCGCACGAGCAGGATCTCGTCAACCGCGCCCACGCGGAAGGGGTCACTCCCGGCGGCGCTTCGGTCGTTTCCCCGGAGGCAACCGCAGCGGTGCGGATCGTCCCCGGGCCGTTCCGCCAAGAGGGGCACCTCGTCGGACGGGTGTTTCTCGACGACGACGGCGACGGGCTTCCCGGAGCCCAAGAGCCCGGTGTTCCGGGGGTCTGGGTCTCCCTCGAAGACGGCCGGGGTGCCGTCACCGACATCACCGGGCGGTGGTCCCTTCTCGGCGTCCGCCCCGGACTCCACGTCCTCCGCATGGACCCCGCGACGCTCCCGGAAACGCTCGCTCCCGTCGCGGCGGGAGCGGAGTGGGCGTCCAATCGAAGCACCCGTTTCGTCGAGCTCCGTGCGGCGACGCTCGCGGTCGCCGACTTCCTGGTTCGGGGCGAATCCGCGACGCGATGCGACTTCCACGCCGGCCCTCGCTCGCTGCGAATCGCGACCGCTCGGCCGCTCGACGCGAACGATCTGCGAACCGGCGGCTGGCTCGACGCCGCAGCGGCCCACCTCGTCAACGCCGGCGCCCGATCCGGGGACCCCGTCTCGGCCCGCTGCGACGGCCCCGACGCCCGTCCGGGTCGCGACGAAGGCCTCACGCGGAGCCTCGAGGAGCGGATCGCCGCTCGCTCGGGGCCGGGAGGAGCGTCCGCGGTGGAGGGTCGCGGGAGTGTCTCGTCACCGGATCCGGACCCGTCCGGTCTCGAGGATCTCGTGCGCACGGCCGCTCCCGTCGCGGCGATCGTCCACCCCCCCAACGGCGCGCGCGCCGAGAGGGAATCCACCCGGGTCGACGTGACGTACCCGGCCGGGTTCCTCCCTGATCTTCGGGTCAACGGGGTCCCGGTCGACCCGGCGTCGATCGGGACGACGTCCACCCTTCCGTCGAGGGGGATCTCCGCCTCGCGTTACGTGGGGGTCCGTCTCGCGCCCGGACGAAACCGGCTCGACTTCCGGGCGATCCCCCCCGGAGTCGACCCCGATGGGATCGAAGGCGTCAGCGCCTTCGTCTCGCTTCCCGGGCCGCCGGTCGGACTGCGCGCGGAAGTGGCCGAGTCGGGATGGACCGCGGACGGGGCCACGCCGGGGATCTTCGTCGTCGAGGCGGTCGACGCCTCCGGAACGCGCGTCTTGGAGAGTCTTCTCATCACGGTCGCGGTCGACGGAGCGGCGTTCACGGAGCCGGATCTCGACCCGCAGCTCGAGGGAACGCAGATCCGCCTCGAGAACGGGTCGGCACGGATCGCGGTCGGGCCCTGGGTCTCGCCCGGTCGGGTGCACCTCCGCGCGTTTGCCGGAGACCTCGAGGTGGAGTGCGATGTCGCGGTGCTCCCCGCGACCGGCGCGCGATGGAGGATCTTCGGCCTCGCCGAGGGTACCGTCGCGGGAGACGCGGGCATCGAAGGAGACGGCGGGCTCCCGCCGGGACCGGTCGACGCCGCGCACCGGGACGGGGGCAGGCTCGCGCTCTGGGCCCGCGGGCCCGTCGCTCGGGCTTCGTCCCTCACCCTTTCGGTCGACACCGAACGGGAGCGGGACCGCGATCGACTGTTCGCCAACTGGGAGCCCGACCGCTTCTACCCGACCGCGGGGGATTCGAGCGTCGAGGTATCCGGCGCCGACCGCCAAGGACCGATCTACGCTCGCGTCGACGGCCCCTGGGGATTCGCGCTGTATGGTGACTTCGCGACGGGATTCGACCGGACCGAGCTCGCGCGCTACGACCGGCGCCTGCCCGGCGCGGCGGTCCGCGCGATGCGGGGGCCCCTGGTCGTCGAGGCCTTTGCGGCCTCGACC
>CAZVOE010000023.1:0-33572 GCA_964628935.1 uncultured Acidobacteriota bacterium
ATCACCCGGGTGGTCTTGAGGTCGGGATAGGCGACCCGCGTCGGCCACTCCGTCGTGCCCGGCGGATCGATCCGCGTCAGCCGGCCGAGGTCATCGTATTCAAAGCTGGAGACGAGGCCGTTCGGCTCGGTCGCGTTGCGGACGAACCCCGCGGCATCGACGGTCACGTCGGCGGAATCGTACGGGAGGCCGTCGAGCCTCGCCGACGTGATCGCGGCGTAGGCGGACTCGTAAGAGGCCCCGTACTGGCTTGTCGCGCAGGTCGGCGAATCGCCCCACGTCGCATACTTCACCGTGTCGATGTTGCCGTTCGCGAGAAACGACCGGCACACGACCAGATCCTCGGCGGTCTCGGTCGTGAATCCGCAGCCCGTGGCCAGGCTGTCCGCCCAGGCCTCCCAGGTCTCATCCGAGGCGTTCTCTGCCGGAGCCACGCAGTCTCCGGCCAGCGTCGTCACGTTTGCCTTGCGAAACGACCGCGTGGGAAGGCCGGTCGCGCTGTATTCCGTGCGGGACTCGATACGCCGGTCCCCCTCCTGCGTGAACCGAAAATCGACGAGATCGAGGATGTGGTTATCCACCTGCGGGCCGGACGTCAGGTAATCGCCATAGGACAGGCGGGAAACGGGAAGGTAGTCCCCGTGCGTCCGGGTCAGCCGCCAGTGGTTGTTCTCGTCCCGCGAGTACGACACGGTCGTCATCGTCCGTGCCGAACCGCCACTCGTGTCCCCGAAACAGCCGCCCGCGTCGTCCATGTACGTCACGGTCTTCTTCTCGAGCATCACCTCCATCGCGGTGTTCGTGCCGTTGATCAGCGCGATGCCGGTGTGGTCGTACTCGAACTCTTCCAGCCGACTCTGGGAGCCGTTCGCGTCGAGGGTCACGCGCTTCGCCTCCCATCCTTCGAGTCCTGTGGCCCGGTCATCGCCGCATGGATTTCCGTAGTACTCCGATCGGGTGACCGTTCCATCAGGCGCGGTCATCGAGAACTCGTTCTCCGTGACGGAGTTGCACGATTCGTCCGCGAAGAACGCTCGGCTCCAAGTCCAGGTGGAGAATGTCCCGGGGCTGTTCATCGCGTCCGGGTACACCCGACGTTCCTTGACGCCTACCTCGCGCCGCCTTCCGACCATGTCCAGACAACGAGGGTCGTAGATCTGGTCATAGCCGAGCCCAAGCATCTCCTTGGTGCATCGCGCGCCCTCGCGCCTCCCCACTGTGAAAGACGCCCAGGTGTACTCCGAAGCCCCACCCGTCGGGTACTCGATGCGCTCCATCATCCGGTGCCCGAACGGCGGAGATGCCGCGGGATTCGAGATGTAACGGATGCTCCCTGCGGAACCTGATCCGCCTGTCAGAGATGGGAGCTTCACCTCTTCGAGGATCGGAAAGCTGCGCGACCCCATGGGATCCGCGATCGTGACGCCGCTATATAGGAACTCGTACGACACGGTTCCGTTTGCCCCGAGGGCACGCACGAACCGCACCGCGCCTTCGGCCTCGCTCCCGGGACCCCACACCTCCGTCCAGATGAGCTGCGTCGCCGCGCTCTCCGGCGCCCGCTTCGCCCGGATCGCGTAGATCGCCTCCGGAAAACGCGGGTTCCTCGTCGCACCGTAGTACTCGATGTCGATCTGATTGCCATGCACGTCTCGGATCCAGGTGACGTACCAACCCGCGCGGTCGTTATTGCGGATCCAGCCCTTACGCCACTCCTTGTACTCGGGAGCCGTCGTGACGATGACCGTCGGCTCCTCGGCGATCTGGAACTCGAAGCGATAGACGGTCCCGTTCGGCATCGTGATCTCGTGGTACGCGGGGCTCAGGAGCACCTGTTCGGGCCCGCACGTGCATCCGCATGTGTCGCCGATGACTTCACCGGGCCCACAGGGCAGGTATGGATCGCAGCAGCTCTCGGAACACGGCGGTAGTCCATCCTCGCAAACCGTCGCCGTTCCGTACTCGGCGGGATGCCACAAGTGGCTCAGGATCGGATGCGCGACGATTCGCTGCGGGTCGCCAAAGAGTGGCGCTCCCGCCTCGCGCAGCTTATGCTCCGCGCCCGAGGCGTCCTCGAAGTACAACTCGTACGTCGAGTAAACGGCCGTCGGGCCGGAGGCCCCGTTGTGTATGGGCCTCCGGAAGATGCGCCCAAGGTGCATCGTCCAGCCACGCCCGACCCAGCTCTGGCCGTACGGGTAGTCTCCGTAGACGTAGCCCCATTCATGATCGTCGCGATGGTGCACCTGGTCCTTCCGGACGTTTTTGCTGTTGTAGACGCGCGTCAGCCCGATCGAAGCGCCACCATCCAACGGGAACGACGGCGAGCTCGGGTGCTGGATCGTCAGGTTTCCGTTGTAGAGCGAGACCGATTCGTTGTTCTCGAACCCCGCGAAGACCGAGTTCGTCGGAACGCCGGGAGCCCGGGACACCACCCCGAGCCAGTCCTTGTCGAGCGTGTCGCCGGTTCCTTCCGCGTGCACATCGACCGGGAATACGCAAACCACCATCGATGCGATTGCGACGCTCAGGGCGACTAGAACGGCTCGTCCGCGTCGCTGGTCATGGAAAGCGGCTCGCCTCGAAACTCCTGCGGCGTCGGTCATGGCCTCCCCCCACGGACTTGCAATCCGATCCCCGGGGCGACGAGCCCGCACGCGGGAGTGGATCCCCCCCTACGCCCCCCCGACCTCCACCGCCGCCCCCTTCCCCATCCTCGCCCGGATCACCTCCCCGAGCCGGCGGATCCCTTCCTCCGCCCGCTCGCGCGAGGTGTAAGAGAAGTTGAGGCGGAACGTGTTCTCCCCCCCGCCGTTCGCGAAGAAGGCGCCGCCGGGGACGAAGGCCACCCCCTTCTCGATCGCGTCCTCGAGGAGCGCCGCGCCGTCCATCCCCTCGGGGAGGGTGACCCACAGGAAAAGACCTCCCTCGGGCACCGTCCAGCGGGTTCCCTCCGGGAAGTGTCGCTTCAACCCCTCGAGCATCGCCTCCCGGCGTCTCCCGTACAGCTCTCGGATCGTCTTCACGTGCCGGTCGAGGAAGCCTCCCCTCGCCGTCTCGTAGGCGACCATCTGCGCGAAGGTGCTCGTGTGGAGATCGGCCCCTTGCTTCAACTGCACGAGCTTTTGGATCACGCTCTCCGGGCCGACGACCCACGCGATGCGGAGCCCCGGCGCGAGGATCTTCGACATCGTGCTCAGGTAGAGGACGTTCCCGGTGAAGGCGTGCTGCCCGCGGTCGCACTCGTGCGCCGCGGCGTCGATCTTCACGATCGGCGGGATGTGGCTCCCCGTGTAGCGCAGCTGGCCGTACGGGTCGTCCTCGACGATCGGGACGCCGTAGTGACCCGCGAGCTCGACGAGCGTCTCGCGCCGCTCGAGCGGGAGGGTGACCCCGGCCGGGTTGTGGAAGTTCGGGAGGACGTAGACGAACTTCGGCCCCGTGCGGAGCGCGTCTTCGAGGAGGTCGGTCCGCATGCCGTGGTCGTCCATCGGGACCGTCACGAACTCGACCTGGTACTGGTGGAACGCCTGCACCGCGCCGAGATAGGTCGGGTTCTCGACGACGATCCGGTCGCCGCCGTTCAGGAAGCACTTCCCGATCAGGTCGAGGGCCTGCTGCGATCCCGACGTGATCAGGACGTTCTGCGGCCCGACGACGATCCCGTACCGCTCCATGTGGCGGACGAGCAGCTCGCGGAGCGGGAGATACCCCTCCGTCGTCCCGTACTGGAGCGCCTGCGGGCCGATCCGGTCGAGCACGCGGATCGCGGCTTCCTCGACCTCCTTCAGAGGGAACACTTCCGGAGCCGGGAGCCCGCCCGCGAACGAGATCATGTCGGGGCGCTCGGTGAGTTTCAGCAACTCTCGGATCGCGGAACTCTTGAGACGCTTCGTCCTCTGCGCGAACCGGTCGTTCCAGCGGGTCTCGGGGCAGGTGTGCGTCATGAGGCGTCCTCCGCCCGGCGCCGCGCCGCGGCCCACACGCCGAGGAGGCGCGTCGCCCGATCGACGCTCCGGAAGGTGGGGATCCCGGCGCGCTCGATGCGCTCCCGGAACCCGTCGTAGAGCGGACCGCCGTCGACGACGGCGACCCAGGGCTTGTCGGTCTCTCCCGCGAGCGCGGCGATGCGGTCGCAGAAGCGCTCGCTGAGCGCGGGAGTCATCGGGACGGTCGCGACGACCGCGGCGTCGACGCCGGGATCGGCGAGGACGGCCCGGATCACCTCGACGTAGCCGTCGTCCCCGAGCATCGGCGTCAGGTCGAGCGGGTTGTTCGGCGCGACGATCGCGTCGATCTTCGCGGACTCGAAGATGGCCGTGAGCCGCCCGCGCGTCTCTCCCGAGAAGGACGCGAGCCGCATCGGCCCGAGCGAGTCGGCGATCGCGACGCTCTCGAACCCCGCGTTCGAGAGCCCTCCGAGCCGCATTCCCCCCACGCGTTTCCCGCGCAGGCGCGTGAAGATGCGGGTCAGGTCGTCGAAGTCGGCGATCGACTCGGCGAGGACGATCCCCGCCTGCGACGCGAGCGCGCGGAGCACCGTGAAGTCCCCCGCGACCGAAGCCGTGTGGGAGGCCGCGGCCCCCGCCCCCGCCTCCGTGCGCCCCGCCCGGTACAGGATCACGTCGCGGCCGCTCGCGACGATCCGCGACGCCGCCTCGAGCCAACGCTCCCCGTCCCCGGGGCGGAACCCCTCGAGGTAGCAGGCCACGATCTCGGTGCCGGGATCTCCCGCGAGCCACTCCATGTAATCTCCGGCGGTCAGGTCGATCTGGTTCCCGATCGAGATCGCGAAGCGCGGCTCGATCCCGCGGAGGGACGACGCCCGCGCGCAGGCGAAGGCGCCGCTCTGGGAGAGAAGGGCGAGCGGCGATTCCCGCTCCCGCTCCCCCCGCGGCGGCCGGCCGAGCTTCGAGCCCGGCACGAACATCGTGTCGTACCCGCCGGGGAGGGACCGGATGCCGAGACAGTTCCCGCCGTTGACGAGGGGTCCCTTCCACGCGGTCGCCCGCGAGGCGTCGAGCGCCGCGCGGAAGCGCGAGGCGAGCCCCTCGGTCCCCTCCCGCTCTCCGATCCCGCTCGAGATCAGGAGGACCCCCTCCGCCTTCTTTTCCGCGACCGCCTCCTCGAGCATCCCGACGCTCGTCGCCGCATCGACCGAGAGGACGAGCAGGTCGGCGGGCTCGGGAAGGGCCGCGACCGAAGGGACGCAGGCGACTCCCGCGATCGCATCGGTCCCCGGCTTGATCACCCGCACGCGCGAGGGGTCGAACCCCTCGTCGAGGACGTTCTCGAGGATCACGCGTCCGGGGTTCCGCCGGCTCGACACCCCCGCGATCGCGATCGTCCTCGGACGGAGCATCCGGTCGATCTTCTCCACCGGCCGCGGCGCCGTCCGCGCGGGGACCCCTCCCGCTCCCGGCGTCGCCCGCGCGTCGAGCGCCCACAGCTCCCGGCCGACGACGACCGCCGGGTTGACCTCGAAGTCGTTCCACTCGGCCGGAAGGTGCCGCGCGGCGAACTCGAGCCAGAGACGGAGCAGCGGGACCAAGCGATCGCGTCCGAGAAGGGGGGGCTGCCCGCGCAGGCCGTCGAGGAGAAGCGGGCCCAGGACGGTCGGACGGACCGCCGCCTCGATCTCCCGGTCGCTCTCGAGAATCGGCGAGAGCACCGCGACCGAGGCGCCCGGCGCGAGCGACCGCGCGAGATGCTCCGCGTGGACCCCCCCCGCCCCGAGCGTGACGACCGGCCCGAAGTCGGCCGTCCACCGCATCCCGAGGAGCAGCTCGTGGCCGAGCGAGCGCTCGTGTTCGAGGAAACGGTTCAGGGTGAAGCCGCGGAGATTTCGACCCGCGAGACGCCGGGTCATCGCCTCGATCGCCGCGGCGATCGCGTCGACGTCGTTGTCGACGACGGCGACCGCTCCCATCTCGGTCTTGTGGACGATCTCCGGGGAGACCGCCTTCACGACGACGCGGGAGCCGACGAGCGCGGAGCGGTCCGCCCGCGCCGCCTCCGCGGCGTCCCGGACGAAGACCCTCGCGGGAATCGAGAGGCCGAGTTCGGCGGCCAGGTCGAGGGCGTCGCGCTCGGTCAGGACACCCGGCTGCACGCGCCCGCCTCCCGCCCGAGGCGGAACCCGGCGAGGTTCGCCTCGAGGACCTTCTTCCCCTTGACGGCGAAGGCCGCCTCGAGGGTCTCCTCGAACCGCTCGGGGGGCATCGGGAAGAGCCGGCTCGCGGCCCCGAGGAGGACGACGTTCGTCACCTTCGACGAGCCGGCCTCCTTCGCGAGACGCTCGGCCTCGATCACGAGGCATCCAGGGAGAGCCCTGAGCCGCGCGAGGATCGTCTCCGGAGCGGGGTACGCGTCGAAGTTCATCACCGGCTCCGCGGCGGCGACGATCGCGCCGTCCCGCGAGAGCATCGGGAGGTAGCGGAGCGTCTCGAGCGGCTCCATGCCGAGGAGCAGGTCCGCCGTCCCCGCCGGAATCAGCTCGCTGTGGACCGGGGAGGCGTCGATCCGCAGCTGGGCCGCGACCGATCCTCCGCGCTGGGCCATTCCGTGCTCCTCGGTCTGCTTGACGTGGAGCCCGGAGCGCCTCGCGACCTCCGCCGCGAGCGCCGCGAGCGACACGACCCCCTGACCCCCGACCCCCGCCACCACGACGTCGAACTTCATGGCTTTCCCTCCGGCGGAGCGGTCTTGCGCTTGCGGGCCGCCTCGAGGCACTCGCGATGGGCGATGACGACCGAGGGCCCGGGGTATTCGATCTCCTCGCGGAGCACGCGGGTCATCTCGTCGAGGTTCTTCGGATGGGCCTCGAGCACCCGCACGTGGGCGGGATCGACGCCGACCCCGATGGCGACATCGGCGAGCCGGCTCGAGGGGAGGGCCGTCTTCTGAAGGCCCGTCATCGCGACGATCTGGTTGTCGAGGACGAGGACGGTGACGCGCGCCCCCGAGGAGACGCAGTCCATGAGCGGAGTCACCCCGGAGTGGAGGAAGGTGCTGTCCCCGATCACCGCGACCGCGGGATGGAGCCCCGCCTCGGCGGCGCCCCGCGCCATTCCGATCGACGCGCCCATGCAGACGCAGCTCTCTCCCGCCGAAACCGGCGGGAGTACGCCGAGCGTATAGCACCCGATGTCGGAGGTGATCACCGGATCGGCGTACCCCGCGACCGCCCGCTTGAGCGCTTCGTAGGCGTCCCGGTGTGGGCACCCCTTGCACAGCTGCGGCGGCCGCGCGGGGAGGTCCTTCACCGCGCTCCGGCCGCGCTTTGCAGGGAGTAGCATCGCGGTCCGGACCGCTTCGGGGGTCAGTTCCCCGTCGAGCGGGAGATCGCCTCCGAGCTTCCCTCGGATCTCGATCCGATGGGGAAGGAGGCCGCGCAGGAAGCGCTCGAGGAACGGATACCCCTCCTCGAGAACGAGAATCGACCAGGCGTAGTCGGCGATCTCCCGGATCTTGCGAACGGGGAACGGGTAAGCCCCGACGTGGAGGTGGGAGGGTTGCCAGTCCATCGAGGCGGCGTGTTCGAGGTAGTACTCGCGGGCGACCCCGGTCGTGATGACCGCCTGGCCGCGACTCGTCCGGCCGAGGTACATCGTGTTCGCGGGGTGCGCGTCGCTCCAGGCGGCGAGCTCGTCCTGCACCGCGAGGAGGCGCTTCCACCGGCGCCTCGCGTTCGCGGGGAGGAGGATCCAGTTCGCGGGGTCGGCCTTCCGCGGGATCGGGGGAGGCGCCGAGGGCTCCGCGAGGCGGAGGGCGGCTCGCGCATGGGCCACGCGCGTCGTCAGGCGGACGACGACCGGGAGGTGGTACCTCTCCGAGACGGAAAAGGCCTCCCGCACCATGTCGTAGGCCTCTTGCGACGTGGCCGGCTCGAGGCACGGGACCTTCGCGTAGTCGGCGAAGATCCGCGTGTCCTGTTCGTTCTGGCTCGAATGCATGCCGGGATCGTCGGCGACGGCGACGACGAGGCCGCCGCGGATCCCGACGAGGGCCGAGTTCATGAACGGGTCGGCCGCGACGTTGAGGCCGACGTGCTTCATCGTGACGAGGGTCCTCAGGCCGGCGAGCGAGGCGCCGAGCGCCGCCTCATAGGCGGTCTTCTCGTTCGCGCACCACGAGGCGCGGAGGGGAGCGCCCTCCGCCGCGAGCCCTTGAAGCGTTTCGATGATCTCGGTCGAAGGGGTTCCCGGGTAACCGTACGCGGCGCCGAGCCCCGCGTCGCGGGCGCCCAGGGCGACCGCTTCGTCGCCGAGGGCGAGGCGCTCGTCTCGGGCCGGGGTTGCGAGGGGTTCGACTTCCGCCATGGTGTCTCCCGCTCCGGGTCGAGCCCGGAATGTCCACCGAGCCGATTGTGCAAAGAGTGAACCGCCTCCGCGGTCGGGTAAAACGCACGTAACTGCAGATCGGTCAATGGCTTGGAGGTCTCCACACGAGCCGTTTCGCCCCGCCGCTTCGCAGAAAATGCGCCCCGCCACCGTTCCGGCGCAGGAAACGGAATTCGTCCGGGCCCTTTCCAAATCGCGCGCGGACCCGTAATGTGACGGTGTTCGTTCCGCTGTGCCCCCCGGAGGACCCCCCGTGACCGCTCGCACCGACGCTCGTCCCATCGACTGGCCGATCGCCGCCTACGTGGTCGGCCTGCACCTCGCCCTCGCCGTGGGCATTCCCCTCTATCTCCTGAACCGCACCCCTTCGGTCGCGCTCGTGGTCACGACCGCCGTCGTCCTCTTCTTCACGGAGATCGGAATCGGGGCCTCGTACCACCGCTACTACGCGCACCGCTGTTACCGTGCGAAGGGTCCCGCCGAGGCGTTCCTCCTCTTCCTCGCCACGCTCGCCTTCCAGGGAAGCGCGCTGCGGTGGTCGCACGACCACAGGAAGCACCACGCCCACGTCGACACCGACGACGATCCCTACTCGATCCGGAAGGGGTTCTTCTACGCCCACATGGGATGGCTCTTTTTCAAGAGCGAGCCGATCGACGAGCGCCGCGTGCGCGACCTCACGGCGAATCCTCTCGTGAAGTTCCAGCACCGATGGTTCCTCCCTCTCGGGATCGGTTCGAACGCCCTCGTCTTCGCCCTCGTCGGCTGGGCGACCGGGGAATGGCTCGGGGCGTTCGTGCTCGCGTGGTGGACGCGCCTGCTCCTCTCGTACCACCTCACGTGGTTCATCAACTCGCTGGCGCACACCTGGGGCTCGCGCACGTACTCCCGCGAGCACAGCGCCGTCGACAATTTCGTGATCGCGCTCCTGACGGTCGGCGAGGGGTACCACAATTACCACCACACCTTCGCCTCCGATTACCGGAACGGGGCGCGGTGGTACCACTTCGATCCGACCAAGTGGACGATCTGGCTCCTTTCGAAGATCGGTCAGACGAGCGAACTGAAGCGGTACAGCCGGGCCATGACCGACGGCCGTCTCCTCGAAGAAGACCGGAAGCTCCTCCTCGCTCGCCTGTCCGCCTACGCGAGCGCGACGCGAGCGGACCTCGAGGCGCGGGTCCACGCCCTCGCCGATGCCGTCCAACGGAAACGGTGGAGACTCGTCGAGGCGACCGACGAGTTGAAGCGGCTCGGGGGACAGAAGAAGGCACCGCTCGTCGAGGAGATCCGGGCGCTCCGCGCCTCGGTCCGGCACGACATGCGGGAGTGGGGTCGCCTCTGCCGCACGGTGCTGGAGTCGGTCCCCGCCGCGTCGTGAGCGCCGGTCAGCGCGGCGTCGACCTCCGCGCGATCAGCTCCTCCTGGACCGCGATCCTCGCCTCGCCCGCCGCCGGCCGCCGCCTCACGTAGGAGCCGTCGGGCCGGGCATCCCATGCCGAGGCGTTGTCGGCGGCGTAAAGCGCGAGAACGTCGTCGAGCTGGCGGCGCACTTCCGGGTCCTCGATCGGCATGATCGTCTCGACCCGGTTCGAGAGATTCCGCTTCATCCAGTCGGCGGAGCCGAGGTAGTACTCGGGCGAACCGCCGTTCTCGAACCGGTAGAGCCGGCTGTGCTCGAGAAACCGCCCCACGACGGAGCAGACGCGGATCGTCTCCGAGAGTCCCGGCACGCCGGGACGCAGGCAGCACAACCCGCGAACGATGAGCCGCATCGGGACTCCCGCCCGGCTCGCCGCGTACAGCTCCCGGATCACGTCGGGGTCCTGGAGCTGGTTCATCTTGGCGTCGATCCCGGCCGGCCTTCCCGCCTCGGCGTGGCTGGCTTCTCTCCGGATCAGCTCGATGAAGCGCGTTCGCATCGTGTCCGGGGCCACGAGGAGCTTTCGGTAGGCGGCGAACGGAGTCGCCCCCGTCAGCTGGTTGAAGACGGCGGCGACGTCGGCGCACACGTCGGGATCGGCGGTCAAGACTCCGAAATCCTCGTAAAGACGCGCCGTTCCGGTGTGGTAGTTCCCGGTCCCGAAGTGAACGTACCGGCGGATCCCGCCCTCCTCCTCGCGAACGACGAGGGCCGCCTTCACGTGGGTCTTGAGTTGCTCGACCCCGTAGGCGACGTGCACCCCCTCCTGCTCCAGGAACTTCCCCCAAGCGATGTTCGGCGCCTCGTCGAAGCGGGCGGTGATTTCGACGAGCACCGCCACCTGCTTCCCGCGCCGCGCCGCCTCCGCGAGCGCCTTCACGATCGGGGAGTCCGAGCTCGTCCGGTAGATCGTCAGCTTGATCGCGAGGACCTTCGGGTCGACCGCCGCCGACTCGAGGAAACGCAGCACCGACGCGTCGAAGCTGTCGTAGGGGTGATGCAGGAACAGATCGCCGCGACGGATCTCCTCGAAGATCGCCTCCGGGTCGCCCGGGGGGAGGACCGCGAGGCGGGGGTGGACCGCGGGGGAATGGCGCGGGTAGTGGAGGTCGGGGCGCTCGGGAGCGCGGAGGTCCAGGAGGTCCCGGGTCCCGAGAATCGGGGCGGTGACGTAGAGGTCCTCGCTCGACGTCCCGAGCTGCTCGGAAAGCCAGACCGTATCGGCGTCGGAGGCGTCGGCGGAAACCTCGAGGCGGACCACCCCGGCGAAGCGACGGGCCTTGAGCTCCAGGGAGACGAGCCGGACGATCCCGCCCGGACCCCGAAAGTCCTCGTCGTCCTCCCTCTCCTCCATGTCGGAGCGCTCGACGCCCGCCCCGCGGGTGACCCGGAAGAGGTAGGTGCGTCGGGGCGGGGTCCGCGGAAAGAGGAGGTCGAGGTTCGCGGCGAGCGCCTGCTCGACGGGAACGACCCCCCCCCCTTCGAGCCGGATCCAGCGGGGTCGGTTGTTCGGGATCTTGATCCGCACGAACCGGTCGGTCCCGTGGCCGTTTGGAACGAGTACCGCGAGGTTCAGTCCGAGGTTGCTGATGAACGGGAACGGGTGCTCGGCGTCGACCGCGAGGGGAGTCAGGATCGGGAGGATCGTCCGCTCGAAGGTGCGGCGGACCTCCGCACGCTCCTCCGGACCGAGGTCGGCGTGGTCCCGGATCGGCAGTCCCTCCCGCGCGAGCGCCGGCCGCAGCTCGTGTTCGACGAGCCGCGAGAGCGACGCCGATTGCGACCTCAGGACTTCCCGACAGGCGGCGAACTCCTCCTGGGGGAGTTTCCCGTCGAGCGAGAGCTTCGTCGAGCGCTTCCGGATCTGGCGCTTCAAGCCGCTGATCCGCTTCATGAAGAACTCGTCGTGCAGCATCCCCATGATGCCGGCGAACTTGACGCGCTCGAAGAGCGGGAGGCTCTCGTCCTCGACGAGGGCGAGAACACGCCCGGCGAACCCGAGCCAGCTCAGCTCGCGGTTGAAAAACACTTCCGGAGAATGGAGATCGACGGACTTCAGCCCTTCGGTGACCGTGGACACGGGACGCTCCTTCGTCTCGAAACCGTGCCCGACGAGGGTACACCATCGATGTGACGGACGCGGGGGCCCTACCGGAACGTCCAGACCATCCCGAGGGAAAAGAAGTCCCGGTCGAGCTCGTGCTCCGAGTTGTTCGGGTCACCGACGTCGAAGAACCTCGAGTATTCCACGTGGATCCCGAGGTTTTGCCCCAGGACGTACCAGCTGTACCCCACGCCGGCGGTGGGCGACGTCCCCTTGTCGGTGTAGGGATACAACACCCCGCTTTGCTCGTGACGGACTTCCTGTTTCCAGCGATGGGCTCCCACGTACGCGAAATCGGTGTCGTCTTCCCGCGTGACCGTCGTGTTCGATCCCGCCGCGTAGTCATGGGCCTTCGATCACCCGAGGGTCGCTCCTGCGAACGCTCCCGCCCACTTTCGCGGGTTGGGGTCGAGCGCGAGCGCGGAGCGCGTTCTTGTAAACCCCCGCCCCGGACCCTTTCGCCGTTTCAATCCGGGCGATAGACTGGGCCCCAACGCACCCGGAAAGGACATCGCGATGAACCTGGACAAGTTCTTCTCCCCCCGGTCGGTCGCAATCGTCGGCGCCAGCCGGGACAAGGGGAAGGTCGGCTACGAGATCCTGGCCAACATGATCGCCGCGGGCTTCCCCGGAAGGCTCTTCCCCGTCAACGCGAAGGCCGACGAGATCCACGGCGTCCGGTGCTTCCCCGACCTCGCATCGATCGGAGAGGTTCCCGACCTCGTCGTGATCGTGGTCCCGGCGAAGTACGTCCCCGGGGTGATGGACCAGTGCGCCTCGCTCGGGATCAAGGCGGTCGTCGTGATCACCGCTGGCTTCAAGGAAGTCGGCGAGGAGGGGCTCGCGCTCGAGCGGGAGATGATCCGGATCGCGCGGAGCGGCGGCATCCGCGTGATCGGCCCCAACTGTCTCGGCGTGATGTGTCCGGCGAGCCGGCTCAACGCCTCCTTCGGCGGGGACCTCCCGGCGGTCGGCGGCATCGGGTACATCTCGCAGTCGGGGGCGCTCCTCGCGGCGATCCTCGACATGGCGAACGCCAATGGGATCGGTTTCAGCAAGCTCGTGAGCATCGGGAACAAGGCCGACGTCGACGAACTCGACGTGATCGCCGCCCTCGGCGCCGACGAGGCGACGAAGGTGATCGCGGGGTACCTCGAGAGCATCACCGACGGCAACGCCTTCGTCCGCGAGGCCGAGCGGATCAGCCAGGACAAGCCGATCCTCCTCATGAAATCGGGGGGCACCGAAGCCGGCGCCGCGGCCGCGTCGAGCCACACGGGAAGCCTCGCGGGGAGCGAGATCGCGTACGAAGCGGTGTTCGAGCGAGCCGGGATCATCCGCTGCAACTCGATCCGGACGCAGTTCGACTTCGCCCAGCTCTTCGCGAACCAACCGCTTCCCGCGGGGACGAACGTCGCCGTGATCACGAACGCGGGGGGGCCCGGGATCATGGCGGCCGACGCGATCGAGCGGGAGAAGCTCGGCTTCGCCCGCCTGTCCGAGGGATCGGAGGCGAAGCTCGTCGCGTCGCTTCCAGCCGCGGCGAACGTCAAGAACCCGATCGACGTCCTCGGTGACGCCCTCTCCGACCGGTACCGCCTCGCCCTCGAGGTCGCCCTCTCCGACCCGAACGTCGATATCGCGATGGTCCTCCTCACGCCGCAGGCGATGACCGCGTGCGAGGACACGGCGCGCGTCGTGGTCGAGGTCGCCTCGAGGCACTTGAAACCCGTCGTCGCCTGCTTCCTCGGGGCGGCCAAGGTCGCGCCCGCGATCCGGATCCTCCGCGAGGGACGCGTGCCCCAGTACGACTCCCCCGAGGCTGCGGTGCGCGCCCTCAAGGCCGCGACCGAATACGTCCGCTGGCGGACTCGTCCGAAGCGGATCGTCCGGCTCTTTCCCGTCAATCGGCACAAGGTCGAGCGGATCATCGACCGCCACCTTCGGCGCGGCATCCGCGACGTCAACGAGGCCGACAGCAAGGAGATCCTCGAGGCGTACGGGTTCGTGACCCCGAAGGGGGAGATCGCGACGAGCGCCGAGCAGGCGGCGAACATCGCGTCCCAGATCGGGTTCCCGGTCGTCATGAAGATCTGGTCGCCCGACATCACCCACAAATCCGACGTGGGAGGCGTTCGGATCGGCCTCAGCTCGCCGCAGGAGGTACGGGACGCGTACGACCTGATGATGTACCGGATCCCCCAGAAGCTCCCGAGCGCGAAGCTCCTCGGCGTGCTCGTCCAGGAGATGTGCAGCAAGGGGCAGGAGGTCATTCTCGGGATGACCCGGGACCCCCGCTTCGGCCCCCTGATGATGTTCGGGATGGGGGGGATCCTGGTCGAGGTCCTCAAGGACGTCGCCTTCTACCTCGCTCCGCTGACGGCGGAGGAGGCGAAGCAGATGCTCGTCTCGACCCGGACCTACCAGATCCTCACCGGAGTCCGCGGCCAGGAGGGGGTGGACATCGACGCGGTCGCGGAGGCGCTCCAGCGCCTGAGCCAGCTCGTGACCGAGTTTCCCCAAATCAAGGAGATGGACATCAACCCCTTCGTCGTCGGGCCGGAGGGGACGGTCCCGATCGCCGTCGACGCGCGCATCCGTGTGGAGAAGCCATGACCACGATCCAGAGCGACTGGAAGGACACCTACCGAGACCAGGTCACGACCGCGGCGGCCGCGATGAAGCTCATCCAACCCGGTAACACGGTCTTCGTCGCGACCGGATGCGGGCAGCCGCAGCACCTCGTCGAGGCGATGGTCCATCACACCGACCACGTCTACGACGCCCACGTCATCCACCTTCTGACGATCGGCGCCGCTCCGTACGTCGCCCCGGAGTTCCGCGACCGCTTCAAGATGAACAGCTTCTTCATCGCCGACAACGTCCGCGACGCCCTCCACCAGGGGATCGGCGACTACACTCCGATCTTCCTCTCCGAGATCCCCCGCCTGTTCGAAAGCGGGATGATCCCCGTGGACGTCGCCCTCATCTCGGTCACCCCTCCGGACGCGAACGGCCTCTGCAGCCTCGGCGTCTCCGTCGACATCGTGAAAAGCGCCGCCGCGAACGCGAAATACGTCGTCGCACAGGTGAACTCCCGCATGCCGCGGACCCTCGGGAGCAGCTTCGTCCACGTCCGAGACATCGACGTCCTCGTTCCCCACGACGAAGAGATCGTCGAGATCCCCGTCCCCCGGCCGGACGAGACGCTCAAGCTGATCGGGCAGAACGTCGCGCGGCTCGTCGAGGACGGGAGCACGATCGAGTGCGGCATCGGCCGGATCCCGCAGGCGCTCGCCGAGTATCTCCGCGACAAGAAGGACCTCGGAGTCCATACCGAGATGTTCAGCGACTGGATCATCGACCTCGTCGAGTGCGGGGCGATCACTTGCGCAAAGAAGACGATCAACCGCGGAAAGATCGTCGCGAGCTTCGCGATGGGATCGAGGCGCCTGTACGACTTCATCGACGGGAACGAGATGTTCCAGTTCTATCCCACCGAGTACGTCAACGACCCCTTCGTCATCGCTCAGCACGACAAGATGGTCGGGATCAACGTCGGCCTCGAGGTCGACCTGACCGGCCAGGTCTGCTCGGATTCGCTCGGTTACCGCTTCTACAGCGGGATCGGCGGCCAGGTGGACTTCATCCGCGGGTCGGCCCGGAGTCGCGGCGGGAAGGCGATCATCGCGCTCCCGTCGACGGCGAAGGACGGCACGGTCAGCCGCATCGTTCCCCACCTCGCGGAGGGGGCCGGCGTCGTCACGACACGCGGCGACGTCCATTACGTCGTGACCGAGTTCGGGGTCGCCTATCTCCACGGGAAGAGCATCCGGGAGCGCGTGCTCTCGCTCGTCAACATCGCCCACCCGAAGTTCCGGCGGGAACTCCTCCAGGCGGCGAAGGCCCAAAAATACATCTACGAGGACCAGATCGAGCTGGCGTGGGAGCAGATGTCCTACCCGGCGGAACTCGAGCGCTACGAGACGCTGCGCGACGGGACCGAGATCTTCTTCCGTCCGGTGAAGCCCTCCGACGAGAAGGCCCTGAGCGACATGCTCTACTCGCTGAGCGCCGACAGCGTCCGGAAGCGCTATTTCACCGCGACGCGTTCCTTCCCGCACCGCGACGTGCAGAAGCTCGCCAACATCGACTACCGGCAGGACATCGCGATCGTCGGACTCGTGCCTTCGGTCTCGGGCGAGGAGGCCGTGGCGATCGCCCAGTACTTCCTCGACCCGAGAACGATGGTCGCCGAGGTCGCCTTCGTGGTGCAGGACGAGTGGCAGGCGAAGGGAATGGGGAGCTTCCTCCTCGCCTACCTCGCGGAAATCGCGCGGAAAAGGGGGGTGCGCGCCTTCACGGCGAGCGTCCTCGCGAGCAATAAGGCCATGCTCGCGGTCTTCCACAATTCCGGCTTCAAGACCGAGACCGAGTTCGATGGGGAGACCTACCACGTCAAGATCGACATCGGGGCGAAACCCGCCTGATCGACGTCACCCGGGGGACTTGCACCATGAAGACTCGCATCGCGATCGGCTTTCTGCTCGGTCTGCTCTGGCACAGGGGGACGCTCGCCGGACCGAAGTGGGACTTCGGCGAAGAATCCTGGATCCAGCTCGCGATCCTCGCGCAGATTCAGGGGACATACGACGATGCCGCGGAGCCGGAGTCGGACCTCTTCCTCCGGCGAGGCCGGATCATCCTCTCCGGGCAGGTCGCGGACGGCGCGCTCTTCTTCGCGGAAACGGAGAACGTCAACGCGGGGCGCTACGGGCAGCCCGAGTCCTCCATGAAACTCCAGGACGTCTTCGCCGACTTGCGCCTCGCGAAATCGGATCACTGGATCAAGGCCGGGCTGATTCTCCTCCCGTTCTCGTTCGAGACGCGGGCATCGGCGGGGAGCCTCCTCGGCCTCGATTACAACGTCGAGACGATCAAGATGGGAAACACCTTCGTCTGGCGCGACTACGGGGTCGAGGCGCACGGGAACGTCGGGAAGCGGTTCGCCTACGCCGCCGGGATCTTCGACGGGTACGACTCGCCCACCGGGACCAAGAATCCGGACGCGGAGCCGCGCTTCGTCGGGCACCTCGCCTGGAACCCGATCGGGGAGGTGGAGACCGGGTGGTTCTACAACCAAGACCGCCTCGGGAAGAAGGGAAACTACCTCTCGCTCGGGCTCGGAACGGACCTCCAGGACGCCGCGACCCTGATCCCGGGAGAGGACCCGGAGCCGGACACGATCCGCGACGCCGAGGCGTACGTCCTCGACCTGCAGTCGGGGTTCCGCCTCGGGGAAAAGACCGGGATCACGGTCAACGCCGCGTGGTACGACTGGGACAACGCGACCTTCACGGGATCGACCGCGTTCGTGGAGTCGGGCGTTCTCTTCGATCGGTACGGCGGTACGCTCAAGTGGTCGCACCAGGACCCGGACGGCGGAACGACCCTCGACGACGTCACGGTGGGGTTCGGGTACTTCCACCGGGGCCACAACTTGCGCATGGGGGTCGAGTACCGCTTCGGGGACAGCGCGGAGTTCTGGCTCGGGGGAATCCAGGTGCTGCTGTAGAGCGGCGATTCAGGAAACGCTCCGCGCGAGCGGGAGTGGGTCACCGCATCCGGATGGCCGAGCGGGGGATGAACCCTCGCGCGCGCGCGTTGCACGGGGAAACGTAGAAGTACTCCCCGCCTTCCGCGGTGCCCACGACGGCGACCTCGGTTCCGGCTCCGTAGCGCGCGAGCACCGCCGCTTCCCGGGAGGGCGACTCGAGAACCTCGGTTTCGGCCTCCAGGGGGTGAAGCCCGTGAATCGAGCCCTCGACCTCCACCCGAACCCCGTGGGTCTCGATGTACGCGAACGCGTAGGCGTCGCCGCGCCAGGCGAACGTGGAAGATTCCCCGCCGAATTCCGCCCCGTCGCGGCGGACGCGAAGATCGCGGAACCCGTCGCTTCCGGTCGGGAGGATCTCGATCGCCGCGGGCGAGCCGGGAGGAAGGGCCGCGATCCCGTGCCACGCGCCATTCCGCTCCCTGTAGAGGACGGTCGGGCAACCGAGGCTGCCGCAGGAAAAGACGCTCCACGCCCCGTCGCAGCCGACCGCCCCCTCGTGTTCGAGCGCGAACTCGTCGCGCCCGTCGGCGTCGACGTCGAGGGCCCACACGCGCGACGCCGGGCCGGGGACGAGGGTGCCTTCCGCGCCGCGGCAGATCTCGAGCGCCGACTCGAGGAACTCGACCAGGAATCCGGGGCAGCGATCTCTCGGAACCGGCGCGCCGTCCGAGACGCCTTCCACGCAGGCCGCGACGGAGATGCCCTCGACGACGCGGGGCGGCGAAGCCTCGAGCCGGGCGTCCGCCGCGCATCCGAAACTCGCCTGGATCGCGGCCAGGATCGCAGCGCGGAGGATCCCGTCAGTCTCCGGACTCACGAGTTTCCTCCTCTCCTCGAGCCGCCGTCTCGACGCCGCCGATCGCCTTCTCGGCGAGGACGCGACCTTGCTGCGCGAGGGTCTTCCCCGCCTCGAGCGCCTTCGTCCCCGCGAGGCCCATCAGCATCCGCATGCGCTCCCCGTCGTCGGCGATCGTCGCTTCGGCGCCGCCCGCCGCCGAGTGCATCTCGTCGAAATCGAGATACGTCGCCGCCTGGAAGCCGAGAACGGCCGCGTACAGGAGGTGGGGAAACGATCCGCGGCGGACGTTGTACTCCTTCGCACCCGCGTTGTACGCCATGCGCGCGGCCTGGATTCCCGACTCGCAATCGCCGATGCTCGCCATGAGCTGCCCGAACTGAGCGCTGGACTTCAGTTCCGGAAAGCGCTGCGCCATCCCGTGAATCGTGGACAGGACCGTTCCGGCCCGCTGATACATCGACTGGAGGGACGCGACGGTGGTGTCCTCCGAGACCTTCAGCATGACGAGTTGCTCGTCCTGGTGGTATCGCAGGACGAGGGCGGTGAGGTCGTTGACCAGTTGGGTCTTCCGTCCCACGGCGACCTTGATGTTCGAACGCGCTTCCTTCACGTCCTCGGCGAGCCGCCGGAGCGTGTTGTAGCCCCACAGCGCGAGCGCGACCACGACGAGCGCCAGGAAAATCAGCAATTTGACGATCGTCCCGAAGAAGCCGAGGACCGCCGCCATCGTCCACCCCCCGTCCCGGGCCCATGGCCGGAACTCCTCTCTCGAAAGGCATTGCGTGGAACGGGGGGGAAAACCGTCGCCGGATCTCAGATCCCGTGTATCGGGAACACCGCCTCCCGCAGGCGTCTCACCGTCTCCTCGACGTCCGCGCGGAGCGTGGCGTCGCACCCGTCGTCGGGGAGGGGGGCGCGGTCGCGCAGCCCGCCGAGCCAGTCGGCGTTCTGGAGCATGACGCCCCCCATCCCGATCGACAGTTCGTCGAAGCGGGCGTGGTCTCCGCACAAGACCCCCCAGCAGAGGGTCCAGCCGCGGACGGTGTGCTCGACGTGGTAGCCGCCCCCTCCCGTCACGAGAAGCGGCTTCCCGAACGCGAGGAGCGTCTCCACGATCTCGGCGGGCGCGCGGTTCGTGAGCCGCATGTGGGTCAGGGGATCGCCGACGAGGGTGTCCATCCCGATCTCGAGCATGAGGACGTCGGGCGCGAACGCTCCGAGGAGCGGGGGAACGACCTCGCGGAAGGCGTCGAGGTAGACGCCGTCGGTCGTCCCGGGTGGGAGCGGGACGTTCACGTTGTACCCGAGCCCTGCCCCCTCTCCGATCTCCTCGGCGAATCCGGTACCGGGGAAGAGCGATCGCCCGTCCTCGTGCATCGAGATCGTCAGCACGTCGGGTCTCCGGTAAAAGGCGTCTTGCACGGCGTCGCCGTGGTGGGCGTCGATGTCGACGATCGCGACCCGCCTCCCCGCGTCGACGAGCACCTCCGCCGCGAGCACGACGTCGTTCAAGAAGCAAAAGCCGGAGGCGTGATCCGGGTGCGCGTGGTGGAACCCCCCCGACGGGTTGAACGCGACCCGCGTCCCGTCGAGGACGAGGCGCGCGCCCGTGACCGTCCCTCCCGCGGCGAGGGAGACGTACTCGAACATCCCGGGGAAGATCGGACACTCCGCGGTTCCGAGCCCCGCGGCGACCGCGCGATCGGGGTCGATCGCCCCGTCTCCCGCGTCGCGAAGGGCCTCGAGGTACGCCTTCGTGTGGAACCGCTCGAGGAGATCGCGGGGAAGCGGATGCGGCTCCGCGACCGCCCGGTCCACGCCTTCGAGAAGCCCGAGGGAGGCCGCGAGATCCCGGGTCTTCCCCGCGCGGCGGGTGTCGAACGGACAATCCGGCGGGGTTCCGTCCCGGTCGAGCTCGGTCGTGTGGACGAATACCTTCCGGCTCACGGTCCTGCCTCGACTACGCGGCCGCCGCTTGCACCTCGAACCTCTGGGACGGAACCTTCGGCGGCTCGAGGGTGCGCACGACCGCCGCCATGACGAGGCACGCGACCCCCGCCGGGATGAAGGCCCACATCCACGCCCGGGCGTCCCCCATGAACCCGCCGAGCACCGGCCCGATCACGCCGCCGACCCCGTACGAGAGGAAAACCCACGGGTAGTTCGTTCCGACCTTCGCGTTCCCGAAGTAATCGGCGGTGATCGCCGGGAAGAGGGCGAAGTTGCCGCCGAAGTTGAATCCGATCGCCGCGGCGGCGAGGTAGATCCCCCACTCCCTCCCGCCGACGAAGTAGAAGGCGATCATCACGAGCCCCTGGAGGAAGCACATCGTCGCGATCGCGTTCTTCCGACCCATGCGGTCGGAGAGCGATCCCCACACGATCCTCCCGAGGCCGTTCATCAGGGCGTAGAAGAGCCCCATCGCCGTCCCCGTGATGACGTTCGCCTGGGCGGGATCGACGCCGTTCGCGGCCAGGGCGTCTCTCCCGAACAGCTGGATGACGCCGATGACCATGAGCCCCGCCGTCGCTCCAACGAGGAAAGCGGAGAAGACCTTCCAGAATTGCGAGGTGCGGACCATCTCCCGAACCTCGAAGTTCACCCCGCCCGATTTCGCCGCCGCGGCTGCGGTCGGAGGGGTCCACCCGGCCGGCAGCCATCCGGCGGGCGGGTTCTTCATGACGACCGCGGCGAGGACGACGAGCGTCGCGAAGACGACGCCGTAGAGGATGAAGACCCGGCTCACCGACCAGCCCATCCCGTAGAGCCCCCCCCAACCGGGGGTGAGATCGACGGGTCCGAACTTGAAGCCGCTCGTCAGCTTGATCCAGACGAGGGCACCGAAGCCGAAACCGGCGACCGCAAGGCCGGTGATCAGCCCCTTCTTGTCCGGGAACCACTTCACGAGGGCCGCGATCGGGCAGACGTAGCCGAGCCCGATCCCCGCCCCTCCGAGAAGGCCGACGCCGAGGAGGATCCCCCAGAAGCTCGTACCCGAGAGCCCCGCGAGGACGTACCCCACTCCGAGAACGAGGCCTCCGGTCGTCGCCACGACCCTCGGGCCCGCCTTGTTTTGCCACGGTCCGGCGACGAGCGCCATGACGACCGCGAAGGCGAGGAGGCCGACCGAGAAGACGATCTGCGTCTCAGTCTTCGTGAAGGCGAACGGCTCCGCCGTCAGCTTCCCCGTGAACGCCGACCAGGCATAGATGGCGCCCAGGCACAACTGGATCAGGATCCCGCCCGCGACGACCCACCACCGATTGAGGACTTTCCCGTTCGCCATACCCCGTTGTCCTTTCCCGCCGAAAGGCGAAGCGATGCTGTGTGGGTTCCAGACAGAGGTCTCAGGCGCGGCCTCCTGTGAGCTTCTTCGACTCCTCGACGAGGTGCGTCACGACGCTCGGATCGGCGAGCGTGCTCACGTCGCCCACCTGGTCCGGAGCGCCCTCGGCGATCTTGCGGAGGATGCGGCGCATGATCTTCCCCGAACGCGTCTTGGGGAGGCCCGGCGCCCACTGGATCACGTCCGGGACCGCGATCGGCCCGATCTGCTCGCGAACGTGCTTCGCGAGGACCCTCTTCAGATCGTCGGTGTACTCGAACCCCGCCTTGAGGGTGACGTACGCGTAGATCCCCTGCCCCTTGATTTCGTGGGGGCACCCCACCACCGCCGATTCCGCGACCGCCGGGTGCGAGACGAGAGCGCTTTCCACCTCGGCGGTTCCGAGGCGATGCCCCGAGACGTTGATGACGTCGTCGACGCGGCCGAGGAGCCAGTAGTCTCCGTCCTTGTCGCGGCGACAGCCGTCGCCGGTGAAGTAGTAGCCGCGGTAGGTGGAAAAGTACGTCTGCTCGAAGCGCTCATGGTCGCCGTACGTCGTCCGCATCATCCCAGGCCACGGGGCCTTGATGCAGAGCTTGCCGGACTCGCCGTCCGGGACTTCGCGACCGTTGTCGTCCAGGATCACCGGCTCGACGCCGAAGAACGGACGGCTCGCGCTTCCCGGCTTCAGGGTGTGCGCGCCAGGAATCGGGGTGATGAGGATGCCTCCTGTCTCCGTCTGCCACCAGGTGTCGACGACCGGAACGCGCCCGTGCCCGACGTGGTTCCGGTACCAGAGCCAGACCTCGGGGTTGATCGGCTCGCCGACCGTCCCGAGGAGCTTCAGACTGCTGAGGTCGTGCGCCTTGACCGGTCCTTCTCCCTCGCGCATGAGCGCGCGGATCGCCGTCGGCGCGGTGTAGAACTGCGTCACCTTGTACTTGTCGACGACGTCCCAAAACCGGCCGCTGTCCGGGTAGGTCGGGACCCCCTCGAACATGATCGTGATGGCCCCGTTCGCGAGCGGACCGTAGACGATGTAGGTGTGTCCCGTGACCCAGCCGATGTCGGCGGTGCACCACCAGATGTCGCCGTCGTGGTAGTCGAAGATGTACTTGAAGGTGATCGCCGCGTAGACCATGTAGCCGCCGGTCGTGTGGAGCACCCCCTTCGGCTTCCCCGTGGACCCCGACGTGTAGAGGATGAACAGCGGGTCCTCGGCGTCCATCCACTCGGGCTCGCAGCTCCTGGATTCCCTGGCGACGATCTCGTGGTACCAGACGTCTCGCCCGGCCTGCATGGGCACCTCGTGCCCGGTGCGGCGCACGACCACGACCTTCTCGATGCTCGGGCACTCGGTCAGGGCCCGGTCGGCGTTCGCCTTCATCGGGATGTCGTTCTTCGGTCCGCGAAGCGCGGTGTCCTGGGTCACCAGGATCTTGCACGAGGAATCGTTGATGCGGTCGCGGAGCGAGTCCGAGCTGAACGCCCCGAAGACGACCGAGTGGATCGCCCCGATCCGTGCGCAGGCGAGGCACGCGATCGCCGCCTGCGGGATCATTTGGAGGTAGATGCAGACCCGGTCGCCCTTCTTGACGCCCAGCGAACGGAGGGCGTTCGCGAAGCGGCAGACTTCTTCGTAAAGCTCCCGGTAGGTCAGTTTCGAGTCCTCGCCGGGGACGTTCCCCTCCCACAGGATCGCGGTCTGGTCCCCGCGCTTGGCGAGGTGGCGATCGAGACAGTTCACCGAGACGTTCGTCTTTCCGCCCTCGAACCACTTGATCGAGACCGGCGGTTCGAAGGAGTACTCGCGAACCTTCGTCCACTTCCGCTTCCACTCGAACTGTTCGGCCATCTCGGCCCAGAACCCCTCCGGGTCGCGGACCGACCGCTCGTACATGGCCTTGTACTCGTCGAACGACTTCAGGTGCGCCCGCCTCGCGAACTCCGGAGACGGCGCGATGCGGACCCCTTCGCTTACGGCTTGCTTGTTCTCGGCCATGGTCACTCCCTTCGGTCAGTTTGCGGGCGGAACGCCGGAACGCGGGGCGCGCGTGCTCGGGCGCTGCCCCTGCGGCGGGTTGGGTGGCGGGTGGATCGAGTCCGAGCGCTCGCTGTCGGAGGCATGCGGGTAAAGCCTCGTCTATGGCCGCCGACTGTAGCCGAACCGAGGGGGTGGGCGCAACCGCCGCTCGGTCGGGGGAAGCCTCGGGGAACGGGTCGCTCGATGCCGGTTTCCGGAACGGGCGACCTACCCCTATTTCCGGTCGATCCCGAAGTGCCGCATCCGGCGCCAGAGCGTAGTTCGGCTGACGCCGAGCGCACGTGCGGTGCGCCCGGCGTTCCAGTGATTCGACTCGAGGGCCCGCACGATGCGCGCGGCCTCCCCCCCCTCGGGCTCCGCACGGCGGATCGTGTCGATCATGGCGTCCATCCCGCGGAAATTCTCGAACCACCCGACGATCGTGCCGTCATCGCCGCGCACCGGCGACATCGCGACGCAGTACGCGCCCGGCCGTCCCGTCGCCCCGCGGTCGCCGATTTTCACGCGGAGCGTGGCGCTCGCCGCGCACCCACCGTTCTTGCCGTTCGTGACCGGACAGTGATCGTCGCAGAACGCTCCGACGCCGAGCTCGCAGCACATCCGGCCGGTGAGGTCCTCTCCCGGTCGCCCGACCATCTCGCGGAACGCCTCGTTCGTGAAGAGGATCCGCCCTTCGGTGTCCACGATCAGAAGGCCGTCCTCGATGTACTTCAGGATCAGCCGCGGGTCGAAATCGGTTGCGGTGGGGTCGGACATCGTCGGGTCAGCCCTTCTTCGGGCCGTCGCCGGGCCTCCCGTAGACCGCCGGCGCGAACGGCGCGATGACCGCTCCCTCCTTCGGGGGCGGTGCGATCCGCGCGTGCCCTTCTCTCGCGACCTCGTCGACCCGGACGACGGCGTGCATCGGGACGTGGACCCTCCGGACCCCGTCGAACTCCGCCTTGAGCCGCTCCTCGGAAGGGTCGACCACGACCTGCGTCCGCTCGCCGAACAGAAGGCCCTCGACCGTCAAGAAACCGTAGAGGTCGCCCTGGGAGACCTCCTTCGCGTAGATCTCGTAGACCTGTCCCTGGTTGAAGAAAGCGACCCGGTAGATCTTCCGTTCCTTCACGGGGGTCAGTATAGCGGCGAGGCCGGGTCGCCCGCGTCACCGCGCCGGAACGACGTATTCCATCTCGTAGAGCTTTCCGGCCCTGAGCACGGTCAACACCATCTTTTCCCCCGCGGGGGCGGTCCTCAGGAGATCGAGGATGCGGGGCGCCGCGTTCTCCTCCGAGAGCCGGATCCCGCCGACCGCGAGGATGATATCGCCGCCCAGGAGGACCTCCTCCCCCTCGAGCGCGGCGCGGATGCTGCCCCCCCGAAGGCCGAGGCGGTCCGCCGGCGACCCCGTCGCGATCCTCTGGACGAGGAGCCCGACCGGTTGCGGCACGTTCAGGATCGCCGCCGCGGGCCCGCCGATCAGCATCGCCTCCATGCCGGACCACGGAATCCGATCGGCCGCGATCTTCTGCGCGGTGTTCGAGGCGATCGCGAAGCCGATCCCCTCGAAGCCGCCCGAGCGCGAGAGGATGCTGCTGACGATCCCGACCACCTGCCCCTTCAGGTCGAACATCGGGCCGCCCGAGTTCCCGGTGTTGATCGCCGCGTCGGTCTGGAGCAGCTCCGCCTCCGACAGCCCGCCGAAGAGGACGTTCGCCTTCCTGCGCCCTCCGATGTGGCCGACACTCAGGCTGTGCGAGATCCCCATGGGAGCCCCGACCACGATCACCTGGTCGCCGACGCGGACGGTGTCGGAGTTCCCCATCTTCGCGAAGACCGGGTTCTTCGGCAGGCGCTCGATCCGGACGAGCGCGACGTCGGCGAGCTGTTGGGCGGTGATCACCCGCGCGGGGATCTTCTCGCCGGAGGGGAACTCGACCTCCACCTTCTCCGCGGTCTGGACGACGTGCGCGGCGGTCAGGACGTTCCCCTCGGGGTCGATGAGGACTCCGGACCCGACGCCGCCGATCGAGACGAAGCCGCCCTTGTCGGCGGAGAGCTCCTTCTGGACGGTTCGGATCACGACGACGGAGTCCTTCACCTTGTCGAAGACGTCCGCCACACCCTGGGCCCCGGCGGCGGAGACGGCGGCGAGCGCGCACGCCGCGATCACGAACCCGTTCCGGATCATCTGCGCTCCCCTCCGCGCGCGGTCTCGACCGCGGCGATCGTGTCGGCGTGCCCCCCGACGTGGGAGGACACGACCTCTCGGCGGACGGCGATCCGTCCGTCCCCCCCGACGAAGACCTCGTAGGCGGAGACCTCGCCTCCCGCCGAGGACCAGGCGAAAAAGCGGACGACCGTTCCGCCGGGCCCTTGGTCGACCGACGGCTTCGCGAATCTCCCCACCGCCCGGTCGAGCGACTTCTTCCGCTTCCGCGCCGACTCGGCGCAGGTGGACGTCCCCTTCGCGAGCGACTTCAGATCGGCCTCGCCCGCGAGGAGCCGGATCTCCGCGCGACGGGCGCCGCTCGCGTCGGGGTCGGTCACCCCCACCGCGGCGAACGCGAGCGCGATCCGGTCCTCCGGGCCGGTGAGGCGAGGCGCGGGCGAGCCCGAGAGAGCCGCGTCGAGCTCCAGCACGCCGCGGTCGACCTGGAGCCCACGCGAGAGCGGCGTCGAGGAGGCCGCCTCGAGATCGCCGCCGAGCACCCGGCAGGTGTCACCGACGACGGTGAAGACGATCCTTCGCGAACTCGCGCCCGACCCGGCCGAGGCCTCCCACAGCGGGAAGGGGAGCGCGGCGTAACGCGCGTCCGACAGTCGGTCGACGCGCGGCGCCGCCGCCTCTCCGGAAACCCCGGCGGGGAGCGGAAGCCTGCTTGCGCAGAGGGACGGATCGTCCCGCGGGGTCGGAGGACGCGGAGGGGCGACCGCCGTGCCGCTCGGAACGGCCGCGGCAGACGACGAGGAAACGGGGGTCGCGGCCGCGACGGACCCTCCCGATGCCGTCGCCCAGCCCGACCAGAAGAGCCCGGTCCCTCGCGGAGGCGCGGTGTAGGAGACCCCACTGCGGCGGAATCCGTCCTCCGGTTTCCACGAGGGATCGACGACGCTCCTTTGCCAGCCGGACCGCCCCCCGGCGAGCACGTCTTCCTGCGCGTCGAAGGCGGATTCGGGCTGCCAGTTCGCGTCGACGGGGCCCTTCGACCAGGTCGACGGCGCGAAGTCGTTGTTCGACGGATCCATGTCCCAGTCGGTCGTCGGCTGCCAATCCGAATCGACGACGTCCTGCTGGAAGCGCGAGGTCGTGCCGGCGTTCGCGACTTGTTCGGACGTGCGGGGAGCGCGGACCTCCGCCCCGGCGAGGAGTTCGGGGCCCTCGTTGCGAAACCCAGTCGGGGCCTCCTTTGTCGCCTGGGAGCCGTCGCCAGAGAGGCGGATCTCCTTGACGATCGAAGCGGGAAGGCTGATGACGTTTCCCCCCTCGAGCGTGAGGAGGACCTCCTCTCCCTGGCGGCGCACGTCGACGCCCGAGAGGACCTGGCCGTCCTGGAGTACAACCGCCGAGGCGCTCCACGCGGGGATCCCGCTCGGTGCGAGAAAAGCGAGCGCGAGAACGATGCGCCGGTTCATGGCGTTCCCGGCCAGCCGAAGCCGATGGCGAACGAAAACTGCACGTCGTCGGCGTCGAGATCGATCCGGTCCTCGGGATAGGTGCCGGGAAGGTAACCGAGATCGTTCGCGTCGAAGGTCAGGTCGGTTCCCTCGAGGGCCCTCACGTCGAAGCCGAAGTTGAAGTTCGACCCGAGCCTCCAAAAGATCCCGCCGTGAGCGTAGAACCCGAAGCTCGAGTCGTAATCGTCCCCGACGACGTCGACCCAGGCTCCGACCCGGGAGACCCCGATCCCGAGATACGGCCGGGTTCGCCCCTCGAGCGGCATCCACGCAGCTCCGGCGCTCAGCTCGACCACCATGGCCTCCGGATCGGCGTCGAGATCGAAGAAGTCGTTGTCCGACTCCCAGTCGAAGACCCCCGAGCTGTGGGCGCCGAACATCGCGCGCACCGGCCACGCCGGGTCGCCGTAGTCGATGTTGACTCCGAAAAGGCCCTGCCGTTCGAGGTCGGTCGACTTCCAGAAATCGTTCTCGAGCCTCCGCTCGCCGATCAGAAAGTTGACGTTCCCGTCGGCCGAGGCCGGCAGGCTGGCGGGAACCCCTGCGAGCGACGTCAGAAGGACGATCCGGCCCCAGGTTCGCATCGTGCGCCTCCTCAGGATCACTTCTTCTCGATGGTGAACGCTCCGAAGGCCACTCCGACGTCCACACCGCGGCCCGTGCCGGCCAGAGCGAGGGAGACCTCTCCCTTGGTGTAGACGGCGGCGTGGGTCGACTTCACCGCGCCGGCGTGAGCCTCGGCGGCCGCATAACTCCCGAAGATCTCGCCGATGTCCTTGACGTCGGAGAAGGTCCCTTCCCCGTCGAGCACCTCGGACTTGCCGAACGTGATACCTCCCCCCTTGGCCTTGACCTTCACCGCAGCCGACTGCCCGTTGCTGCAGGTGACCGTCCCCTCCCCCTTGGAAGTCTTGTAGAAAGCCGACCACCCCTTGAGGGTGTAGGTCATCGTGCACGAGACCATCTCGCCCGCCGCCGCGGGGCCGGGGGTGGAGGTCAGTGCCAGCGCGGCGACGGCCGCGATCCCGAGGGCCTTTCGCATGTGAGCGTCCTCCCGCCGCGGAATCGTCGGGCCGCGACGCCCGCCATGGTCTGCCATGCCGCCGCCCCCCGCAACTTCCGGAGATTTCCGATTGCATACCGTACATTTGTATTGTATCTTTCCGGAAGGCACGACACGGAGGCACCATGGGACGCACCCCTCCCGGCGAGACCCGCCGGAACGTTTTTCGTTTCGTTCGGGAGCGGTTGCTCGCAGGGCGCCCCCCTACAGTCCGGGAAGTGCAGCAAGCGCTCGGGTTCCGCTCCCCCATGACCGCCCGGGAACACCTGGAGGCCCTCGTGGAAGAAGGGCGCCTGGTGAAGGAAGCCGGGCGGTCCCGGGGGTACCGCTTGCCGGGGGTGCGGGGGGAGGCTGCTCCCCATCTCGTCCCCCTCCTCGGCCGGGTACCCGCGGGCCCCCTGGACGAAGCGATCGAGGACCTCGAGGGGTACGTCCCGGTCGACCCCTCGCGGGCTTCCGGCGAGATGTTCGGCCTCCGCGTACGCGGCGACAGCATGCGCGACGCCGGAATCCTCGACGGCGACCTCGTACTCGTCCGCCGGCAGGACCGAGCCGAGCCCGGTTCGATCGTCGTCGCCTTGGTCGGCGAGGAGGCGACGGTGAAGCGCCTCCACCTGCGCCGCGGCCGCATCGAGCTCCACCCCGCCAATCCCGCCTTCGCGCCGATCGTTCCCGACCCGGCCAGCGTGCGCATCCTCGGCCGCGTCGTCGAGGTCAGGAGAACTCTGTGAACGCGGCGGAGAAAAAGGGGACTGGCACCTTTTTCGATCGCCTTGATCTCCATGTTCCGGACGTTCATCGAAAAAGGTGCCAGTCCCCTTTTTCTCTCCCCTCCCTCTCGGGGCGGCTGATCGAAATCTCCGCGAGCACGGCGGGGGCGCCGCTCGCTCTCGCGTTCCGGTTGGTCCTCGATGCACAGCGGCGCGGCGAGCCGGCAGCATGGATCACACGGTGCGATTCGACCTTCTACCCCCCCGACGTCGCCGACGCGGGGGTTGATCTCGGGGCGCTTCCCGTCGTGCGCGCGCCGGAGCCGATCGCCGCCGCACGCGCGGCCGACCTCCTGGTCCGCTCGGGGGCGTTCGGCCTCGTCGTGCTCGATCTCGGAGGACGGTCGTCTCTTCCGATGCCCGCCTTCACGCGCCTCGGGGGTCTGGCCCACCGCCACGGCGCCGCGGTCGTCTTTCTCACCGAGAAGGACCCGTCGCGCCCCTCGCTCGGCCCGCTCGTGGCGGTGCGCGCCCACGCCGCGCGGGTCTCCCGAGAGCACGACCGTTTCTTCTGCGAGGCACGCATCCTCAAGGACAAGCGGGGCCGGCCCGGCTGGCGCCACGCCGAGGTCTTCCATGGACCGGACGGCCTGCGCTGACCTCCCCGCCTTCCCCTTGCAGCTTCTCCTGAAGCGCAATCCCGACTGGCGCGCCCACCCGGCGGCCGTCGTCGAGGCCGACAAGCCCCAGGCCCCCGTCCTCTCCGTCAACCGCGCCGCGCGGGCGGCCGGAATCCTCCCCGGCATGCGCTACGCCGCCGCCCTCTCGCTCGCCCCGGGGCTCCATGCCGGAGTGGTCGGCGAAGGAGAGATCGACGAGGCCGTCGCCGCCCTCGTCGAACGACTCCGCGCCTTCACCCCCCATGTCGAGCCGTCGCGCGACGACCCCGGCGTCTTCTGGCTCGACGCCCGCGGCCTCGAGCCCCTCTTCGGATCGCTCGACCTGTGGGCCGTGAAGGTTCACGCGGCGCTCACGGCCGACGGCTTCCACGCGAGCCTCGTCATCGGCTTCGGCCGGTTCGGCTCGTGGGCCCTGGCCCGCGCCTACCGCGGCGTCCACGTCGTGGGAAGCCCCGAGGAGGAGCGCACCGCCGCGCGCGCCGTGCGTCTCGAGCGTCTCGCTCTCCCTCCCGCGGCGCGGGACGGCCTCGCGAAGCTCGGGGTGCGCACCGTCGGAGATCTCGTCGACCTTCCGCAGGACGGCACGGGGCTCCGTTACGGCGCCGAGGCGCGGCGCCTCCACCGGATGGCGATGGGCGATCTCGCCGTGCCGCTCCAGCCGGCGCGCCCCGATCCTCCCGCCTCGCGCCGCGTCATCCTCGACGACCCCGTCGCCGCCACGTCGCTCGTTCTGGCGCTCGTCGAGCGGGAGCTACCGCCGCTCCTCGACGAGGTCGAGCGCAAGGGGCGCGCCCTCGCCGCCCTCGAGATCGGCTTTCGCTTCGAACGCCTCGGCGACCACGTGGAGACGGTCCGCACCGCGGCCCCCACTCTTTCCGCCGAGCGCGTCCTCGAGCTGGTGCGCCTGCGCCTCGAAACGGCGCGCGTCCTTCCCGACCGGGTGGCCGAGCTCGTCCTCGTCGCGGAGGAGACCGAACCCTCGGCGCGTCAGAGGCAGCTTTTCGCCGAGAAGCGGCGCGACCTCGAGGCCGCGAACCGGGCCCTCGCGCGCGTGCGGGCGCAGTTGGGGAACGACACCGTCGCCGTGGCGCGCCTCAAGGACGCCCACCTCCCCGAAGAGCGCTTCGCGTGGGAGCCCCTCGCCGCGCTCGGCGACGCGAAGCCCCTTCCCATCGACGAACCGCGCCTCGTCCGGCGCATCCACGCGATCCCCCTCCCGCTCCCCCCGCGCCCACGCCACGAGCCCGACGGCTGGTTGCTGCGCGGCCTCGAGCAGGGGCCCGTCGTGCGGGTGAACGGCCCGTACGCGATCTCGAGCCGCTGGTGGGAGCACGCCGTCCAGCGCGACTACCACTTCGCCGAAACGAAGGACGGCCACATCCTCTGGGCCTACTACGACCGCGCCGAGCGGCGGTGGTTCCTCCAGGGAGGGGTGGAGTGAGCGAGCCATGCCCCCCTACGTCCCCCTCTGGACCAAGTCGTGCTTCTCGTTCCTCGAGGGGGCGAGCCACCCCGAGGAGTACGTCGAAACGGCCCTCGCCCACGGCATCGAGGCGATCGCGCTGACCGACCGGGACGGCGTCTACGGCGCCGTCGAGATGCACCTCACGGGGCGCGAGCGCGGGGTCAAGATCCTCCACGGCTCCGAGATCACGGTCGACGACGGATCGACGATCGTCCTCCTCGCCGCGAGCCGCGCGGGGTGGGCGAACCTCTGCACGCTGATCACCGCCGGGCGCCGCCGGTCGGAGAAGGGATCGAGCAAGGTCGGCTGGCACGAGGTCTACGCGCACGCGGAAGGGTTGATCGCGCTGTGGGGAGGGGAGCGATCGCTCCTCGCCGGCCGCGCCGACCCCTTCTTCGTCGCGCACGGCTTGAAGGAGGCGTTCGGCGACCGCCTCTACGCGATGGCCGCGCGCCACCGCCGCGCCGAGGAACCTGCGGTCGAGGCGCGCCTCCGGGCGCGGGCCGGGAAGTGGGGCCTCCCCGTCGCCGCCGCCCACGAAGCGCTTTACCACAAGCCGGCGCGCCGCGACCTCCAGGACGTCCTGACCGCGGTGCGCCACCGCGTGAAGCTCGTCGACGCCGGCCGCCTCCTGAAGCCGAACGATGAGCACGCGCTGAAAGCACCCCACGCGTTCGCGAAGCTCTTCGAGGACGACGCGGCTGGGGTCGCCCGCACCGTCGAGATCGCCTCGCGGTGCGCGTTCTCCCTCGCGGAGATCCGCTACCGCTATCCTTCGGAACGCCTTCCGGACGGGAAGTCCTCGGCGGAGTGGCTGCGCGATCTGACCTTTTCGGGCGCCGCCGAGCGGTACCCCGAGGGGGTGCCCCCCGCGGTTCGCGCGCAACTCGAGCGCGAGCTCGACCTGATCGTCGCTCTCGACTACGGCGGCTACTTCCTCACGATGTGGGAGATCGTCCGCTTTTGCCGCGAGCAAGGGATTCTCTGCCAGGGGCGCGGCTCCGCTGCGAACTCGGCGGTCTGCTTTTGCCTCGGGATCACCGCGGTCGATCCCGTCGCGATGGGCCTCCTCTTCGAGCGGTTCCTTTCCAAGGAGCGCGCCGAGCCACCCGACATCGACCTCGACATCGAGCACGACCGGCGCGAGGAGGTGATCCAACACGTCTACGCGAAGTACGGGCGTACGCACGCCGCGATGGTCGCGAACCTCATCCGTTACCGGCCGCGCTCGGCGGTGCGGGACGTCGGGAAGGCGCTCGGCATTCCCGAGACCGCCCTCGATCGCCTGTCGAAGATCCTCCCTCACCACGGAGAGGTGCGCGCCGAGCACTTCGCCGCCGCGGGGCTCGACCCCGACCACGCCGCACACGCCCACGCGATCCGCCTCGCGAACGAGGTGCTCGACTTCCCGCGGCACCTCTCGATCCATCCGGGAGGGTTCCTCCTCGGCCACGACCCGGTGCCGACCCTCGTCCCGATCGAGAACGCGACCATGCCCGACCGAACGGTGATCCAGTGGGACAAGGACATGGTCGAGGGGCTCGGCCTCTTCAAGGTGGACCTCTTGGGGCTCGGCGCGCTCAACCACCTCCACAAAGCGTTCGACCTGCTCGCGCGACATCACGAGAAGACGATGACCCTCGCAACGATCCCGAGGGACGACCCCGCGACCTACGACATGATCTGCAAGGCCGACACGGTCGGGGTCTTCCAAATCGAGAGCCGCGCGCAGATGGCGATGCTCCCACGCCTCCGGCCGCGGAACTACTACGACCTGGTGGTCGAGGTCAGCATCGTGCGCCCCGGCCCGATCACGGGAGGGATGGTCCATCCCTATCTGCGACGCCGCTCCGGAGAGGAAGCGGTGGTCTACCCCCATCCGTCCCTCGAGCCGGTGCTCGCGAAGACCCTGGGGGTTCCTCTCTTCCAGGAGCAGGTGATCCGCCTCGCGATGGTGGCCGCCGACTACACGCCGGGGGAGGCCGACCAACTGCGGCGCGACATGGCGGCATGGAGGAAGACCGGGCGCATCGAGCGCCACCGCGAGCGCCTCGTCGCGAGGATGGAAGCGAAGGGGATCGAGCGGGAGTTCGCCGAGCGGGTCTTTGACCAGATCCGCGGCTTTGGCGAGTACGGCTTTCCCGAGAGCCACGCGGCGTCGTTCGCGCTGATCGCCTACGCGAGCGCGTGGCTCCGGAGGCACCACCTCGACGTCTTCACCTGCGCGCTCCTGAACGCCCAGCCGATGGGGTTCTATTCGCCGGCGACGATCCTCGATGACGCCAAGCGCCACGGCCTCGAGGTGCGTCCGGTGGATGTCGTCGTGAGCGAGTGGAACTG
>CAZVOE010000023.1:33582-33834 GCA_964628935.1 uncultured Acidobacteriota bacterium
CCCCTTTTTCGCTCCGCATCGGTCTCCGCTACGTGAAAGGACTCGGAGAAGACGACTGGAAGAAGATCGCCGTCGCGAGGAATGCGAAGCCGTTCGCGTCGGTCGAGGACTTCGTGCGGCGGACGGGGCTCGACGAGGGAGCGGTTTCGCGTCTCGCCGAAGCGGGGGCGTTCGCGAGCCTCGATCCCTCGAGGCGCGGGGCGCTCTGGTCGGCGCGCGGGGCCGCGCGCACGCCGCGGCGCGGGATGGAGA
>CAZVOE010000024.1:0-33252 GCA_964628935.1 uncultured Acidobacteriota bacterium
CCTCGACTCCGAAGACCGGAGCGTACCAGCGGTTCCAAACCTCCCGCGCGATCGTGAGCGTCGCCTCGCGGAGCGACGCGGGGGTCGCCTCGGGATGCTCGTACCTCCGCCGCCAGACCCGCATGTCGACGAGCGAGACGCCGCCGATCTCGTAGGTCGCCCAGAGGGTCGAAAGGGCCTCGAGGTTCCTCGAATCCGCGCTCGCTTCCGCGAGACCGAGCAACGCCATGTCGCGCTGCTGGAAGGTGAACGCGAGCGCCTCGGTGAACGCGTTGTTCGGGACGCCGGAGAGCGTCCACCAATCGATCGTGTGCAGCGAAAAGACCTGCTCGACGTTGTGGCCGAGTTCGTGGATCGCGATGTTGTACCCCTTGTACAGCATTCCTCCGGACGGGATCCGGGTCCGGAGATGAGCCTTGTCCTCTCTGCGAACCGGTCCCATCGCGTGGCCCGCACCGCGCGACGGATCGACGACGATCCGCTCCGAGAGGAACTTCGCCTTCTCCGACGAGAAGCCGAGCCCCGTCAGGATCTCCGGCAGGCCGGCCTGGAACGCGGCGACGTTCGGGTACTTCCGCTTCACGACGGAGTCGAGTTCGGACTCGCTCCGCCCGGAGCGCGGCTGGAAGCCAGCGTACCAGATGTCGAACGGCTCGAGGGGCCGGCCGAGCCGCTTCTCCACGATCTTCGCGAGGCGCTTCACCTCGGGAGATTCGAGGACCGAGATGAGGATCTCCTCGACCTCGGCCTCCGGGATCTGGCGATCGATCTCGAAGCGGCGCTTCGAAAAGGTCGGAGCGGTCGGGACGTACGGGTCGGCGGCCTTCACGGCGCGGAAGGTGTCCAGGATCTTCGCGTAGCGGGTGTCGGGTTCGCGGGGCGCGGTTTCCCACTTCCCGTTCCAGACCCCGTTCGTCTCCGGGCACCAGAGGATCTCGGGGTTTCCGCGGACCGCCTCGGGAATCTCCTGCCGGACGATCCGCTCCATCACCTTCAGGATGATCCGCTGCTTTCTCAGTCCTTCGTCCCCCTGGCCGTAGTGGGATTTCAACTCGTCGCGGAGGCCCCAATGGGTGATGAGACGGAGCCCCTCGGGAAAGGGCTTCGTCCCGTCCGCGCACGCGAGGCGATCCATCCGGATGTCGTATTCGTCGATGTAGCGGCTCGCGGCGGTCACCGCCTCGGAGATCCGCTGGGCGACCTCCGCCGGGACGCGCGCCGCGAAGCGGTCCATCAGGCGCGAACGCGCCCAGGTTTCGCGGTCCCAAGACGGCCCGAGCCGGAGGCGCTCGTCGAGGGTGTGGACCGGGAAGTTGAGGAGCGCCAGGAAGGCGACCTTCGTCCGATAGAGATTCTCGTCGACAAGGGCCGCGAGATCGAGGTTCGCGAGCAGCTCGTCGGCCTTCCCCACCGGGCCGGTGTCGAGGTCGATCGGGGTGAGGAGAGCGCGGCGAACCTCGTGGAGGTGGCCGTCGATCTGCTCGAGCGCGTCCGAGAGGCGCCGGAAGGTCGCGGCGAGCTCGGCCGGGTCGGCGATGAACCGCTCGGTCACGAACGCGAGAAGCGCGTCGGCGTCTCCGTCCTCCGCGCGCCATCGCTCGACGACCTGGCGGACGCCGCGCTCGACCCGCTCCCGCTCGGCGGCTCCGTGCCGCTCGACGAGCAGGCGCGCGGCTTCCCGCGCGGCGGAGTCGTAAGGGCCGGGCGACGCGGCCTTCGCCGCCGAGACGGCGAGCGGAACGACGAGGAGCACGAGGGGAAGAACGGTGCGTAGCGACATGAGACCTCCGTTCAGTCTCGGCCGGCGAGCGAGAGCAAACGCTTGAAAGCGCGGTCGAGCAGAGACTCCGCCTCGCGCTCGGTCGGCGCGAACGTCTCGAGAATGACTCCGACGTTCCGGCGCCGGCGGCCGAGACCGGACGAGCGGGTGTGAATCCAGACGGCGGGAAACTCCTCGCGAAGGACGTCGAGGATCGGGCGAAGCACCGACTCGTCTGGGGACGGGGCCTCGAGGTCGCGCCGGGCCGCCGCCCCGGGCGGAAAGAGATCCCGGAGGGAAGGGATCGCGGCCTCGAGGACGCTCTTCGCCTCTTCCGGGACGCCGGGTAGGCAGAGGACCGCGCCGCCTCCGGTCCGGCGGACGAGGACTCCCGGGACGACCCCGTCGGGGTTCTCGATCGCGTCGGCCCCCACCGGGAGCGTCGCCATCTTCTCGCGGGCCGCGGTCAATCCGCCGGTCGGAACGACCCCCCGGTCGGCGAGCCGCACGTAGGCGGCCTCGACCATGCGCCGAGCGGCCGGATGGAGCGCGAGGGGGAGGCGCAGGGCGTCCGAGATCCCGGCGAGGGTCCGGTCGTCCTGCGTCGGTCCGAGCCCGCCGGTCGTGACCACGAGGTGGGCCCCCCGCTCGAGCGCCTCGACGACCGCTGCGGCGATCGCCCGTTCGGAGTCGTCGACCGCGGTGATCCGGTGGACGATCGCCCCGCGCAGGCTGAGCTGCGCGGCGATCCCCGCCGCGTTCCGGTCCTGGACCCGGCCGCGGAGGACGTCGCGTCCGACGACGAGGATCTCCGCGTGGAGCGGCTCTCGTCGGTCGCGGACGACCTTCGGGGCGGGAGACGCGGGAGGGCGCCTCCTCGATGGCCTGGTCGGAGTTCGTTTCACGTCGAGCCTCGGGTCCGAGTGGACCGGCGGCCGACCATAGCACAGCCCCGCCCGGCCGGGCGGAAACCGGACCGCGCCGATATCATCGAACGGTCGAGGGAGAGACGATGCGGAAAGGGTTCGGCATGCTGGTCGCGGCGGCGCTTCTCGCGGCGCCCGCTCTCGGGGAGGTCGAGAAAGGCATGGAACGGGAGACGATCGTCCTGGGAGGGGGCTGTTTTTGGTGCATCGAGGCGATCTTCGAGGAACTGCGCGGCGTCGACGCCGCAGTGTCGGGGTACGCCGGGGGCCACGTTCCAAACCCGACCTACTCGCAAGTGTGCGGCGGCGACACCGGGCACGCGGAGGTCGTGCAGGTCACCTTCGACCCGACCGTCATCCCGCTCCGCAAGGTCCTCGAGGTCTTCTTCACCGTCCACGATCCGACGACCCCGAACCGGCAGGGCCCGGACGTGGGGACGCAGTACCGCTCCGCGGTCTTCTACCGCACGGAGGAGCAGAGGAAGACGATCCAGCGGACGATCGACGATTTCGCGGAGCGGAAGGTCTGGCCCGGGACGATCGTCACGGAAGTCGCCCCCCTGACGCGATTCTGGCCCGCGGAGGACTACCACCAGGAGTACTTCGAGTTGAACGGCTCGCAGCCCTACTGCCGGGCGGTCGTCGCCCCGAAGGTCGCGAAGTTCCGAAAGGACTTCAAGGAATGGCTCAAGCGCTGAGCGCGATTCCGCGGATCTCGGCGACGCGACGGATGACCGCCTCGATCTCGCCGTTGGGGGTCGACGCCCCGGCTGTGACGCCGATTTCGAGCGGACCGGGAGGTAACCAGCCCGTCGCAGCCTCCTCGCGGTGGAGGTGGAGCGGCTGGTGGAGGAGCCGGTCGGCGCTTTCGACGCACGCGGCCGTCTGGATGTGAAACGTCGGGACCCCCTTTTCGAGGCCGATTTCGAGAAGGTGACCGGTGTTCGAGGAATTGTAGCCCCCGATCACGAGGAGCAGGTCGAGGCGGTGGGCGGAGAGCATCGCGTAAAGAGCGTCCTGACGGTCCTGCGTCGCGCTGCAGATCGTGTCGAAGGTGCGGAATCGCGCCGCCGCTTCGGCTTCGCCGAACCGACGGACCATCGCCTGCCGGACCGCCTCGGCGATCGCGAGCGACTCGCTCGACAGCATCGTCGTCTGGTTCGCGCAGCCGACGCGGGCGAGGTCCCGGTCGGGATCGAACCCGGGCGAGAGGGCGGGCGCGAGCCGTCTGAGGAACTCGTTGCGGTCCCCGATTCCCTCGATCCGGTCGCACAAGATCCGGGCCTCGGCCATGTCCCGCACCACCACGTAACGGCCGCCCGGGTACTGGAGGGCCCGCGACGCGGTTGCGCGCGTTTCCTCGTGGGCGTACTTCCCGTGGATCAACGCGGTGAACCCATCGCGAGCGTATCGCTCGACGTTCTTCCAGACGTTCAAGACGGAACCGCAAGTGGTGTCGACGAGGATCACGTTCTTCTCGCGGAGCCTCGCCATGTCGTCGACGGGGACGCCGAAGGCGGGGAGCAGGACCACGTCGTCCTCACGCAATTCGTCGATCGACGCGCCGTCGTGGGAACCGTCGAGAAAACGAATCCCCATCTCGACGAGCCGACCGTTCACGCCGGGGTTGTGAATGATCTCGCCCGTGATGAACAGGCGCTTTTCCGGGAACTTCTCGCGGGTCTCGTAGGCGTACTCGATCGCCCGGTCGACTCCGTAGCAGAAGCCGAACTCCTGCGCGAGACGAAAGGTGAGGTCGCCCGCGCGAAGCGCGAAACCCTCCGCACGCATCCGCTCGACGAGGGGGCTGTGGTAGTGACGGACGAGTCGCCCGCCGATCACTTGCTTGAGGCCGAAGCCCCGATTGACGTAACGCGCTTCCGGCATGCCGCCTCTCCCCGCCCGGGCACTATAGGCCACGCGGCGGAGGGCGTCACGTGGGAACGGGTGCTATCGTTCCCTGCGTTCCGGGGGCCTGTCGAAATGCCGCTCATCCGAGCCGGGGTCGGGCTTTCCACCGCGGCCGATACCGAAATCGCAGCGAACGAGGCGTCGAGTCGGGCGATGTCGGCCCTCGAGGGGCAGCCGGCGGATTGGTGCATCGCCTTCACCACCGTTCCGCACTGCAAACGCCTCGACGATCTCCTCACCGGCGTTTCCCTCGCGTGCGGCACGCCGTACGTCGCGGGATGCTCCGGTTGGGGAGTCATCGCCGAGGGGCGCGAGGTGGAACGCGACGCGGCGGTCGGGGTGCTCGCCGTCGCTTCGGACTCCCTCCGCGCGACCCCCTTTCTCTTCCACGACGAGGGAGGCCGGGGGCTCACCGCCGGGATCCGGGTCGGGCAACGGCTCCAAGGATCGCGGGGGACGCGGGATCTCGTTTTCGTGTGGCCCGACCCGTACCGCATTCGACCCGACCGGCTCTTGCAGGGGCTCGGTTCGACGCTCGGCGGCGTCCCCGTCTGCGGTGCGGCCGCCGCGGGGGACGCCCCCGACGGCCCGACCTTCCAGTTCTGCGGGATCGAAGCGGCGACGGGGGCCGTCTCCGGGGTCCGTCTCGGCGGGGACTTCCGGCACCGAGTGGCGATCAGCCAGGGCTGCCGCCCCGCCGGGAAGCCGGTACGCGTCACCCGCGCGCACGACAACCTGATCCTCGAACTCGATGGCCGCTCGCCGTACGAGGTGCTCGAGTCCTCCGTCCCGGCCGAGTGCCTCCGCGCGCCGGAGCACACGGTGGCCTGCGTGAGTGTGGGCCTCATTCCCGACCCGGCCCAGGCGGTTCTCCGGCCGGGCGAGTACCTCATCCGAAACCTCGTCGCTGCCGATCCCGACACGGGGATTCTCGCGATCGCCGATTCGATCGAGGAAGGCCAGTCGATCGTCTTCGCGGTGCGCGAGGCGAATGCGGCGAGGGAGGACCTGTGCGCGGTCGTCTCGCGGGTCGCCGCGGAAAGCGGCGGCGAAACCCATCGATTCGGGCTCTACTTCAACTGCCTCGCGCGCGGCGAGTCGCTGTACGGAGCGCCGGGGGTCGACGCGGAGATCCTGGGCCGCGCATTTCCCGGAATCCCGATTCTCGGCTTCTTTGGAAACGCCGAGATCGCCCCGATTCGCGGGGCGAGCCAACTGTTCACCTACTCCGGAGTCCTCGTCCTCGTGGGCGAGTGATCGGCGCGCCCGCGCTCCGGAGAGTCCGCAGCAATTTCCGGAAATCCGAGGGCGGCTCCGCCTGGAACCGAAGGCGCTCTCCCGAGACGGGGTGGGTGAGCGCGAGGCGCCATGCGTGCAGCGCGACCCTTCCGATGGACGGGGAGTCGGTTCCGTAGGTGCGGTCTCCGACGAGGGGATGGCGTTCCGCGGCGAACTGCGCACGGATCTGGTTTCTTCGCCCGGTCTCGAGCCTCACCTCGACGAGTGCCGCGTCGTCGAATCGCTCCTTCAAGCGGTAGCGGAGCGACGAGGGTCTTGAGCCCGGCCCGGGGGGAACGACGTGAACCTTGAGGCTCCGCGCGTCCTCACGGAGCGCGTGCTCGAGGCGTCCGACCGGCGGGTCCGGAACCCCGTGCACGACCGCGAGATACACCCGCTCGGGTTCCCCCGACGCGAAGGCCCGGCGGAGGGCGGCCCAGGTACGGGAGTCGCGCGCGTAGGCCACGAGGCCGGAGGTGAAGCGGTCGATTCGGTGAACCGCGCGCACCTCCGGATCCCGGCGACCGCGGAGGCGTTCCCGAGCGGCGAGGAGATCCTGGAGCGACTCCCCGCGCAGCGACGGAACGGGAACGGAGAGGAACCCCGCTTCCTTGTCGACGACGATCAGATGGTCGTCCTCGAAGACGACGTGGAAACCCGGGCCCGACGATCGATTCCGCTTCGGCGTCCGATACGACCGGTCCGCTTCGACCACCGCCTCGACGCGGTCCCCTTCCGAGAGCCGTTCGTCGATGCGGGCGACGCGCTCGCCGTTCCGCCGGACCGCACCCGCCGCGATGAGACCCTTCGCGACGGCATGGCTGATCCCGCCCCGGTCGTGAAGGAGCCGAGCGACGGTCCGACCGGCATCCTCGGCCGAGGCGTGAAGGCGGAGCGTGCCGGGGACGAGACCCCTCAACGCGACCTCCCGGCCGGAATGACCCGCGCGTTCCTCACGACGATTGCCGGCTCCTCGAGGCACCGTCGCCAGACCCGCACCACTCCGAACGGTTCGCCCCGGACGACCCCGCTCCCGTGGAACTCGAAACGGTGCACCGGGGCGTACATGCCGCCAGTGGCTTCCTCCTCGATCCGACGCTCCTCGAACGCCTCCTCGGGCTCGACGACGACGCCGGGGGGAAGATCGACGAACAGGTCGCGGATTCGCTGAGCGAGGACCGGGAAGTAAACGAGGACGTCGTACTCGAACCGGGCCTCGGCGATCGGCCGCTCCTCGAGGATCCGCGTCTCGATTCCCTCTGCGTTCGCTTCGCCGACCGCGTCGCGCGTTGCCGAAGCCGCGGTCGAAGCGACGAGCAGGTGGCCGATGTTGTGGCCCGGCCGGAGGAACTCGCCGAGGCGTTCGAGGAGGGTCTCGCAGTCGAAATCCTCCGCCTCGAGGTCGACGACCGAGTCCTTGAATCCCTTTCCGTGGAGGTAGGCCACCACGAAGGCCTTCGCCACGCCCTTCGGTCCTTCCAGGAGCACCTCGATGCTCGACGAGGCCATGGTGTCCTCCTACATCAAGACGAACGTCACCACCAGGAAGATCGGAAAGAGGACCGGGATCGACCAGCGGAAGACGTACCCGAAGAAGGACGGCATGGGAACGCCGCGGTCCTCGGCGATCGACCTCACCATGAAATTCGGGGCGTTCCCGATGTAGGTGTTCGCACCCATGAAGACCGATCCCAGTGAGACCGCCGCGAGGTGCAACGGATGCTCGACGACCAGGCGCGCCACCGCCTGAGCCTCCGAGAGACCGGGGTAGAAGCGTCCCAGCGCGAGGGTGAAGAAGCTGAGATAGGTCGGGGCGTTGTCGAGGAACGACGAGAGGAATCCGCTCGCCCAGAAGTAGTGCCAGGGCTCCTCGACGCGCGAGAACAGCGGGCCGAGCGGGCCTTCCGTCCCGGCGCGGAGGATCGTGAGCGCGGGGAGGATCGTGACGAAGATCCCGGCGAAGAGGATCGCGACCTCGCGGATCGGCTCCCAGGAGAAGTCGTTCCGCCGTCTCAAGTCCTTGGGGGTCGCGAGGAGCGAGAGCCCGCCGCAGGCGAGCACGAGGAGGTCGCGCACCATTCCCGCCGGCGAGACGTGCACGCCGAGGACGGGAATGGGTGCGGGACGCCAGACCCCCGAGAGGAGAACCGCGCCGAGGATCCCCGCGAGAAAGATCACGTTGACGAGGCCGTCCACCCCGAACGGCTCTTCCGAAGGGGGTGGTTTATCGACTTCGCGGGCGTGAAAGCGTCGGTCGAGGAAGTAGAAGACGACGAGGAGGTAACCGACCGTGAGCGCGGTCTCCGGGAAAAGCCGCAGCGTCCACTCGAACGGCACCCCGTGGAGGAACCCGAGGAAGAGAGGAGGATCGCCGAGCGGGGTCAGACTCCCGCCGACGTTCGCCACGAGAAAGATGAAGAAGACGACGGTGTGAACCCGGTGGCGCCTCCATGCGTTCGAACGGAGGAGCGGCCGGATCACGAGCATCGCCGCTCCGGTCGTCCCGACGAACGAGGCGATCGTCGTCCCGACCGCCAGGATCGCGACGTTTGTCGCCGGGGTTCCGGAGAGGCCTCCACGGATCACGATTCCTCCGGAGACGGTGAAGAGCCCCCAGAGGAGGATCACGAAGGGGACGTAGTCGAGAAGGGCGATGTGGAGGATCTCGTGGAGCGCAGCGCCCCGCTGAACCGAGAGGAACGGGATTGCGAACAGGAGGGCCCACGCGAGGGAAACCTTGGGATAGTGGCGATGCCAGAAGTGCGGAGCGAAGAGGGGAAAGAGGGCGATCGAGAGCAGGATCCCCGTGAACGGGATCGTCGCCCAGAGCGGAAGGGCGCCGCCGAGCCCGGACGCTCCCCCGAACGCGGGCGTTGCGGCGAGGATCAGGGAGGAAATCGGCGTCAAGACGGGCCTCGGCCCGCGCAGGGTATCACGGCGGGGGTGCGCCCTCGGCACCGCCGACGGAGAGGCCGGCAACGCGGTCGAGGTCCACCGTCTTCCCGAGGAGCACCAGGCGGTCTCCCGGACCGAGCCTCCAGTCGGGGCCGACCGGGGCGAACTCGCGCTTCAACTCGCCTTCGAAGCGCCGGACCGCGAGGACGAAGACCCCGTACTTTCCGTACGGGTCGGCGTCGCCGAGCGTGGTTCCGCTCCATTCCTTGGGGATCGCGACTTCCCGGATGTTCAGGTCTCCCGCGCGGCGCGCGCTCTCCGCCTCCCCCGTGCCTCCCTCCTCGAGGAAGCGCGCGAGGAGCACGCGGCGTCGGACGACCTCCCGGTCGAGCGCGGCGACGACGTCCCTCCTCGCGACCGTCCCCAGAAGACGGTCGGGGTCTTGGGCGCTGACGACGGGAAGCTGGGCCAGCTCGAGATGCGAAAAGCGGCGCATCACGTCGTCGAGCGGGGTGCGCGGGGTCAGGCGCGGGACGTCGCGTACGAGGTCCATGGCGGTCCGCTCTCGCCGGAGCGAAGGATCTCCGGCGACCTGGAAGGCGTCTCGAAGGTCGATCGCCCCGACGAGTCGGTCCTTGGTATCGAGGACGTAGACGGCCGTCTGGCGAGTGGAGGCGAACCGGTCCAGGACCTCGCCGAGAGGGGCGTCCGACCGGACCGTCATCGGGTCGGTGCGGATGAGGTCCTCGGCGCGGAGAGTTGCGAGGGCCATCTCCTCGAAGGCGAGGTCGAAGTCGACGCCGCGGCGCCTCAGCGACTCGGTGTAGATGGAGTCGCGCCTCAGTTGCCTCGCGACCCAGGTCGAGGTCACGACGACCGCCGCGAGCGGCATCACGGAGCCGTAGTTCTGACTCATCTCGAAGACGATGACGAGGGCCGTGATCGGCGCGAACGTCGTCGACGCGATCGCGGCGCTCATTCCGCCGAGCGCCCAGAAGACGGGCGAGACGCCGAGGGCGGGGAAGACCGCCTCGACTCCCAGCCCGAAGAGGGTCCCCCCCGCCGCCCCCACGAGGAGGGCGGGGGTGAAGACGCCTCCCGATCCTCCCGATCCGAGCGAGGCCGATGTCGCCGCGATCTTGGCGAGGACGAGGGGAAGGAGCATCGTCGGCAGGACCCCCCCCGAGACCACTTCCCGCACCGCGTCGTACCCGTTCCCCCAGACCTCGGGGATGAAAACCGCGAGAATGCCGACCACGAGCCCGCCGAGCGCAGTTTTCACGGGGAGCGGCGCCCGGAGACGCCCCGCCACGCTCGAGACCCCTTCGATGCCGGAGCGGAGGAGGAGGCCGGTCCACGCGACCAGAGCGCCGAGGAGGGCGAAGAGCGGGAGGGAGAGGAGGGACGGCGCGTGCTCCGACGGGACCGGGTAGAGCGGGGCCGAGCCGAAAGCGCCCCACGAGACCATCGTCGAGGTGACCGCCGCCATCACGACCGGGCCGAAGACCTCGAGCGCGAAGTTCCCGTGAACCACCTCCATGACGAACATCGCGGCACCGAGGGGCGCGTTGTACGAGGCCGCCATCGCGGCCGCGACGCCGCACCCGATCAGGATCCGCCTCCGTTCGACGGGGGCCTTCAGCTTCGACGCGAGGCGCGAGGCAGCCGCCGCGGCGATCTGCACGATCGGTCCTTCCCTTCCGACCGAACCGCCGGTCGCGTTGAGGAAGACCGACGCGACCGATTTCCCGACGGTGCGCCCGAGATGGAGGCGACCGGACCCGCGCAGGGAGACCGCCTCCATGATCTCCGAGACCCCTTCGGCGCTGGATCCGGTCTTCCGTCGGATCGATGAGACGATGAATCCCGCGACCAGCCCCCCCGCGGCCGGCGCGAGGACGCGCCACGAAGTGCCGAGCCTTCCGGCGACCTCGAGCGGCTCGCCGCTATCCCAGAAGACGAGGACCTGGATGCCGAATCCGAGATACCGGACCCCCACCGCCACGAGCGATCCGAGAAGGCCGGCTCCCAGCACGAGCGCGATCGCGTAGAGCCGCTCGTCGGTGCGGAAGCGGATCCGTACCCGTTGCCAGAGGTCGGCCGCTCGGCGCAGGGGGGTCAAGCCTCCTCTTCCCCTTCGCCGCCGAGCCAGCGCGCGGTCAGCTCCGCGCGCAGGTACTCGAACGCCTCGTCGACCGTGTCGGTGATTCGGAACAGCTCGAGGTCCTTCGGCGAGATCGTCCCCCATTTCACGAGCGCATCGAACCGGAGGACGTCTTCCCAGAACTCGCGGCCGTGCAAGACGATCGGCACCTTCTTCGTGCTCTTCCGAGTCTGCACGAGGGTAAGAAGCTCGACGAGTTCGTCGAGCGTCCCGAACCCTCCGGGGAAGACGACGAGCCCCTTCGCGAGGTAGACGAACCAAAACTTCCGCATGAAGAAGTAATGGAATTCGAAGGCGAGCTCGCGCGTGATGTAGGGGTTCATCGTCGGCTCGACGGGGAGGCTGATCCCCAGCCCGATCGAGATCCCGGATGCCTCGGACGCACCGCGGTTCGCGGCCTCCATGATTCCGGGACCTCCGCCGGAGCAGACGATGAAACGCCGGTGGTTGTTCGGGGCAAGCCCCTTCGACCACTCCGTCACCCGGCGGGCGAGCTGGCGCGCGTCCTCGTAGTACGGGGCGAGACGGATCGCGGCCTCGGCGCGTCCGATCGCCTCCTCGTCCCCGGAGGCTCGGGCGGAGCGCATCCGTTCCTCCGCCTGGTCGGGGGCGAGCGCACGGGCGGAACCGAAAAAGACGATGGTGTCCTTCACGTGGTAGCGGGCGAAACGGGCTTGGGGTTCGAGGTACTCGGAAAGGATACGGAGGATGCGCGCGTCGCGGCTGTTCAGGAAGTCGAGGTTCTTGTATGCCTTCTCTACCATCGGGGCTCCTGGCCCGGGGGACGGGGCGGGCCGTGTCATGATTCCACAGTCGCGGGCCCGAGCCCACCTGATATCCTGTCCGCTAAGGGAGGGGATGCGATGCGACTCGGTGCATGGATTCTCGCGGCGCTCGGTTTCGGCGCCGTCTTCGCCGCGAACGAGACCGGGGGGGCCGCCGGAAGGGCGGAGGCCCCGACGTTCGAACTCCAGGGCTCGGACGGCAAGATCCACCGGCTCTCCGACCACGCCGGCAAGCGCGCGGTCGTTCTCGCCTGGTTTCCCAAGGCGTTCACCGGCGGCTGCACGGCCGAATGCAAGTCGCTCCGGGAGAGCGGCGCCGCCATCCGCGAGTTCGAGGTCGCCCTCTACGCAGCGAGTTGTGACGACGCGGAGACGAACCGAGAGTTCGCGGCGTCTCTCCAACTCGACTATCCGATTCTCAGCGACCCCGGCTGCGCGACCGCCCGAGCCTACGGCGCGGCGACCGAGGGGTCGAGCTACCCTCAGCGAATGACCTTCTACATCGGCCCAGACGGTCGGATCCTCGATGTCGACCGGTCCGTGAAGACCTCGACCGCGGGAAAGGACATCGTAGAACGCCTCGCTTCCTTGGGGGTGGAGCGGAAGTAATCGAAACCGGGTGACTCGACACGGCCGTTCGTGCCGAATCCCCTACGCCCGTCCTCTCGTCTTCCCGGTTCCGTCCTCCCGAGAAGGAATGGAATGTCCCCGGGTCACGAGCGCAACTCCCGAGACCGCGACCAGACCTCCGAAGAGCGCGCCCGGACGGACCTGCTCCCCGAGGATCGCGGCGGCGACGGCGACGGTCACGAGCGGCTGGACGTATTGGAAGGTCGTCAGAGTTCCGGGCTCGAGGGTCTCGAGGGCCCGAGCCCAGGCGAGGAAGGCGATGCCGGTGCACCCCACCCCGAGGAACGCGAGGGCCGCCCAGCCCGACCAAGAAACGGTCGCGAGCTCGGCGATCCTTCCGGTTGCCACATAGAGAGCGACGGCGCCGACCGTCCCCGCGGCGAGGATCCGCATCGTCGTGCGGAGGGCCCCCCGTCGCACGAAGAGCCGGCGGGCGATCAGAGTGTAAACCGCCCAGTTGAACGCGGAGAGGAGCATCAGAAGGTCCCCGTGCGTGGACGGCAGCGCGAACGAGCCCGCTCCGGTGCCGGAGAGCGTGACGAGGAGCGCGCCCGAAAAGCCGAGGACGACACCGGCGAGCTTGAGCGGCGGGAACCTCTCCCGGAGGAACACAGCGGAGAGGATCCCCGTGAAGATCGGGATGAGGGTCACGAGCCACCCGGCGTTCTGAGCGGACGTCAGGCGGAGCGCGTAGGCCTGGAGCCCCGTCTGTACGACGACGCCGAGCAACCCGAGGAAGACCACCCGCCCTCCGTCCCCGGTTCGCTCGCGCCCCGTGCGCGGCGGTCGGAGGACGGCGAGAACGACGCTCAGTGCGGCGATGCCGAACACCCCGCGAAGGGCCACGACCCCGAGCGGGGAAACCTCGCGCAGGGCGATCTTCACCGCGATGAACGAGGAGCCCCAGAGGAGAATCGGCACGACCGCGAGGAGGTAGAGCGACGCGGTCCGTCCGCCCCTCAACGCCTTCCCCTGGCGGTCCACCGGTAGACCGAGAGGCGATCCCTCCGCTTTACGTCGAGCAGCAAGATCTCGGCGATCCCGTCCCCGTCGAGATCGACCGGACGCGGAGCGAAGAAACCCAAGACGGCGGCCCCCCCCTCGACCCCCTCGGGGCCGACCCCCAGCCAGGACGACCCGAGCGCCTCGACCTCCTCCGGGAGCGCCAGAGCGGCGGCCGGCTCGGGCTCCACCGGAAGGCCGCGTCGCGCGGGAGCGATCCCCCGGTGGATCCGGAGCGAGCCGTTCCCCGAGACGAGGAGATCGGGAAGTCCGTCCCCGTCGAGGTCGGATCCGTAGGACAGGAACGACCGGTCTCCTTCGGGGACGTCGAGCGTCCCCGAGGCGGGCTTCGACCGCCAGCGCCCTTCCCCGTCCCGGCTCCACGTCTCGAACTCCACCTTCTCGTCCTTTAGCCCCTTCCAGTAGGCGAGGACGAGATCGTCGCGACCGTCGGCGTCGGTGTCGGCCACCCGCGCCTGGATCGGCTGCCAGAGATTCGCGCCGGTTTCGGCGGAGAGGAAAGGTCCGATCCCGGTCCGAGTCCGGTCCGGCTCGAGCCGGAACATCCGAAGCCGCTTCTCGCCGAGAAACTGCATCTTGTCCGCGCGCATGGTGGTGACGAGGAGAGCGGGCTTCCCGTCGAGGACGACGAAGTCCGAATCGATCGAGCGTTCCGGGCCGGGAAGGCGGGCCCAGCACTCGACCGCTTCGGCGCCGATCGCCTCCGGTTCGGCGAGCCAGACCCGGAGGCGCTCGTCTCCGACCGGTTCCGGGTCCGCGGCCAGGAGATCTCCCCCCGAGGCCGAGCGGCCGACCGTGACATAGGGCCGCGTGTGGATCCACGCCGAGCGGGACCCCGCGCGGACGAGGACGGGGAGCGGCATCGATCCGAGCGGCGTGAAACCTCCCGACCCTTCGCTTGGTCCGAGCGAGGTCACGCGCCCCGCCTCGAAGACGTGGAGACGACGCGGGGCGACGGGACCCGACGGCGCACCATGATCGTTGCGAAACCAGATGCCGGGGATCGAGACGACCGGACGCGCTTCGGAATGAGGATTCCAAGCTTCGAGCCGTCCGCGCTTCCCGAGGAGGATCTCGTCCGTGCCGTCCCCGTCGAGGTCGAAGGCGCCGACGCGCGAGGTCGAGTGATCGAGGTCGTCGCGGAGGGTGCAGACTCGGGGTTCCGCGTCGAGCGCGAATTCGAGGAGTTTCCGGCCCAAACCGGCTTTTGGCGCATCGTCCGGCGCGTTGAACCCGCAGGCGTCGTCCTTCCTCCCCGGATCCGGAGGAAGGTGGTCCAGGAGCGCGACCACGTTCCGCCGCCCGCCGGCATCGCGCGGGGTCGCGAGATCGAGAATCGGAAACCCCGTAAGGACCTCGATCCGCTCCCCGTCGGCGAGCGCCACGACCCGGAGGGATGGACTCTCCCCGGACGTCGCGGCTGCGGCGAGCAGGAGGGCGGCGAGGCTCCTCGTCATCGTGCGCCACCCGAGAGGAGCAACTCGACCCGCGCGGGGGCGGTGACCGCCTCGTCCTCGGGGGTTCCGATTCGGGTGACCGCGAGGTCGGCGCGGCCGTCGCCGTCGAGATCGCGTACCTGCACGAGCGCCAGATCCTGTGGCTCCTCCGCGAGATCGACCGCGAGATCCGGCTTCTCCGGGTAGATTCCGCCCGGTTTCCCGAGATGGACGGTGATCGTCCGACCGCGTCCCAAGTGGACGAAGTCGATTCTCCCGTCCCCGTCGAAATCTCCCGCGAACTGCGCCATCCGCCCGACCCGGAGGTCGTCGAGGTCGAATTTGAGCTTCTCGTCGAGCCCCTTGTTCGGCGCCTTCCGGAACGAGCCGTCCGGCTGCTGCGCGCGGACCTCGAAATCGACCCCGATCGAAATCCTCTTCGTGGTGAGCACGCGGAGCGCTTGGAGGACCGAGAAGTCGAGAGTGAGGGTCACGAGGTCTTTCCGGCCGTCTCCGTCGAGATCGCGGAAGTCGGGCTCGTCGCCGGTGAAACCGCCCGAAGACGCGTACCCCGGCACCTGGAACCGGAGATACGGGTCGCGCTCCACTTCGAACCCTCTCCCGACCCTGTGGAACGAGTAGTCCCACCGCGGCTCCCGGACCTTCTTCAATTGCCCTCGGTCGGCGTCGGCCTCTCTCCGGAGCACCGCCTCGGGAAGTCCGTCCCCGTCGAGGTCGCCGAAATGACTCAGCACGGTCGGTGATTCCCCGTTCCCGAAGGGGAGGCACCCGAGTCGTAGAACGCGAAACGGGGCGAACCGGCCGCCGCCCCTCCCTTCCGCGATCCAGACGTTCGGAGGGATCCCCCCCTCGACCGCGACGAGGTCGAGGATTCCGTCTCCGGTCACGTCCTCCACCGCGGGGAGCAGGAAGACCCGCGTCGCTCCGAGCCCGGAGAAGGTCCGATCTCCCGGAAGGGCGAGCCGCGCGAGCGGCTCCCCCGCGATCGAGTCCCGCCGCGCGCGCAGGACGACGAGGTCGTTTCGTCCCGGGAACAGCACCTCCCGGATCCCGTCGCCGTCGACGTCCTCGGTCAGGCGAAGCGCCGGAAGGAACGCCTCGGAACGGTCGAACGTTCCCGCTTCTTCGCGGACCAACTCGGAGCGAAGGACCGCTCCCCCCTCCTCGTGGATCGCCCGGATCCCCCAAAGACCGCCGTCGCGCATCACGACGACGGGGAGGTCGGTTCCGCCTTCGTCGATCGCGTGAACCGACGCGTCGAAGGGGAGGGGGGCCGCGACCGGAACGAAACCGCCGCCCTCCTCGCCGAGCCACGCGCGGGCCTCGAGCCGCTCGAAGAGGGCCGGGACGATCTCCGTGATCATCACGGCGTCCTCGACGCGGTCGGAGGAAACCTGGCCCCACCGGGTGTAGGCGACGACGGCGAGGAGGTCGCGGCGGCCGTCGCCGTCGAGGTCGGCCGAGAGGATGCGGGACGGGGCCGCGGGGAGAGAAAGCTCCGTCCGGCGGAACTCGATCTCGCCCCCGTGCGCCGGGAACGACACGGCTGCGAGGAAGGCGGCGGGAATCACGACCCGTCTCGTCACGCCGGCGAGTATGGACGAGAACAGGGTCAGGAGATCACGGGGCCCGTTCCCGTCTCCGGAACCGGCGCCGGTGCCGCCGGCACCGCGGCCGGTGGCGTCCGCCGGGCGAGGCGATAGTCGCGCGCCCCGAGGACGATCGCCCCGAGGCCGAGGAGCGACGTCAGGAACCAGATCCAAGTGCCGACGATCGGAACGGCGTAGATCAAGTAGAGCGCGAGGAGGCCCGCGACGAACGCCCACCCGTCGGAGACCGGAGCCCGTCCGATCCGTCCGAGGCCGAATCGGCCGACCCACACCGCGACAGGGATCTTCCCGAGGTAAAAGGCGATCAGGAGAAGGAGCCAGTAGATCAAGACGAGCGGGATCGTGATGATGAGGATGACCGCGAAGACCGCCGCGATGCCGCTCAGGATCGTCAGGAACCCGACCCCCAGGCTCTTGAGCGGGTCGGAGCCGACGAAGTCGGTCACTCCGGGAGCCGCGGCGCGGAAGGTCCGCAGGGCCAAGAGGCCGACGATGAGCGCCGCGAAGAAGGCGAAGATCTTCGTGCCGAAGCCTCTCGAGCCCTTCTCCTCGTGCACGACGCGCGCCTTGTCGGCCATCGAGCGGGCCTTCTCGACCTCCGCGTCGACGTCGATCGCCTCCCCCCCCTTTTCGCCGAACCGGACGTCGCCGCCGACGATGGGAGACAGGACGGCGTCGTCCAACTTCTTGCGGGCCTCGTAGTCGAGATCTCCGCGCACCCGTGCGTCGGGCCCGACCTCGAAGATGTCGCAGGTGATCGAGGCGTTGCCGCCGACCTTTCCTTGGAGCCGGACGACACCCCCGGCCGCGTTCAGGTCTCCTTCGACGTTTCCGTCGACGATGATCTCGCTCGCGTACAGGCCCGCGTTCCCCCGGATCACCGCTTGCGGGCCGATCCGCACCCGTCCTCCCGAGGCGATCACCTCGCCGTCGACGAGGCCGTCGATCCGGACCTCCGCCGCCCAGATCCGCACCGCGTCGTCCGCGTAACCCTTCAACTCGAAGCTGCGGCCGACGAAACCGATGTCGCCCAGGACCCTCCCGGAAATCGTCGCCGTGGCGGCGAGCGCGAAGAGGTCGCCGTCGAGCGTCCCGTCCACCCGGACGGAGGGAGTCATCAGGTAGGCGTTCCCCTTGTGGACGTCCCCCTCGCCGACCTCGAAACTCCCGGCGATCGCGGTGGTTCCGGTCGGCGGAGACGGCGGCGGGGGGGCTTCGGGGACGGGAGGCGGCTCGGGGACGGGGGCCGGACCCTCGGCTCCTAGGGCGCTCACGGTCGAAAGCAGGAGGCAGGCACAGAGCACCGCGCCGGCCCGGGGTGCGGGATCGAGTGTCCTGCTGGCCATCATGGTCGCGTCCTCCGACCTGTGACACGGGTAGAATGTCGCCCCGGTTCTCCGCGAGCAACGCAAAAAACGCAAGCGGGCGGCACGAGAGGGCGAGCGGCGGTTCGCGCCGCCGCAGCGGGTCCCGAGGCCGGGATCACCACGGTAGAATCTCCCGCAACTTCTGGGCCTGGCGACGGGACAGGGGAACCGACGACCGGGCCTCGTCGCGGAGAACGACCCGATACGTCCCTCCGTCTCCCGGAACGATCTCCGCCACGTGGGCGAGGTTGAGGAGGATGCTCCGATGGGACCGGAAGAAACCGGTTCCGAGCAGCCGCTCGAGATCGGCGAGCGGCCGCTCGACGAGATACCGTCCGCCGGCCGTACGGGCGTGCACGATCGTGTCTTCGGCCTCGAACCAGAGAACCTCGGCCGGGTCGAGAAGGATGATCTTCGCCCCGCGCTTCGCGGGGAGCCGGAATGGGGGCGTTCCCGGCCCCTTCGGCGGCGGACTTCCCGCGATCTCCGATCGAATCGCCTCGAGCAGGCGCAGCACCCGGTCCGGGGTGGTCGCCGCTCCCCCGGCGAGCGAGGTCCGAACGCGATCGAGCGCAGCGGCGAACCGTTCCCGGTCGAACGGCTTGAGGAGATAATCGACGGACCTCACCTCGAAGGCGCGCACCGCGTACTGATCGAAGGCGGTCGTGAAGACCACCGCCGGACGGTGGCGGATGCGGGACAGGACCTCGAATCCGTCGCCGCCGGGCATCCGGACGTCGAGGAAGATCAGGTCCGGAGCGAGCGAATCGATCGCTTCCACCGCTCCCGGCACGTCGGCGGCCTCTCCCACGACCTCGGTGTCGGGGTGGTCCCGGAGAAGCCGTCGCAGCCGGTCGCGTGCGGGTTTCTCGTCGTCGACCAGCACCACGCGCATCGTCATGCCGCCTTTCCCTCCTCGGTTCGCGCGATCGGAATTCGAAGCTCCGAGAGGGCGCCCCGACCGTTGCGGGCGGGCCCGAGCTCGAGGCGAGCCTCGCTTCCGTACTGCGCCGCCAGGCGCCGGCGCACGTTCCCCAGGCCGTGGTCGTCCTCGACCAGCGCGCCGGCGGGGGCGCGAAGCCCGACCCCGTCGTCCTCGACCTCGACCACCAGGAAGCCGTCCTCGACCCGCGCCGCGACATGGACGGTGCCCCCCTCTGGAAGGGGGGCGAGGCCGTGCCCGACCGCGTTCTCGACGAGCGGCTGCAGGATCAGCCCGGGCACGAGAAGATCCCGGGCTTCGGGGGAGATGTCCCAGGACGCGCGCAGGCGTTCTCCGAACCGCGCTTGCTCGACCGAGAGATACCGTTTCACGAAGTCGAGTTCTTCCGCGAGACGGACCGGCCCCGATTCCGCCGCCCGGAATGTGTAACGGAAGAGGTCGGCGAGGGTCTGGACGAGCGTCTCCGCCTTCCGCGGATCGTCCTCGAGCAGCGCGGAGATCGTGTTCAACGTGTTGAAGAAGAAGTGCGGGTTGATTCTCGCCTGCAGGGCGGCGAGCTCCGCCCGCGCGGCCTCCGCACGGAGCCGGGCCTCGACCAGTCGCACTTCCTCGACCTCGCGGAGACTCTCGGCGAGCCGCCAACGCATTCCCTCGTAGAAGTAAGCGACCGTTCCGACGAGGACGGCGACGATCCCGTTCACGGCGACGACCGCGGCCGTCCGCCGCGGGTCGGCGAGCACGAAGAGCGGGAAGAGCAGGAGGGCGAGCGCGCTTCCTGCCGTGGAACCCGCGACCAGTCCGGCGAGGAGGATGCCGACCCGGAGCGCCGGCGAAAGCGCCCGAAGTCGGGGGTAGAGCGCCACCGAGACGGCGAGGACCGTGAGCCCGGCGACGTTCGCGAAGACGACACTCAACCTCAGAATCTCCGGGTCGAGCCCGTCCTTCTGGAAAAACCCCACCACGACTCCGGTGGCGGCGCCGGCGACGGTGCTGCCCGCGATCCAAGCCAGGACCTGGAGCGGGAGGGAGAGCTGCGACCGGCCGCTCATCGGGCCCTCGCGAGGACGATGGTCACGTCGTCGTGCGGCGGCCCGTGCCGGGTCCACTCCTTCACCTCGCGCACGATGCGGTCGAGGATCTCGTTCAACTCGCGTCCGCGGTTCTTCTCGAGGAGTTCGATCAGGCGCCCCTCGCCGAACTCGAGGCCCGCCGCATCGGGCGCCTCGAGGAGGCCGTCGGTGCAGAGGACGAGCAGATCGCCGGGGGCCATCGCGCGTCGCCCCTCGCCGTAGGCGGCGTCGCCGAACAGTCCGAGCGGGAGTCCTCCCCGGGTCAGGCGCACCGCCCCGGCGGAGCCGAGCAGGATCGGGGGACAGTGCCCGGCGTTGCTGTAGTGGATCTCGCGGAGATGCGGGTCGTAAAGTGCGAAGAAGAGGGTCGCGTACCGCGCCTCGGAGGTGGTGTCGTAGAGGAGTGCGTTGACCCGGCGGTTCACCTCCGCCGGGCCGCAACCGGAAAGCGAGACGCTCCGCACCGAGGCCTGAAGGCCCGCCATGAGAAGCGCGGCGGGAATGCCCTTGCCCGAAACGTCGGCCACGACGAGACCGAGACGGTCCTCCGGCAGGGCGAGAAAATCGAAGTAGTCCCCGCCGACGCCGACCGCCGGAAGGCAAACTCCCGCGACCTCGAGCCCCGCGAGGCGCGGGAACGCACGGGGGAGCAGCTCGCGTTGGACCTCCCGGGCGATGGCCAGCTCGCGCTCGAACGCCTCCTTCTCGCGGAGCGCGCGGAAGCTGGCCTCGATCTGGCTCCGCATCGTGTCGTAGGTGTGGAGAGCGATCCCGACGAGGACGGCGAGGATCGCATTGATCGCGACGATCACCGAGACGAGGCGGAGGTTCGCGAGGCTGAACAGCGGCTGCGCCGCCAAGACGGCCACCGATCCGAAGATCGTTCCCGAGCAAAGGGTGACGACTTGAAGGCCCAGCCGCACGGGAAAGACGAGGCGCGAAAAGAGCGGGAAGACCTGCCGGGCGGAGAGGAGCGCCGTGAATCCGACCACCTCCGCGAAGAGGACGCTCGTCGTCAGGAGAGGACCGAGGTCGGTCGAGGGCACGGCGAAGTGGATTCCCGCCGCGACGACCGCGCCGGTGAGTCCCCATCCCGCCGCCCAGAGGGCGAGGAATCGGTTCCCGAGCGTCCTCGGGCCGACGGTCGGAAGGGGCACCGTGGGAGAACCTTCGGGAAAAGCCGGCCGAACGCCCGCCGCGGTTTTCCCGGAATCGAGGGTCGACTGCACCGCCCTATAATACGGGGATGCCGCTCGTCGACGGTTTCGGACGTCTCCACGACGACCTGCGGGTGTCGGTGACCGATCGCTGCAATCTGCGCTGCGCCTACTGCATGCCGGAGACGCCGGTCTGGTTCCCGCGGCGGGAGATCCTCCGATACGAGGAGATCGAACGGGTCGTTCGGATCGCGGCGGGGCTCGGGATCCGGCGCATCCGGGTGACCGGCGGGGAGCCCCTCGTTCGCCGCGACCTCGACCGGTTGATCGCGATGCTCGCCGCGATTCCGGGGATCGACGACCTTTCCCTCACGACGAACGGAGTCCTCCTTCCGGAATGGGCCGGACGGCTTCGTGCCGCGGGGCTCCGCCGGGTCAACGTCTCCCTCGACACCCTCGATCGCGAGCGATTCCGGCGGGTGACCGGCCGTGACGGGCTCGGACGGACGCTCGCCGGACTCGAGGCGGCGGAGGCGGCGGGTCTTTCGCCGGTGAAGATCAACACGGTTCTCCTGCGCGGACTGAACGACGGGGAGGTCGAACCGATGGTGGCCCTCGCCCGCGAGCGCAGGTGGGAGATACGGTTCATCGAGTTCATGCCCCTCGAAAACGGCGGGACGTGGGATCCCTCCCGCGTCGTGACGGGGGCCGAGGTGAGAAGGCGGATCCGCACCCGCTGGCCGATCTCGCCCGTCGACCCCGATCCGCCGCATGCCCCCGCGACGCGCTGGCGGTTCGACGACGGGGGCGGATTCGTGGGCTTCATCGACTCGGTCAGCGCGCCGTTCTGCGGGGACTGCTCGCGCCTCCGGCTCACCTCCGACGGGAGATTCCGCGTCTGTCTCTACGACGCGGCGGAGACCGACCTCAAGGGACCGCTCCGAGAGGGAGAACCGGACGCCGCGATCGCCGCCCGGATCGAGCGGGCGGTTTCGGCGAAAGGAAGGGGAGGGGCCCTCGACGTGCTCGAGCGAAGACTCCCCGATCTGCGAGGCCGCACGATGCACCAGATCGGCGGCTGATCCGCTCGAAAAAAAACCCCCGGGCCGAAGCCCGGGGGTTCGCGAATCGTTCCCGTGACGGGTCTACGGCCGCTTGAGCTCGACGCGGCGGTTCCGCGCGCGCCCTTCCTCCGTGTCGTTCGTCGCGGTCGGGCGGGTCTCCCCGTAACCCTTCACCGTGAGCTGCGAAGGCGGGACGCCCTGGGCGATCAGGTAGTCGGCGACCACCTGCGCCCGCTTCTCGGAGAGCTTCTGGTTGTACGCGTTGCTTCCCTTCGAGTCGGTGTGGCCGCCGACCTCGATCTTGACGTCGGGGTTCGCCCGGAGGCCGCGAGCGACCTTGTCCAGGGTTTCCTTGGTGCCCGGCAGTAGCTCGGCGCTGTTGAACTCGAAGAGCGCCCCCTCGAGAACGAGGACCTCTTGGGGTTTGATCACGATCGCCTCTTCCTTGGGCAGGCTGCACCCCTTCGCGTCGACCTTGTCGCCGGCGGGCGTGCCCGGACACTGATCGAGGCCGTCGCAGACGCCGTCCTTGTCGCCGTCGACCGGGCAGCCCTTCGCATCGACCTTGCAGCCCTTCACCGTGTTCGCACACTGGTCGAGGCCGTCGCAGACGCCGTCGCCGTCCGCGTCGACCGGGCAGCCCTTCGCGTCGACCTTGCATCCCTTCGGCGTGTTCGGACAGGCGTCCATCTTGTCGCAGACGCCGTCGCCATCCGCGTCGACCGGGCAGCCGGTCGCGTCGACGGTGCAGTCTTTCGGCGTGTTGGCGCAGCGGTCGAGGCCGTCGCAAACGCCGTCACCGTCCGCGTCCCGAGGACAGCCGGCCTCGTCGACGATGCAACCGGCGGGGGTGCCGGGGCACGTGTCTTTCTTGTTGGGGACGCCATCGGCGTCGTCGTCCTTCGGGATCGAAGCGGGCCCAAACGAGAGGCCCATCAGGAACTGCCCGTTCAGCACGTCCTCCTCGTTGAGACCGGAGGAGCCGTAGACCGACTGGTCGGCCCGGAGTTCCCACCGGAACGAGCGGTTCTCGGTCTGCTGATACCGCCGCCCGACGCCGAGGGAGACCATTCCGCGGCTGAAGTCGTCGCCGCTGTCGGGGTAAAAGCCCATCCACCCGACGGCGCCGGCGAGGAACCACCGATTCGTCTTCTCCGGGGAGAAGAGGTACTCGAGGCCCGTGCGTGCCGTCATGTTCGTGACGTCGCCCAAGGCGGTCACGCCGTTGTACGGCACCACCGTCCCGTCGAGGAACCACGCGAGGCGCTCGTTCTCCATGAGGTGTGCTAGGCGAAGTCCGAGAAGCAGGTTCGGCCGGTAGTCTTTCGACTCACCGACGAACTCCTTGTCCGGGAACCCGAACCCGAGCAGGATACCAGCTTCGTTCTTGGGCTCGTCCGCGGCGAGCGCCGCGCCCGCCGCGATCGTCATGACGAGCGCCGCGACGGCCAACGCACGAATCGGCTTGGTGGTCTTCACGGTTTCCTCCTTCCGAGAATCCAGCGATTCGGGCGCATGGTAGCCGTGGGCCGGGGCATTGTCGATGGATTTCCCGGGGATTCGTCGGAGGGACTAGTTGAGGCCGCTGTCCCCTTCCCCCGCTCCCCGGAGGGCCTTGAGTCGGAGGACCCGCTCCAAGACTTCGTCGAGGAGCGCGACCGTCCTCGCGAGGCGCCGACCGAGGTCGGATTCCTCGAGGAGGGACTGGCGCACGGCCGGGTCGACCGGGAGTCCGGCGCTCGCTCCGTTGATCGCGTCGGCGAGACCGATCGACTCGTCCAGGACGAGTCCCGGCGCCGAGTCGCCCGAAAGCTCCCGGAGGAGACAACCGTGGGAGGCGAGAAGATCGAGCTTGGCGGCCCGCGTCCCGGGATCGTGTTCGTCCGGGGTCGTTTCGGGGAGGGTCGTGTAACGCGCGGTGCGGTACGGGGAAGCGGACACGATTTCGCCGAAGCGCACCCGGGCGAGGCCCTGCAATCTGAGGTGGAACCGCCCGTCGGGAAGCGGCTCGAGATCCTCGATCCGGCCGATCGTGCCGACGTCATGAAACGGGGGGCTCCCCTCGTAGTCGGTCTCCCAGCCCGGCCGAAGGAGGGAGACGGCGAGCAACCGGTCCCCCGCGACCGCGTCCCGAATCATCGCCCGGTAGCGGGGTTCGAAGACGTGGAGCGGAAGCGAGGTGCGGGGAAAGAAGACCACTCCCGGGAGCGGAAAGACGGGAACGACGCCGACGGGTCCGCACTCCGGAATGGGCGTTGCGGGACGGTCTCGACGGGCCATGAGGAAAGTATAGCGGGCGCATCGCCGCGCACCCCGCAGTGAAGGCGAGCCGTCCGACCCCGAGGACCGTTCCTACTCGGGTTTCCGGGCGACGATCCCCGCGAGGGCTTTCGGCGCGTCGCCGGGGAGGCCTGGGTCTACGCCTTCCCGATGGTGCAGGATCTCCCAGTCCGAGAAGACCTCGAGAAGCTCGCCGGGCCGGAGCAGGAACGCCGGGTTGTCGGGTTTCCCGAAACGCGGCTGCTCTGTGGTGAACGTCTGGAAGACGACGGTTCCCCCCCGGCGGACGCCGTCCTTGATGTCGCGGAAGAGCGGGCGGTGAAGGTAGTTGAACACCATGATCAGATCGTACGCGTCGATCGGGATGATGTACGTCCCGTCCTCGACGTTTCCGACGACCGCGCGGATCGGCGCGCCGAGTCTGCGCGCCGCCACCCGGGCGCGTTCGACGACCGCGGGGTCGACGTCGACGCCGTCGACGTCGAAGCCGCGCGTGGCGAGGTAGATGGCGTTCCGCCCGTTCCCCATCGCGACGTCGAGAGCCGTACCGCGGCGGAGAAGGTGGAAGTGGTCCACGAGGAATCTCGAAGGGGCGACCATCTGGTGCGGATGGTGGACGTCGGTGCCCGCGGCGAGCGGGCCCGGCCAGGCGGCGAGGCCGCCCTCGACGTTGAACAAGGGTTCGAACCCGCGCTCGGCGAGGAACCGGCAAGCCGCGATGCTCCGGAAGCCGTGCTCGCAGATCACCGCGATCGGAGTGCCGTGATTCGGAATCTGCTCGAGGGACGATTCGATCTCGTGGAGGGGCAGGAGGACCGAACCCGGGATGTGCGCGAGCTCGTATTCTTGTTCGGTTCGGACGTCGAGGACGACGAGGGGCTCGCCCATCGCCAGGCGGCGGTAGAGCCCGTCCCCGTCGATCCTCCCGTACCGGGCGTCGATCCGCACGCCTCCTTCCCCCGTGGATCCGACCGCAATATAGCGAACCGCGGCTCGCCGCGCCGCCCGGAAAGGAGAGACGAAACGGGGGAGAGGGGACCGGCGTCCATCCCGCGCGAGACCGCTAATCGGTCTTCTTCGTTCGACGGAACGGATTCCGGTTCCCTTCTCCCGACGGGCAATCGGGTCGCAGGGAGCAGCGGGCGCAGGCGGGCTTTCGCGCGAAACAGACGCGACGACCGTGCCAGATGAGCGCGTGGGCGGTGAACGTCCAATCCGCCTCCGGTAGGAGGTCCATGAGGGCGAATTCGATTTTCCCCGGGTCGGTTTCGCGAGTGAGGTCGAGGCGCCCCGCGAGGCGCTGCACGTGGGTGTCGACCGGGATCGCGGCCTTTCCGAACCAGGTGCCCAAGACGACGTTCGCCGTCTTGCGACCGACCCCGGGTAGCGCGACGAGTGCCTCCATCCGGTCGGGCACCTCGCCGTCGTGCCGGTCGACGAGCGCCTTCCCGAGCCCGATCAACGCTTTCGCCTTGTTTCGATAGAAACCGGTGGAGCGGATCCCGTCCTCGAGTGCCGCGATGTCCGCGGCGGCATAATCCGCGGCGGTCGGGTACTTCGCGAAGAGCGAGGGGGTCACGCGGTTCACCCGCTCGTCCGTGCACTGCGCGGAGAGGATCGTCGCGACGAGGAGCTCGAGGGCGCTCCGGTGGTGGAGCGCGCAGTCGGCGTCGAAGTAAAGACGCCGCAGTTCTTCGACGATCCGGCCGGCGCGCTCCCGCTTCGCCGACTTCGGCTCGCGCCGGCTAGGTCCTCCCACCGAGCCTCCGCGCGCGTGATTTGCGCTCCCCGAGCCAATGGAGCAGGCGCTCGAGCGGCCAGGCGTTGAGGACGTCGTCCGCGGTACACCAGCCGCGGCGAGCCACACCGACCCCCCACCGGACATCGTCGAGGCCGCCGGTCTCGTGGGCGTCGGGGTCGATGCTCGTCTTCATCCCTTTCGAAACCCCGTAGCGAAGGCCCGTGGGGTCGAGGTCGAGCCGCATCGGGTGGGCGTTGATCTCGACGGCGACCCCCTCCTCGACCGCGGCGTCGAGCACCTGCAGGAGGTCGAGCGCATAAGGCTCCCGCTCGAGTAGGAGGCGGCCCGTCGGATGGCCGAGGAGGTCGACCCAGGGATTCCGGAGCGCACGCACGATCCTCGCGGTCTGCTCCTTCTCGGGGAGCTGGAAGCGCGAATGGACGGACGCGATCACGAAGTCGAACGACGCCAGGACCTGGTCCGGGTAATCCAACGTTCCGTCGGCGAGAATGTCGCACTCGATTCCCTTCAGGATCCGAAATCCGTCCTTCGCCTTCGCGTTCCACGCGTCGATCTCGGCGTGCTGCTGGGCGACGCGTGCGATCGTCAGCCCGCGCGCATAGGTCGCCGACCTCGAATGGTCGGTCAGGCCGAGGTAGGCCATTCCACGCGCGCGCGCCGCATCGGCCATGCGCGCGATCGAGTCCTTGCCGTCGGACCAGGTGGAGTGACAGTGCAGGATCCCGCGCAGGTCGCTGTCCTCGAGGAGCGTCGGAAGGCGCCCCTCCTCCGCGGCTTCGATCTCCCCTCGGTCCTCGCGGAGTTCGGGAGGGATGAACTCGAGGCCGAGCGCCCGGTAAATCGCGACCTCGTCCGCGCACGGGATCTTTTCGCCGTCCGCTTCGCGGACTAGGGCGTACTCGTTCAGCCTCAGTCCGCGCTTCTGCGCGCGACTTCGGAGAGCGACGTTGTGCGCCTTGCTTCCCGTGAAATAGCAGAGGGCGAATGGGAACGACCGCTCGGGGACGACCCGGAGGTCCGCCCCGAGACCCGAGGCGAGGCGGACGCTGCACTTCGTCTCGCCCCGGCCGGTCACCTCGACCACGTCCGCGGCGGAGGCGAACGCGTCCATCGCCGCCCCGGGGTCTTTCGCCACCGACACGAGGTCGACGTCCTTCGATGTCTCGGCCCTTCGGCGGACGGAGCCTGCCGCCTCGACCCGCTCCACCCCAGGAACGCCGCGGAGGAGAGCGACCAGCCGGTCGGCCTCCGCCCGAGCGACGGGCATCAGAAAGCGACCGGCGTGGGATCGGATCCGCGCGATTCCCTCGAGGATCTTCTTTTCGGTCGTTTCCCCGAACCCCTCGAGGACGCGGATCTTCCCGGCCCGCGCGGCCTGCTCCAGCTCGTCGAGCGTCGAGATGCCGAGCGCGATGTGGATCGTTCGGGCCCTTTTTGGTCCGAGCCCCGGGATTCCGAGCCACGCGACGAGGCCCGACGGGACCTCTCGCCGGAGCTTCTCGAGGTAGGGGAGGGAGCCGGTTTCGTAAAGAGTCGTCACCTTCTCGACCAGCGCCGCGCCGAAGCCCTTGATCTTCCCGAGTTCGTTCGTCCGGATCAACTCGCCCAGATCGCGTTCGAGACCGCGCAGGATCCGCGCGCCGTTGGCGTAGGCCCGCGTCTTGAAGGGGTTCTCGCCGAGGAGCTCGAGGAGGAGACCGATCTCTTCGAGCGCATCGGCGACCTTCGCGCGGTCCACGTCAATCCTCCCTCGCCACCGCCCAGCGTGTGTAGATCTCGTCTCCCGCGACGTCCGTCGAGAGGAGGCGGAGGCGCCGGCGGTCCGCCATGGAGAACCCCGCACCTTCGCAGAGGGTCGGTGCGTCGCGGCCGCCGAGGAGGGCGGGCGCGATCGTGATGAAGAGCTCGTCCACGAGGTCGCGCCGGAGGAACTCCCAGTTCGTCTCGCCACCCCCTTCGAGGAGGAGCCGCTCCACTCCCCGCCAGCGCAGCCGGCGAAGCAACTCGGAGAGATCGACCGAGCCGGAGCCGACCGTCCACACTTCCGCCTTCCCGGCGAGCGCCGAGCGCCGATCGGCCGGGGCTTCCTCGACGGTCGCGACGATCCGGCCGGAGGCATGCGCGTCGTTGAAAAAACGAGAGGCGGGATCGACGCGGAGGCTCGCGCTGACGACGACGTTCAAGAGTTCGGGAGGCTTCCCGAGCGATCGGCGATAGGCCCGCATCTCGCCGTCGCGCACGTGGAGGGGAGGATCGTCGTCCCGCAGCGTGCCGGCGCCGACGACGATCGCGTCGGCTTCGGCGCGCAGCCGGTCCATCGTCTTCCGGTCCACCGCCGAAGTGAATCTCGGGTACTCCCGTTTGGCGGACGTGATCTTCCCGTCGGCGGTCATGGCCATATTGAGGTACACGAATGGGCGGTCCATACGGGGATTGTAGGAGGAAAAAGGGGACTGGCACCGATTCGTCCTCGAAAAGGTGTCAGACCCGTTCTCGCTCCCGCGATCCCTCGATGCCCGAACTCCCCGATCCCGTCTTCTACCTCGAGGGCCTCGAGGTAGAAAACGGGATCGGTCCGAAGCCGGCGGAATTGGGGGGCTCGAGGTCGCGGCTCTCCGCCGGCTGAGCAAGCGCATCGCGATCGGCCTCGAAGGGGACCTCTGGGCGGTGATCCAGCGGATGATCGCGGGACGGCTCCGGTGGGGGCGGGTGCGCGCCTTCGGCCGGGTTCGGGCGTCACCGATCGGATCCACGTGTCGCGTCGTCAGGCAATCCGCTTGCGAAAGCACCGGACGAGCCCCGCATCCTCGAACCCCAACGCGAGATGGGCGGCTTCGCTGACGCGATTGTCCGGCTGCGTGTCGGACGCGAACTCGACGCACCCCCGCCCACGTCCCCACGCCTCCGCCTCACGGATCAGGGCGCGCCCGACGCCGCGGCGCCTCGTCTCGGGGCGAACGTACCAAAACGTACCAACCTTCGAGGTAGGCGACCGGGCTCGTCGCACAACCTTCCGCGCTCCGGCGGAGCGAGAGCTCGACGAATCCGATCCGCGCGCCGTCGGAGTCCTCGGCGATCAGGACGGCCGCAGGCTCCGCCCCGAGGGTCCCAGAAAAGAAGTGGGCGATCTCGGCCCGGTGTTCCGCCTCCGACGTTTCCGGCCAGAGCGCGGTTCGCATCTCGAGCCACGCTTCGGCGTCGAGCCCATCGGCGGGGCGCACCTTCATCGACGCGACCGGAGGACGACCTCCGCCGTCGCCACGTTCGGGAGCCAGCAAAGCCAGGCGATGACGGGGTAAGCGATCTCGAACGGGATCCCGGCGGCCACCGATCCCGGAAGCCAAACCCGCAGGGTCACGGCCGCGAACGTCAACGCGAAGTTCCGCACCATCCACCGGCGGTGTGCGGCGATCTCGCGCCGCCGGATCGCCCTGAAGGCGCGAAACCCCGTGAAGAGCCAGAGCACCGCGAGACACGCAAACCCCGCCTTCGAGACGGTCCCGCCGAACGCGTGGAAGGCCATGTAGAGTCCGGCGCCCCCGCCGATGAGCACCCCGACTCCGAGGTAGAGGAGTCCGAAAACGCGGTGGAGGCGGATGTTCCGCGCGCGTAGCGACGCCGAGAACTGGAACGGCCCGAGGGCGAGCGCGAAGACCGACCCGAAGACGTGGAGGTAGAGCCCGAGGCGCTCGACCTCGAAGACCGCGCGCATGTCGGGGTGGACGAGCCGTCCCGGCGGAAGCAACCCGTAGACCGCGATCGAGTACGCGGCGACCCCGAGCGAAAGGGGGGTCAGGACGCGGAGTCCGGCCCCCTTCACGAGATGGGCCACTCCGGCGGATCTCCTTTCGCTCGGGGCTTCACATCGGAGTAGGCGACTCGCGGATCGGAGGTCGGCTCCGGAGCCTCGGCGTTGTACCGGCGCGCCGTCTCGCTCTCGGGGTAGAAGATCCGCTCCTTGTCTCGGCCCGGCCGGTAGCCGATCGCCAGTAGCGCGCAAGGCCCGTCGCCGTCCCCGACGAAAACGTGCGTCGTCCCGGCGGGGCAGTGGACGAAATCCCACGGACCGAGCGGATGCTCCTCGCCGTTGACCAAGAGCTTCGCGCGCCCCGCGAGGACCAGAAAGTCTTCTTGGGCGTCCTCCCGATGGTAGCGGCAGTTGGGCTTCCCGGGCTCGAGGACGAAGATGCGAATCCCGATCTGTGGGAACGGGGCTCCGACATCGAAGGCGCAGACTTTCCCGAACGCCTCCGAGTCGGCCCAGGTGGCGTCCTTCACGTTCTTCACGAACCAACCGCCGCGTTCCTCGAGCATGGCATCTCCCCTCGACTTTCCGAGACCGGCCGGGACGCTCCCGACGCGGAAGCGTACAGACCGGTCGAGAGATACCTCGGTCCTGACTCGCACGCAAGCGTGTCCGCGGTCCGGTCTATCATCCGGCGAGGGAGGGGGAACCGATGTGCAGTCGGGAGGCGCTCTTCATTGCCATGCTCGCGCAGGTCGCCGTCACCGTGGAACCGCCTGCGACCGAGCCGCTGCGGTTTGCATGGCCCGTTCCGTCTTCGGCGACGGTCGACCTGCTCGTCGAGCGCCGCGTTGGATCCACGTTCCGGTCGATCGAAGTGCGCATGAGACTCGACGCCCTCCCGGAGAGCGAGGGTCGGACTCTCGTTCGGCTCCACGATCCGCGAATTCTGACGATCGACGGGGTTCCGTTTGCGCGCGCACGGAAGGACACGGAGTCGTACGACGTCGCGCGTATCCTGCGGGCGATCACGCCGTCGTTTGTCGTGGGAGACGGCGGCGAGTACTTGGAGGACCGTGAGATCGGACGGGTCGTGCGAGCCGTCCTCGCGGAGGCCGGGTTCGAGGGGCGCCCGCTCGCGATGGAGGCCTTCGAGGAACTGGTGTCGCGCGTCGGCCCCTCGGACTGGCACGCATGGACCGAACTGTGGCTCGGCAGCACGCTCGCCCCTGGCGATGGGGTCCGTACGCGGGAAATCGTCGTCTTCGAGGGGGATCTCGTCCCCGTGACGATCGTCCGCAAAGCGCTTGAGCCCGGGGGCGCGGGGCGAATGCGCCTCGAGACGACCGCCGAGTTCCCGTCCGAGGCGGTTCGGAGCTACTGCGTCGGATTCCTCCTGGATCTGGCGGTCGCGGCGGACGAACTGGGCGACGATGTCGTCGCGAACCGCCGGTTCGCGAACGAGGCGCGCTTCAGCCCGGTCATCGAGACCGTGGCGGCCTCCCTCGAGCCCAAGACGCTCCGCCCGCTCGAAGTCGATCGAACGCGCTCGTTCTGGGCGGTCGGAGGGAAGCACACCGTGGAGGGGCGGGAACGACGGCGGCACCGGTTCGAATGGGACGAGCGGCCGTAGCCGCGCGGTCGGTCACGCTCCGCGTACCGCTCCCAACACTTCGTCGAGCGACGCCCGGTCAAACTGGTTCGATCCGACGTGCACGAAGCGGAGCGCGCCGTCCCCGCCCACGACGAACGAGGCCGGCCGCGCGATGTGCACCGACTCGAGGTTGAAGCGAACGTACACCCCCCAGCGCTTCGCGATCGACCGGTCCTCGTCGGCGACCACGGGGAAGGGAACCGGCCGCTGCGCGAACCACGTCGCGAGCGCCTCCCGCTTCTGGCAGTAGACCACGACCAGCTCGGCGCCCGCGTCGCGGAACCTCGGATGCCATTCGCGCAACTGCGCGATGCGCTTCGCGCAGTTCGGTCACCAGGTGCCGCGGAAGAACTCGAGCAGGACCGGCTTGGGCCGGAAGTCGGCGAGATCCACGAGGCGTCCGTCGATCGCTTCCCCGCGCATCGCGGGGGCCTGCACCCCGGGCTCGAGCGAGATCGTTCTGGCCACGCGCGTCACCGCACCCGGTAGGAGACCATCACACCGTCCCGCACGGGAAGGAGGGCCGACACGAAGTCGGAATCGCTCTTGATCCTCCGCGTCAGCTCGAGCACCGCGGCGGTCGACGGGTCGTCCGGATTCGGATCGACCACCTTCCCCTTCCAGAGCATGTTGTCGGAGATCAGGAGTCCCCCGACGCGCAGGAGCCGCTTCGCGACTTCGTGCACGCGCGCGTAGTCGCGCTTTTCGACGTCGTTGAACAGGACGTCGAAGCGCTCCGTGAACTTGTCGGCGATTTCGAAGGCGTCCCCGACCTGCACCCGGAACCGACCGTCGTAGCCGGACCGCGAGAGGAAGACCCTCGCCTTCTCCGCCCACTCCCCGGAACCCTCCGTCATCTCGACGAAGCCGTCGGGCGCGGTCGCCCGGAGGAACCACCAGGCGCTGTAGCCGAACCCCGATCCCAGCTCGAGCACCCGCCGCGCTTGGGCGGCCCGCGTCAGCACGTCGAGGAGGCGGCCGACCTGCGGGCCGACGATCGGGAAGTCGTGCTCCCTCGCGAGCGCTTCCATCTCAAGGACGACGGGGTGCTCCACCCGCGCCACGCGCTCGAGATACGCTCCCAAATCGTCCATCGACGCCTCCCGGACGGACGGTCAGGATAGCGCGGATTCGCGCGGGGGAAGGCGGACGGCTGTTCGGGCGAGCAGCCCGGCGGCCAGGAGCCCGAGGACGAGGCAACCGCCCCAGAGCGCGACCGGGCCGAACCGTTCGAGGACCAACGTCCCGGTCGAGGGGCCGAAGGTGAAGGCGAGCCCCCAGGTCATCGTGTAGAAGCCCATCGCTTCCCCCCGCCGGCTCGGGTGCGCGACCTCCGCGACGAAGTCGGACATCGCCGGCAGCAGGACCATCTCGCCGAAGGTCCAGATCAGTACGGTCGCCACGACGGCGGAGGGCGAACGGGCGACGGCGAGCGCGCCGAAACCGACGGCCGTCAACGCGGCTCCGAGCGCGAGGGAGCGGGCATGGGTCCAATGGGCGGTCGCGAAGTTGATCCGCACTTCGAGGAAGACGATCACGAGCGTGTTGATGGTGAACAGCGCTCCGAAGAAGGCGGTCGAGAGTCCGAGGTTTCCGACGAGATCGAGCGGCATCGCCCCGATGTGCTGGAAAAAGACGACGATGATCGGGAGGCAGGCGAGGAGGAACGACGTGAGGCGGCGGTTCTTCCACGCCGGAACGTCCGGGGGAAGGACGATCGCCGCCGCCGAGGGTGGTTCTCCCTCGACGCGACCGGTCCCCTCCGGCTCCGC
>CAZVOE010000025.1:0-8026 GCA_964628935.1 uncultured Acidobacteriota bacterium
CCTCCGCGGCGCGCACCGCGTCGCCCCGGGCGAGGAGCGCGCCGCCGAGCGCCCGGAGCGTCGGGCCGTCACCGGGGCGGATGCGAAGAGCGGCCTCGTATTCCCGGACCGCGTCGTCCCACCGCCCCGCCTCGTGGTAGGCGTTCGCGAGGTTGCTGCGGTTCTCGAAGACGGCGGGCGACAGGCGCACCGATTCCTCCAGGGCCGCGATCCCTTCTCGCGCTTCGCCGGTCGCGAAGCGGACGGAGCCGAGAAGGGAAAGGGCCGCGGGGTTGGCCGGATCGTCCTCCAGGACACGCGCGAGAAGGGCCGCTCCCTCCACGAGCTTTCCGCGGGCGACGAGAGCTTGCGCCTCGAGGTAGGTCTCGTGGGCGGCGACCATACCCTTGGGGTCCGGCCTCGGACCGGCACGGGCTCCTCCCGCCGAACCCCCGACGTAGCCGAGCGACTCGAGGGCGGCTCGTTCGGCGGCGGTCGACGGGCTGGCGGCTCCGTCGTCCGGCGCCCCGAAGTCGGCGACCGTTTCGTGAAGGCGGCTCTCCCACCGGCGCACGTCGTCGAACCGCTCCGCCGCGAGGTTCCGGAGCTCGCCCGGATCGTCGTCGAGACGGTAGAGCTCGGGAACGGGAGCGTCGATGTACTTCTCGTCGAGGCTCCGGAGAGAGCGCAGCGGGGCCCAACCGTAGGCCCGCTCGCCGAGAAGGGACTCCGCATAGGCCGGCGGCGCGGCGACCGGTGTCCCGCTCCGGAGGCCCGGCGCGTGATCGGTTCCCTGAGTCCCGGAAAGGGGAGGCATCCCCATCAGGGACAGGACGGTCGGGACGAGGTCGGTCCCGGAAACGAGACCTTCGTAGCGCGCCCCTCTCGGGAGGACGCCAGGGAACCGGGCGATCCAGGGAACCCGGATCGTCGCGTCGTACACGAACAGCCCATGGGTCCTCTCGCCGTGCTCGCCGAGGCTCTCGCCGTGGTCGGACGTGACGACGACGAGGGTGCGGTCGTCGAGCCCGCGCGAGGACAACAGGTCGAGGATCCGTCCCAACTCGTCGTCGGTGTAGGCGATCTCGCCGTCGTAGAGGCGGCCGGAGAAACGGCTCCGCCACGGCTCCGGCGGCGCGTAGTCGGCGTGGGGGTCGAAGTAATGGACCCACAGGAAGAAAGGCTCTCCGGCGATCCGTCCGAGGGAAGCGAGCGCGTCCTCGGTCACCGCCTCGGCATCGCGTTCGGCGATTCCGAGGAATCCGACGCCACCGCCGGCCTGGCGCTCGATCTCCGCGACCCGGGGCTCGAGATACGACTCGAACCCCTGGGCGATCCCGAGGCGCGAGGACAGCACGGCGGCCCCGACGGACGCGGCCGTGCGATAGCCGAGACGCGCGAGGTGCTCCGCGAGCGTCGTCGTCGAGTCGGGGAGCCGGTAATCGGCGTTGTCGTGGACCCCGTGGCGCGGCGGAGCGAGCCCGGTCAGGAGGGACGCGTGGGAGGGGAGCGTCAACGGCGCGACGGCCACCGCGTGCCGAACGAGGACGCCCTCCCGGGCGAGACGGTCCATCGTCGGGGTGGAGGCGGCGTCGTTTCCGTAGCAACCGAGGCGGTCGGCCCGAACCGTGTCGAGGGTGACGAGGACGAGGTTCGGCCGCTCGGGCGGCGCGGCGGGTCGCCCGCCGCAGCCGGCGACGGCGCAACACGCGGCGAGCGCGAACACGAGGGAGGGGAGGCGAGGCTGCATCCGTTCGAGCCGGGATTCTACCGAAAACCGCCGATCTCGCGGCGACCTTCCCGGAAGGGCTAGAATGAAATCTTCATGAAGCCCGTCGAGATCAACGAGTTTCTCAAGCGCGACGTCATCGGCCAGGAGGAAACCCTCCGCTACGTCTCGGTCGCGATCTTCAAGCACCTCCAAGGGGAGCGCTACGGCAACCTCCTCCTCATCGGGAACTCCGGAACCGGCAAGACGACCGTCATGCGGGCCATGGAGCGCCTTTACGCCGAGCACGACGAGTTCCAGAAGTACCGGGTCGTCGTCATCATGAACGCGAACCAGTTCGCGACCGACGAGGGAATGGTCGACCCGAACCGGCTCATGAGCCGCCTCGAGGAGCGGGCGAAGGAGATTCTCGGCGAGGATGTCGATCCGGAGTTGCTCGCCGACTACATGCAGCACGCGACCGTCTGCATCGACGAGATCGACAAGATCTCGGCGGTCGTCGGCGGGAAGCCGTACGTGACCGGGATCAACATCCAGCAGGGGCTCCTCACCCTCATCGAGGGGGAGAACGTCCTCTACCCCGTCACCGTGACCCGCAACCGTACGATCGAGCGCGTCCCGGTGCACGTCGATACCGGAAAGATGCTCTTCCTCTGCGCCGGCGCTTTCGAGAATCTCTACGACCAGGTCTATCGCCGGGTGACCGCGCCGACGAGTCGCGTGAAGCTGCCCACCGAGACGGTTTACGAGAACGGGGAGGTTCAGATCCGGGAGTTCTTCACGCTCCGCCACTGGTTCAAGCAGGAGGATCTCTTCGACTACGGCATGCAGCCGCAGTTCCTCTCCCGGTTCGACAACGCGATCATCCTCGAGGATCTCCACGCCGGTCTGTTGAGCCGGATCTTCATGGAGCCCCGGGACTGCGTCTTCAAGGCCTCGCAGGGCTTCTTCAAGAAGTACGGCATCGACCTCGAGATCACCGAGGGGGCGGTTCGAAAGGTCGCCGACGAGGCGAGCCGGTCGAGCCGGATCGGCGCGCGCGCCCTCAAGGCGGTCTGGGGCCGGATCATCAAGCCGTTCGAGTTCGATCCGTTTTCCCAGGCCGAGGTGCGCGAGGAAGGGGGGCGATACCGCCTCGTCGTCGACGAGGCCCTCGTCGCCCGCGCGTTGAAGCCCCCCCTGTGACCGCACCGTCCTCGCGGACGACCCCTCTGGGCCGCGGGCGCCGCAGGCGCCGCCCTGGCCGGCGCGTTCGCGTTCGGGAGGGCGGTCGCCGTTCCTGGGCATCCTCCCTTCCAGGCGATCAACGCCGGGCTCCTGGTCGCGGGGGTGTTCGCCGCGGTCCGTGCGTCGAGGCCGGCCGCGGGCCTCGCACTCGTGTCGGGATGGACCGCACTCCATCTCGGGGTCTCGCTCGAAGCCGGATGGCCCGCCGTCGTCGCGAGCCCCCTCGCGTGCCTCGGGATGGGATTCGCCGCCTTCCTCGCCGCCGCCGTCTTCGACGACCTCGCGCGGCGCGGCTACGCCTTCGGGAAGTTCTTGATCGCGGGGCCGATGCTCTCCGGGTTCTGGATCGCGCTGACGCCGGCGTTCCTCCTTGGACGCGATCCCCACGAGCGACTGCTCGCGGAGATCCTCCGAAACGCGTTTCTGGGTCTGGTCATCGGGGACGGGGCCGGTTTCGGGGTCGAGGCGGCGGAGTGGGCCCTGGGGAAGATGCGCGGGGCGGACGGGGAGGCTGCGCAGGACGGGGAGGCTTCCTGAGCCTCCCCGCCCGCGGACGGCGCTACCGCTTCGTGTAGGTCATCTCCATCATCTTCATTTCCTTCCCGTCTCTTCCAGGACCGTGCATCTCGAAAAGCTCGGTCGTTGGGCTCGTCCAGCGGGAATGCACCCGCATCGCGACGGGACCTTTCTTGATCGGGTCGTTCCAACTCCCGGTGAACGAGCAGGTGTGCTTCTCGTCGCAGGACCCCTTGGCCAACATCATTCCGGTCGACATGCTGTCCATCCAGGTCGACCAGTACTCTTTCGAGACGTTGTCGAACCCGGTCATGCCGAGGCCGGTGAACGGGGTTCCCATCATCGACCCCTCGAACCGCTCGACGAGCACCCGGCCGTCGAGGTCCATCGTCCGGGTCGCCGTCGCCTTCGACTCCTCCGGGGGGGCGCTCGGGTCGTGCCACGTCTTCACCGCGACGTCGTACGTGCCGGCCATACCGGCGAGCATCGCGTGTTCGGGGCCGGGGGCTCCGGCCTTCATGTAGGCTTCCATCTCCGCCATCTGCTCCGGCGTCATCTTGGGCGGCGCGCCCGGCTCCTCCGCGACCGCGGGGACCGCGAGCCCAAGGGCGAGCGTCAGCACGGATCCTCTGAATCGGCGAGTCATGGTTCCTCCTCTCGACGAACGTTCGACGGCGAGTATACCCGGGAACGGCGCGAAGTCGGCTAGGATGCCGGAGCCATGGACTACGAGAAGCTCGGCGTCTTCTATCTCGGGAGGCTCTGGGACGCGGACGCGGGGATGCGCCTCCCCGACCCGCTCCTCTACGACGGCAAGGACCTCACGACCCACGCGGTGATCGTCGGCATGACCGGGAGCGGCAAGACCGGGCTCGCGGTCGGACTCCTCGAGGAGGCCGCGATCGACGGCGTACCGGCCATCGTGATCGACCCGAAGGGAGACATGGGGAACCTCCTCCTCGCCTTCCCCGATCTCTCCCCGGCTTCGTTCCGCCCGTGGGTCGACGAGGGGGAAGCGGAGCGCGCCGGGCTCGACGTCGACACGCTCGCGGCGAACACGGCGGACCGGTGGAGGGCGGGACTCGCGGATTGGGGTCAGCCGCCGGAGCGCGTCGCGCGATACCGGGACGCGGCCGATCTCGCGATCTACACCCCTGGCTCGACCGCGGGGGCGCCGATCTCGGTTCTGCGTTCGCTCGCCGCCCCCAACTACGCCGTCACGCAGGACGCCGACGCGCTTCGAGAGCGGATCGTCGCCACCGTCTCCGGCCTCCTCGGCCTCCTCGGGATCGACGCCGACCCGCTCCGGAGCCGGGAGCACATCCTCCTTTCGAACCTCCTCGACGCCTCCTGGAGGGGCGGGAGGAGCCTCGACCTCGGCGCCCTCATCCACGCGATCGAGAGGCCCCCCTTCGAACGGGTCGGGGTGCTCGACCTCGAGACGTTCTACCCGGCGAAGGAGCGCCGCGATCTCGCCCTCGGCCTGAACGGTCTGCTCGCATCGCCCGGATTCGCCGCGTGGATGGAGGGGGAGCCGCTCGACGTGCAGCGTCTCCTCTGGACTCCCGAGGGGAGGCCGCGGCTGTCGATCCTCTCGATCGCACACCTGGGCGATGCCGAGCGCATGTTCTTCGTGACGATGCTCCTGAACGAGGTCGTCGCATGGATGCGCGCCCAGCCGGGCACTTCGAGCCTCCGCGCGGTCCTCTACATGGACGAGGTCTTCGGATACTTCCCGCCGACGGCGAACCCGCCGTCGAAGACGCCGATGCTCACCCTCCTGAAGCAGGCGCGGGCCTTCGGCCTCGGGGTGACGCTCGCGACCCAGAATCCGGTCGATCTCGACTACAAGGGGCTCTCGAACGCCGGCACCTGGTTCCTCGGCCGCCTCCAGACGGAGAGGGACAAGGAACGTGTCCTCGAGGGGCTCGAGGGGGCGAACGCGACCGCCGGGAAGGGGTTCGACCGCGCCCGCTACGGGGCGATCCTCTCCGGTCTCGGCAATCGCGTCTTTCTCCTCAACAACGTCCACGACGACGCGCCGGCCCTCTTCCAGACCCGATGGACCCTCTCGTACCTTCGCGGTCCGCTGACGCGGGCGCAGATCCAGGCGCTCGCGAAACCGCGGGAGGCGCCCTCGAAAGCTGCACCCGTGCTCGGGCCGGCTCCGTCTGCGGGGTCCCGGCCCACCGTCCCCGCGGAGGTCCGCGAGGCGTTCTTCGCCCCCGAGGGTCTCGCCGGGCCCGTCCGGTACCGGCCGGCCCTGTACGCCGCGGCGAAGCTCCACCACGTCGACGCGAAGGCGAAGCTCGACTTCTGGCGGGAGTTGCACCTCCTCGCTCCGTTCACGGAGGGGGCGGGTCCGGAGTGGGAGAAGGCGACGATTCTCGAGCGCGCGCCGGCCCTCCGCGACCGTCCTCTCGGGGAAGCGTCGTTCGAGTCCCTTCCGGCGGAGGCGTCGCGGGCGAAGTCGTATCTGCGCTGGGGAAAAGAACTGGAATCGACCCTTTATCGCACCGGCGCACTCGCGATGTTCCGTTGCGCCCCCCTCAAGTCGGTCTCGACACCGGGCGAGAGCGAGGGGAACTTTCGCGTGCGCGTCCGGCATGCGTCCCGGGAGCGCCGCGATGCCGCGGTCGAAGCGCTTCGCAAGAAGTACGCGGACCGCTTCCGCCGGATCGACGAGGAGGAGCGCAGGGTCGAGGAGCGGATCGCGAGGGAAGAGGCGCAGTACCAGCGGAGCAAGGTCGACACTGCTCTCTCGATGGGAGCCACGATTTTCGGAGCCCTTCTCGGCCGTAAAGCGGTCAGCGTCGGGACGCTCGGCCGCGCCACGACGACGGCGCGCGGCGTCGGGCGGGCGCAGAAGGAAAAGGGGGACGTCGAGCGGGCGGCGGAGACGCTCGAGTCGGTGCGACGGAAGCGGTCCGACCTCGAGTTCGAGGTGCGACAGGAGATCGAACGAATCTCGGCAGACGAGTCGGACGAAATGGCGGTCGAGCGGTTCGACGTCGCGCCGCGGAAGGCCGACATCGCGGTCGAGGGTCCGGTGCTCGTTTGGGTCGCGGAGCGATCGGGGTGATCTTCGAGGTTCGTGCGCGATCGGGAGCGGTTCTCCCGAGTCTGGGCCTCGGCACCTGGCGGATGGGGGAGAGCGCATCACGAAGGAGAGAAGAGGTCTCGGCCCTTCGCATGGGTCTCGACCTGGGGATGCGCCTCGTCGACACCGCCGAGATGTACGGGGACGGCGGCGCCGAGAGGGTGGTCGCGGAAGCGATCGAGGGCCGGCGCGACGAGGTCGTCCTCGTCTCGAAAGTCCTGCCGCACCACGCAACCGTCGAGGGCACGATCCGCGCGTGCGAGGCGAGCCTCGCCCGTCTCGCGACCGACCGGATCGATCTCTACCTCCTTCACTGGCCCGGACCGCACCCGCTCGAGGGCACGGTCGAGGCGTTCCAGAAGCTCCGCGCCGAACGGAAAATCCTCCACTGGGGGGTGAGCAACTTCGACGTCGACGAGATGGAGGCGGTGACCGCGATCCCCGATCTCGCGGGGTGCTCGACGAATCAGGTCCTCTACAACCTCGAACGGCGGGGCCCTGAGCGACGCCTGTTCCCCTGGTGCCGCGCGCGCGGGATCCCGATCATGGCTTATTCCCCGCTCGAGCAGGGACGGTTGCGCCGGACGCCCGCCCTCGAGCGCGTCGCCGCACGGCACGGCGCGACCGCGGAGCAGATCGCCCTCGCGTGGACGCTCCGCGTCGAGGAGGTCGTCGCGATCCCCAAGGCCGCGAACCCCGACCACGTTCGCGCGAACGCCCGCGCGGCCGACCTCGTCCTCAGCGAGGAGGACCTCGCGGATCTCGACCGGGCGTACCCGGCGCCGGAGCGGGACGCGCCGCTCGAGACCCTGTGAACGCGGCCGCGATCTCCCGGGTCCTTTCGACCCTCGCGCGGCGGTACGAGATCGACCGCTTCGTCCGTGCGAACGGCGAGTCCCCCTTCCGGATCCTGATCGGCTGCATCCTCTCCCTCCGCACGAAGGATGAGACGACCTACCCGGCGACCGAGCGCCTGTTCGCGGCGGCGAGAGACCCTCGGGGCATGCTCCGTCTGCGCGAGAGCACGATCGCGCGGCTGATCTATCCGGTCGGGTTCTACCGCCGGAAGGCGGCGCAGATCCGCGCGGTGTCGCGGCTCCTCCTCGAGCGGCACGGGGGGCGGGTGCCCGACTCGATCGAGGCGCTCCTCGAGCTCCCCGGTGTCGGTCGCAAGACCGCGAACTTGACGGTCACGCTCGGCTTCGGAAAGCCGGGGATTTGCGTCGACACCCACGTCCACCGAATCTCCAACCGGCTGGGATGGGTGGCGACCGGCCACCCCGACGCGACCGAGATGGAACTGAGGAGGATCCTCCCGAAGCGGTGGTGGATCCCCATCAACGAGACGCTCGTGCGCCACGGCCAACAGATCTGCCACCCAGTTTCCCCGAAGTGCTCGGAGTGCCCGGTACGCAAGGACTGCGCCCGCGTGGGGGTCGCGCGGAGTCGGTAGAAAAGGGGACTGGCACCTTTTC
>CAZVOE010000025.1:8036-25494 GCA_964628935.1 uncultured Acidobacteriota bacterium
AGGTGCCAGTCCCCATATCCTCCCCACCTTCCGAAAGGAGTCCCCGATGGTGTCGTGTTCCCGCCGGGCGGCCGCGGCCCTCACGATCGTCGCCTGCACTTCGATCGCCCTCGCCCAGGAGCCCGCGGCGGCCCCCGCGATCGATCGCTCCTCGCCGGAGGGTCTCTTCCAGACTACGGCCGACGCGATGAAGCGCTCCGACTGGCTCGCGATCGCCCAGACCATGGAGCCCGCCGCGCTCGAGTCGCTGAAGTCGCTCATGATGCGTCTCGCGGCGGCCGACCCGAGCGGCGAGGCGGCGTCCCTCTTCCTGGGCACGTCGGACACCCAGGCGCTCGCAGCGCTCCCGGCGGCCCAGGCGTTCGAGCGGTTCATGAAATCCGCCACCCGGTTCGTTCCGCAGCTCGGTGACATGATGGCGGGCGCGAAGACGAACCTGCTCGGCTCCGTCAAGGAAGGGGATCTCCTCCACCTCGTCTACAGGACGACGTTCGCGATCGGGGGAGCCGAGGCGGCGAGCGTCGAGGTGATGACGGTCACGAAGAAGGCGGACTCCTGGTACACGACCCTCCAGGGGGACTTCGAGCCGATCATCCAGGCGTTCGTCGATCAGGTCGAGGCATCGGCGCCGCCTCCGGCCCCGGAACCCCCGCCCGCGCCCGAGCAAGTCCCCTAGCGGACGAAGAGCAACACCGAGAAGAAGTGGCAGATGCTCCCGGCGAGCACGAAGGCGTGCCAGATGCCGTGGGAGTGGGGGAGACGCTTCCACGCGTAAAAGACGAGGCCACCCGTGTAGAACACGCCTCCCGCGAGGATGAGAGCGAACCCCATCCCCCCGAGCGCCCTCACGACCGGAGCGAACGCCGGGAGCGCGAGCCAGCCCATCGCGAGGTAGAGCGCGTGGGAGACCGCGCGATGGTACTTCCACGCGGTCGCCTCGTTGACCGTCCCCACGACGGCGAGCCCCCAGTTGATCCCGACGAGAGTCCACCCGAGCGAGCCGCCGAGGGCGACCAGGCAGACCGGCGTGTAGGTCCCCGCGATCAGCCAGTAGATCAGGATGCAGTCGATCTTCTTGAGGACCGGCTTCGCCGGCCCCTTCACGGCGTGGTAGAGCGTCGAGAAGAGGAAGAGGAGGACGAGCGTCGAACCGAAGATCGTGAACGCGACGACGTGCCGGGCCGTCCCCTCCATCGCCGCCACCACGATCAGGACGGGGAGGCCGACGAGCGCGAGGGCGGCCCCGACGAGGTGGACGAAGGCGCTGACCTCGTGCTCGGAGCGGTTCATCGGCGGCAAGATACCGCGATCGTGCGATCCTGTCCGTCACGGGGTGGAGAATGAGCGGCCCGACGAAGGTCCCCACGCGCATCCTCATCGTCGGCGGCGGGTTCGGCGGTCTGACCTGCGCGCAGGCCCTCCGGAAGGCGGACGTCCAGATCACGCTCGTCGACCGGACGAACCACCACCTCTTCCAGCCCCTCCTGTACCAGGTCGCAACGGCGGCGCTCTCCCCGGCCCAGATCGCCGCGCCGATCCGCCAGATCCTCTCCCGGCAGCGAAACGCGGAAGTGATCCTGGCCGAGGCGGTCGCGGTCGATCCGGACCGCCGCGTCGTCCGCCTCGCCGACGGGGAAATCGCGTACGACGTCCTCGTCCTCGCCGCAGGGGCGACGGTTTCCTACTTCGGCCACGACGACTGGAAGCCGGTCGCCCCCGGCCTCAAGACGATCGAGGACGCGCTCGAGATCCGCGAGCGATTCCTCGAGGCATTCGAGCGGGCGGAGCGGATCCAGGACCCCGAGGCGCGTACCCCCGACCTCACCTTCGTGATCGTCGGAGGCGGGCCGACCGGGGTCGAGACGGCGGGGGCGATCCGGGAGATCGCCCTCCACCAGGTGCCGCGCGACTTCCGGAACGTCGACACGACCCGCTCGCGGATCGTCCTCGTCGAGGCGCAGGACCGCCTCCTCCCGGCGGGGTTCGACGAGACGCTCTGCCGCCGCGCCGAGCGCGACCTCCGCGACATCGGGGTCGAGGTGAGGCTCGGGACGCGCGTCGCGGCGATCGACGAGGGCGGAGTCGACCTCGAGGGGCCGGCCGGCCGCGAGCGGATCGCGACCCACAACGTGATCTGGGCGGCGGGGATCCGGCCCTCGCCGCTCACGGCCTCCCTCGGCTGCCCCCTCGATCCCGCGGGGCGCGTGCTCGTCGAGCCCGATCTCTCGGTTCCTGGGCGCCCGGAGATCTTCGTCCTCGGCGACCTGGCCTCGGTCGTCGATCGCTCGAACGGGAAGCCGGTTCCGGGGATCGCCCCCGCGGCGATGCAGATGGGCCGCCACGTCGCCCGCGTCCTCCGCACCGGGAGGCGCGAGCCGTTCCGCTACCGGGACAAGGGGGTGCTCGCGACGATCGGGCGGGCGCGGGCGGTGGGGACCCTCGGGCGCTTCCGCGTGACCGGTCTCGTCGCGTGGCTCCTCTGGTCGGGAGTCCACGTCTTCTACCTGATCACCTTCCGGCAGCGCGTTCTCGTGATGCTCGACTGGATCTGGTCGTACCTTTTCTTCTCGGGCGGGGCGCGGCTGATCACGAACCCGGAGCCGGGGAGGAGGCGGGAAGGGGCTCCCGCGTCTCGATCCCCATCATCGTCAGAATGAACGCGTAGTCGAACGCCGTCTCCCGCAGCGCGTCGTAGCGTCCCGACGCCCCGCCGTGGCCGGCCGCGAAGTTGATCTTGAAGAGCACGGGGTTGTCGTCGGTCTTGATGGCGCGCAGGCGCGCCACGTACTTCGCCGGCTCCCAGAACATCACCTGGCTGTCCTCGGTCGAGGTCTTGACGAGCATCGCCGGATACCGCTGCGCCTTCAGGTTCGTGTAGGGGCAGTAGGTCTTCATCACGGCGTAGTGCTTCGGGTCCTTCGGGTTTCCCCACTCCTCGAACTCGGCGACGGTCAGGGGGAGCGACTCGTCGAGCATCGTGTGGATCACGTCCACGAACGGGACCTTCGAGACGACCGCCTTGAAGAGATCGGGGCGGAGGTTCACGACGGCTCCCACGAGGAGTCCGCCCGCGCTCGCGCCCTCGATCACGAGGCGGTCGGGGGAGGTCCACCGTTCGCGGATCAGGTGCTCGGCGCACGCGACGAAGTCGGTGAAGGTGTTCGGCTTCTTTTCCATCCGCCCTTCGTCGTGCCAGCGTTTTCCCATTTCCCCGCCGCCGCGGACATGGGCGATCGCGAAGACCGCTCCGCGGTCGAGCAGGCTGATCCGGTTCGAGGAGAAGGAGGCGGGGTAGGCGTAGCCGTACGACCCGTAGCCGACGAGATGCATCGGCATCGAACCGTCGCGCGCGAGGAGGTCCGCGCGGTAGGCGACCGTGATCGGGATGCGCGCGCCGTCGGGTGCGGCGGCGCGGAGCCGTTCGACCCGGTAGCGGGTGCGATCGAACCCACCGAGTACGGGAGTCTCCCTGAGCAGCCTGCGCTCCCCCGTCGTCAAATCGTGCTCGTAAACCGAAAGCGGCGTGACCGGGGACTGGTACCGGAACCGGTATGCGCCGGTCTCGTACTCGGCGTTGACGTCGGCCCCGAGGACGTACGCCGGCTCCGGAAAGGCGACCTCGTGAAGGCGCCCCGTCGCGCGGTCGACCACGCGCAGGCGCTCGAGGCCGTCCTCGGTTTCGTGGAGGACGTAGTGCGAGGCGAAGACATCGACCCCTTCGAGCATCACCTCGGGACGGTGGGGGACGATCTCCGTCCAGTGCTCCCGTCCGGGCGAATCGACGGGCGCCGTCACGAGGCGAAAGTTCCGCCCCGTGTCGTTGATGCGGAGGAAGAGCAGGTCGCCGCCGTGCGCGACGTCGTACTCGACGTCCTGGGACCGTTCGAGCACCGTGCGGAACTCCCCATCGGGGCGGGAGGCCTCGAGGAGGCGGACTTCGCTCGTCGTGTGGCTCGCGATCGAGAGGACGACGAAGCGCTTGCTCCGGCTCCGCCCGACCTGCAAGGAGAACCGCGCGTCTCTTTCCTCGTACACGACCGGATCCTCGCCGGTCGCGCCGAGGACGTGGCGCCGGAGGCGAAACGGACGCTTCGAGACCGGGTCGTCTTCGACGTAGAAGATCGTGCGGCCGTCGGCCGCCCACGCCGCCGTCGAGACGCGCTCTACCCGCCAAGGGGCGATCTCTCCCGTCCGCAGGTCTTTCCTCTGGAGCGTGTACTCCCGGTATCCGGTCGTGTCGGTCGAAAAGAGCAAGAGGTTGCCGTCGTCCGAGACGTCGTATTCGCCGAGTGCCAGGAACGGAAGGCCTTCGGCCAACGCGTTCAGGTCGAGGGTGACTCGCTCGACCCCGTCGAGAGTCCCCGCCTTGCGGCAGAGGATCGGGTACTGCTTTCCCTCCTCGGTGCGGACGTAGTACCAGTGTCCGCCCTTGCGGTACGGGACGCTGACGTCGGTCTCCTGGATCCGCGCGAGCATTTCGTCGTAGAGCGCGTTCTGGAGCGGCTCCGTCGGCTCCATCCACCACGAGGCGTAGGCGTCCTCCGCCCGCAGGTACTCCATCACCTCCGGGTTCGTCTTGTCCTTGAGCCAGGCGTACTCGTCGACGCGGGTCTCGCCGTGGAGCGTCGTCGTGACCGGCCGTGCCGGGGCGACGGGCGGCCGGCGCGTCGCCCCCTTCCTGTCGTCCATCAGATCCCCGGGTCGAAGACGAGCGGCGGCGGCTCCGGCGCCGCAGGCGGTTCGGGCGCGGCGGGAGGCGCGGGCCACAGCGTCCACTCCGGTCCGAACTGCGCGAGGAACTCGAGGCTCCACGCGCGGTAGGCGTAGAGGACCGGGAGCATCGCCACCGTCCCGACGTACGGCAAGGCCAGGATCACGAACCCGCAACAGCAGGTCGCGCAGCCGAAGATCACGATCGCCACGACCACGAGGAACCAGAGCGCGAAGGCCAGGAGGGCGTACCCGACGAAGGCCAGCGGCTCCTTCCCGAAGAGGCGGAGGAAGCGGCCCCAGGCGGCGTTCGCCCGGAGGCCGTGCCGGTACATGATCGGGACGACGAAGTTCTCGAGACAGTGAGACACGAAGGCAAAGCCGATCCCGATCGACATGGCGGCCAGGATCGCGCCCACCGCGGCGCCGATCCGGACCGGATCCCCGTCGAGGAAGGGAGCCGCAACGGCATACCAAAGGGCGAGCACGAACGGGGCGAACGCAACGAGCATGACGAGGCCGTAAACGAGACGCCACCAAAACAGGGAGTTTCCGATCTCTCCCGTCCGGCCCCAAGGCTCCACGATCGCCCGCCCGTCCTTCGCGACGTTGTCGAGGAAGACGAACTTCCCGCGCGAGGAGACCCACGTCATCGCGATCACGACGACGACCAGCAGAAACGCGCCGAACACGATGAGGCCGAGCCAGAGTGGGTTCGAGAGGAGGTCCTGGAGCCCGTCGAAGGCGGAGCGCGCCTCGCGACGGAAATCGTCGAGATCGCCCCCGTCCTTCCACTGCCCGCCGCTCCCGCCGCCTCCTTGCTGGCCGAGCCAGGCGAGCCAGGCCGAGAACCCGACGACGATCCACTTCCCGAGGTCGAACGGACGGAAGAGCGCGGTCTTCATCCGCTCCACGGCCCGGCCCAGGGGCGCGAGGAACTCGATCCTCATGACCCCCTCCTTTCGTAGGCCCCGATCCTAGATTGGGTTTCCGTCGGCGTCGAGCCGTTTCACCTCGCCCCAACCGAGCTCGCGAATGCCCGGCTCGATCTTCTCCCGGTCGCCGACGACGATCCAGATCATCCGCTCCGGATCGAGGACCTTCTCCGCCACCCGGGCCGCGGCCGCGGCGTCGACGCTCCTTACCTTCGCGGGCCAGGTGCGGTACCAGTCGGGGGGAAGGCCGAAGCGGACCACTTTCGAGAGAGCCCCGGCGACGGCGGAGGCCGTCTCCCACTCCCCGGCGAGCGCGAGTGTTTGCCCCGACCGCGCGTTCGCGAGCTCGGCCTCGGTCGCCGGACGGGAGGAGCGCGCCTCGGTCAGCTCGCGACGGATCTCGAGGAGGGCCTCTTTCGTCTTGTCGGTCTGGACCGGCGCGTAGGCGATGTAGGGGCGCTGTCCCTTGGCGTCGGGGGCGAACATCCCGGCGCCGTACGTCCAATGCTTGTCCTCCCGGAGGTTCATGTTGAGGCGCGAAGTGAACGCGCCGCCGAGAACCCAGTTGAGACTTTGAAAGGCCGCCTCGTCCGGGTTCGAGGTCGGAAGGATCAGCCGGCCCGCGAGGAGAATCGACTGGATCGAGCCGGGACGGTCCAACAGGTAGATCGTCGTTTCCTTCGGAGGGGGAACTTCCCCGAGCTTCTTCGCGGGGGTCTCGCCGGGTTTCCATCCCGCGAACGCCGCCTCGAGCATCGGGCGGATCTCGGCCATCGAAATGTCCCCGGCGACGACGATCGTCGCCCGATTCGGCTTGAACCAGGTCTCGTGGAAGCGGACGAAGTCCTTCCGCGTCAGCCTCGCGATTCCCTCCTCGTAGCCCGAGCCGGTGAAGGGGGTCCCGTAGCCGTGGTCCTTCCCGTACAGGAGGACCGGGAAGACGCGGAGCGCCATCCCGATCGGTTGGCTCTTCTCCTGCCGGATCTCCGCGAGTCGCTCCTTCCGGAGGCGTTCGACTTCGCCCTCGGGGAAGACCGGGTTTCGGACGACGTCGGCGAAGAGGGCGAGCGAGGGTTCGAGGTTGGCGCGGAGGGCCGAGAGGGTCACGTAGCAGGTGTCGAGGTCCGCGCCGGTGCCCAGCGACGCGCCGAGGCGGGACGCCTCGTCCGCGATCCGCAAGGCGTCGCGGCTCGTGGTTCCCTCGTCGAGCAGGTCCATGGCGAGGGAGGCCGTGCCGGCGATCGCGCCGCGGTCGGCGGCGTACCCGGCGTCGACCAGGAGCTGCACGTGGACGACGGGGACCCCGCGCCGTTCGGCGAGCACGATCTGCAAGCCGTTACCGAGCTTTGCGCGCTCGATTTCGGGAAACTCCGCGACGGGCGGGGCTCCGACGCCGGGCATCTTCGATCGATCCGCCCCCGTCGCGGCGGGCTTGAAGTCGGCGAACGGGAGGACGTGCAGGACGTACGCTCCGTCCGAGAGCCAGCGAGCCGCGGTGTCGCGGACCGAATCGGGGCCGGCGGCGACGAGCCTCCGGATCTCGTCCTTCCAAGCTCCGGGGTCGCCGTAGTAAACCTCGCTCGCGGCCAGGATGTCCGACTTTCCGCCGAAGCCGCCGATCCGCTCGATCCCCCGGAGGAACGACGCCGCCCTGGTCGTTTGGACGCGCTCGAGCTCGGCGGGGGTGGGCCCCGACGCGAGAAGTCTCGCGACCTCCTCGTCGACCGCCTTTTCGATCGGCGCGAGGTCCTGACCCGGCTTTGCGGTGACCTCGATCGTGAAGAGACTCGCGATCTCCCGCGAATCGACATACGCGGAAGCGTCGGTCGCGATCTGCTCCCGATAGACGAGGCGCTCGTAAAGACGCGAGTTCTTCCCGGAACCGAGGACGTCCGCGGCCAACTCGAGATCGGCCGACTCGAAGGCGGTCGCCGCGGGAGCGTTCCAGACCTTGTACAGCCGGGCCGCAGGGACCCTGTCGGCCACGACCTGGCGCTGGGTGCCGGTCCGTTTCGCCGGCCACGACTCGTAGCGGGCGACGGGAGGCCCCGGAGGAATGTCCCCAAAGTAGGTCCTGACCTTCTCGAAAACCGTCTCCGTGTCCACGTCCCCCGCGACGACGAGGACCGCGTTCGCGGCGCCGTAGAAGGTCCGGAACCACTCGTGCACGTCTTCGAGCTCGGCCGCGGCCAGGTCCTCGAGGGAACCGATCACCGTCCACGAGTACGGGTGCCCCGCCGGGAAGACCGACTTCGTGATCAGCTCCTCGGAAACGGTGTAGGGCTGGTTCTCGTACTGCCGCTTCTCGTTCTGGACCACCCCGATCTGTTCGTCGAGCTTCGCGCGGTCGATCGCCCCGAGGAGGTGTCCCATCCGGTCCGACTCGAGCCAGAGGACCCGGTCGAGGGCGGACGTGGGGACGGTCTCGAAGTAATTCGTGCGGTCGTTGTTCGTGGTTCCGTTGAGATCCGAAGCCCCGAGCGGCTCGACCGCTTTGAACCAGTCGTCGTTGAAGTGCTCGCTCCCGTTGAACATCAGGTGCTCGAAGAGGTGCGCGAATCCGGTACGCCCCGCCTTCTCGTTCTTCGAGCCGACGTGGTACCAGACGTTCACCGCCACGATCGGGGCTTTTCGGTCTTCGTGGACGATGAGCGTCAACCCGTTGTCGAGCACGAACTTCGTGTGGGGGATTTCGACGCCCTCGAGGAGCGCGGCCGGGGAGGCGGCCTCCGCCGAGAGGGCCGGGGCGATCGCGGCGACGAGGGCGGACACGGCGACGGCGGGCCTTCCGAAGAACCGGAGCATGGATCCTCCTTCCCGGGGGTGAGGACCCCGAGGGGGTTGCTCATACGCAGGGGCGGGCCTCAAGTTCTCGGCCAGAGCCACGCCGCGCCTCGAACGCCTCCGGCGTCGCCGTGAACGGCGCGGAGAAGCGGCGTGTCGACCCGGTCCGAGAAGACCCAGGGGAGCCAAAGGGATGGGATGCGCTCGTAGAGCGATTCGAGATTCGAAAGGCCTCCGCCGAGGACGATCACGTCGGGGTCGAGCACGTTGATGACCGATGCGAGGGAGCGGGCGAGACGGTCCTCGTAGCGGGCGAGCGAGGCGGTCGCCTCCGGCTCTCCGACCGCGGAGGCGGCCGCGACTTCTTCGGGTCGTAGCACCTTTCGCGTGTGGCGCGCGTGGTCGGCCGCGAGCCCCGGCCCGGAGAGGAACGTTTCGATGCACCCGGTCCGCCCGCAGTAGCAGGGCGGCCCCGGCCACTCACCCGGGGCGGGCCACGGCATCGGGTTGTGTCCCCACTCCCCCGCGCTCGCGTTCGGGCCCACGAGAACACGTCCTTCGACGACGATCCCCCCCCCGACCCCGGTGCCGAGGATGACGCCGAAGACGGTTCGCCGTCCCGCGCCCGCCCCGTCGACCGCTTCGGAGAGCGCGAAGCAATTGGCGTCGTTGGCGAGCCTCACGGGGCGGCCGAGGCGCCGTTCGAGGTCGCCCTCGAGGGCATGCCCGACGAGCCACGTGGAGTTCGCGTTCTTCACGCGGCCGGTCGCGGGGGAAACGGCTCCGGGGATTCCGACCCCGACGCGATCCGCGGCTCCGGCCTCCGCCTCCAGATCGGCGAGCAACCCCGCGATCGCGTCGAGGGTCGCGTGGTAGTCGCCGCGCGGAGTCGGGATCCGTCTGCGCGCGCGGACCGAACCGTCGTCCTCGAGAACGATCCCCTCGATCTTCGTGCCGCCGAAATCGATGCCGGCTCTTCGCCCCACCCGAGCATCCTACGTCGTTCGGTCCCCGAATATGCGAGACCGCCGGGTCCGGCGCCGATGCGGAGCGCCGTTCCCGGCGGTCTCTCACGGTGCCGGCGTCCGTTCCCTCGCGGGAAGGAGCCCCGTCACCGACCCGCCGGCGGGGAGGCAGCCGGGGGTAGGTGGGGAACCCCCGCCGGCACGTCTCCGAACGCAAACCCTTCGTTCGCCCCCGGGGCCGCCGCAGTTTCTTCGGCGGGAACCGGTGGCGAAACGGCCGACATCGCGCCCTATTCAGGCGGACTCCCGGCCGTCGCGTCCCTGCGCACCGAGAGGAACTGCAAAGGGAACGCCACGGCGAACGGCACGGGGTTTGCCTCTTTTGACTTTGCAGGGGGTTTTCATGGAAGCGGACGTCCGTAGGAATCCGGGCCTCTTGAAGCTGGATCTGTACTGCAAGGGGCTTCGGTTGGACGATTCTTGCCTCGTCGAGGACGACGGGGGGCGGAAGATCCTGAGGACGCGCGCCGGTCTCGGCTCGGGCCTCGAGGCGATTCTCCCCTCCGGGCTCTGGACGAACATCCCGGTGGTCGAATCGTTCGCCGCGAAATCGCCGTACCTGCTCGTGCGGGAGAACGGGCACTATGTGCTCCACCGCGACGACCTCGGGCGGGTGTGCGAGTTGACGCTCTCGCCGCGGCCGACTTGGTACGACCAGAAAACGAAGACCGGGAAACCGATGACCCGCGTCGGGTCGCTCCAGGGAACCTACCTGGGGGTCTACCCGTCGAAGGTCTGCGAGTACTGGCTCGAGAAGCCGAAGGAACAGTGTCGGTTCTGCTCCGTGGGGTTGAACCTCGGGGCCGACGACGCCGACGAGAAGTCGGTGCAGGAGGTGCTCGAGGTCGCGATCGCCGCGCGCGAGCAGTCCGGAATCACCTACGTCGATTTCAATACCGGCCACTACGAGGGGGACACCTATCTCGACATCCTCGAGCCGTACATCCGGACGATCAAGGAAAAGACGGGTCTCCTGGTCGGGGTCCAGACCCCGCCGCACCACGATCTCAAACGCTACAACGAGCTGCGGAAGATGGGCGTCAACCGGGTCTCCTTCTGCTTCGAGATCTACAACCGGCAGCGGTTCATCGAGGTCTGCCCGGGGAAACACCGGCAGTACGGGCTCGATCGCTATCTCGAGGCGATCGAGTATTGCGCCACGAAGGTCCCGCCCACGGGCCGCGGGTTCGAGCCGTGGGTCACCAACGGAGAAATCATCGCTGGGCTCGAACCTCCCGAGGACTCCATCCGCGCGATCGACTGGATCACGGACGTGGGGGCGGTTCCGACGGTCTGCGTCTTCCGGCCTCTGGTCGGAACCGACTACGAGAACCTGCCTCCTCCGGAGACCGAGGACTTGATCCCCGTCTTCCGCCGTCTGTACGAGGCGGTCATGGAGAAGGGGATCCCCGTCGGGATCGCCCCCTACGTGCACGTGAGCCTGGTCCTCCTTCCGGAGGAGTGCCGATGGTTCCTCGACGACCCGAACAAGCACTGGATGGGAGAACTCAAACTCAAGGCGATGCGGAAGATCTTCTCCTGGCGATTCCAGCGCGAGCTGCGAAAGGCGGCCGCGAGTGCGGCGGCCTGATCGTCGATCGAGAGCGGGTTCGGGGAGGCTGGGAAGCCTCCCTTCGAGCGGGAGTCCGCGCGGGCGCCGTCACGGTCCCGTGAGGGCGCCCGTTTTTCTTCATCCAGCCATCACACCGAGGGGGCGACCATGTCCGAAGACCGTTTTTCCGTTCGTGCCGTCGTAGCGACGGCGATCACCCTCCTCCTCTCGACGGGTGCGCCCGCGGCGCCCACCGTCCCCAACGAGATCCAGCAGCCCGGAACCCAGCCCGGCGAGGTGACGGCGTTCCAAAGCCCGGACAACTGCGACAACTGCCACGGAAACATCACCCAGACCACGAATCCCGGCGGTGAGAAGGAGCGGGAGCCGGGGTTCGGCTGGCGCGGCGGCATGATGGCCAACGCGGGCCGCGACGGCCTCTTCTGGGCGACCCTCGCGATCGCCGAACAGGACTTCATCCCGAACCCCGACCCGGCGCAGCGCGGGGGTGCGGGCGACCTCTGCATCCGCTGCCACAGCGTCGGCGGCTGGATCGCGCAGCGGTCGACTCCGACCGACGGCAGCGGCCTGTCGACCTCCAGCGACAAGGACGGGGTCGAATGCGAGTTCTGCCACCTCCTCGTGAACCCCGATCCCCCGGTGAACGTCCCGGGCACGACCGAGGTCTACGCGTCGCCGTTCGAGCCGTTCGATGCGACGAACGGTCCGTACCGAGGCTCGGGCCAATACGTCCTCAACGGAGAGGGATCGCGCCTCGGGCCCTACGCCAACGCCGACGCCGCGAGGCATACGTGGAAGCAGTCGGCGTTCCACCGCCAGGCGGAGATGTGCGCGACCTGCCACGACGTCTCGAATCCGGCCGTCGGCGACCTCGCGCACAACAACGGCACCCAGAACCTGCCGCTCGCGCCCGGCACGTTCGGCGGCACGCTGGGCTCCCCGATCGCCGGGAAGGCGGCGTTCAACAATGCTCCCCCCATGTACGGCATGGTCGAACGCACCTCGAGCGAGCACGCGGCGAGCGCGCTCGACACCCTCGCGCTTTCGTCGTTCCCCACCCTTCCGGCCGATCTCCGCGTCACGGGCGGCTCGCTCCAGAAGGCCTACCAGAAGGCGATGGACCAGACGGGGAACGCGAACCGACCGAACTACCAAGACGGGACGACCCGGACGTACACGTGCCAGACCTGCCACATGGCGGCGTCGACCGGTCTCGGCTGCAACAAGTCCGGGACGCCGAACCGGCCCGACCTCCCGCGCCACGACCAGACCGGCGCCGGTCACTGGATGCCCGACGCGATCCAGTACATGGACACGAAGGGGACTCTCCGGCTCGGCGGAGGTCTGACGCAGCTCCAGAAGGACGCCCTGAACGCCGGGAAGATCCGCGCAATCGACATGATCCAGAGCGCCGCGACCGTCTCGGCGTCCCAGCAAGGAGACTCGCTCGTCGTGCGGGTGACGAACCTGACGGCGCACAAGCTGATCAGCGGCTATCCGGAAGGCCGCCGGATGTGGCTGAACGTCAGGTGGTACGACGCCGGGAACAATCTGGTCCGGGAGGACGGCGCCTACGGCCCCATCGGCCGGACGGTGCAGGACAAGAGCGGTCTGACCCACCAGGTGCAATCGATCCTCGACCTTCGCAACACCGTCGTCTACGAGGCGAAGCCGGGGATGGACCAGGGATGGGCGAACCAGCTCCTCGCCCTCGGGTACGACCCGAATCTCGCGCTCGACTACGACCGGCTGACCGATGCCCCCGTGCACACGCTCGGAGACCTCGCGGCGGAGGAGCCGGGAGCCGCCGAGCACACCTTCCACTTCGTCCTGAACAACGTGATGACCGCGGACAACCGCATCCCGCCCTACGGCTTCTCCTACGACGAGGCGCGCCGACGTAACGCCCTCCCGGTTCCGGCGACCCAGTACGGGAACCCCGGTCCCGGCGGGGTCTACGACTACTGGGACGAGAGACCCTTCGCGATCCCGGCGGGCGCGACGCGGGCCGAGGTCCGGCTCTTCTACCAGCAGACCTCGTGGGAATACATTCAGTTCCTTTGGCTCGCGAACGACCGCCAGAATCCGTTCCTCGCGGACGAGGGGATCAACCTGCTCGACGCCTGGCTCAACACGGGGCAGGCGGCTCCGGTGCAGATCGCGCTCGCAACGGCGAACGTGACCCCGCCGGCGGGAGTCACGCCGGGTGAATCGTCCGACCCGCTGCTCGACCCGATGACCGCGTCGTGGAACGCCGGCACGGGGAGGGTCGACGTGACGTTCGCGACTCCCTGCGGGACGATCGACCACCGGATCTACTGGGGCGACCTCGCGAACGTCTCGACCTACGGCTGGTCCGGCTCGGCCTGCAACCTCGGGACGACCGGCACGGCCTCGTTCGATCCCGGCCCGGGAAGCGTCTTCTTCGTGATCGTGGCGAACGACGCCGCGATCGAGGGGTCGTTCGGCACCGACTCGGGCCTCCTCGAACGCCCCGAAGCGGTCGGCATCGGGGCGTGCGATCTTCCGCAAGACCTCGCGCGCCGTTGCGACGTTCCGTAGCGCGACCCGGCCGTTCCGAGACGTCCGTTCCGTTCCGGACCGGGCTCCGCAGGGGGCGGGGCCCGGCCCGAGTCTTCCACGAACCCGTTACAATGGCCGGACGGAGGCGGCGAGTGGACCGAGCCCGGCCCCTTGACACGAGCGAACCAACCCCGTTCGAATTCTCGGGAGCCCGAAACCCTCAGGAGATCCCCCATGCCCAGACTCGAGCCCGGAGACAAGGCCCCCGCGTTTTCCCTGAAGGACCAGGACGGGAACACCGTCCGGCTTTCCCAATTCAAGGGGCGGAAGGTCCTCCTGTACTTCTACCCGAAGGCCGACACCCCGGGCTGCACGAAGCAGTCCTGCGCGGTGCGCGACGCGAGGAAGTCGCTCGCGAACAAAGGGGTCGCGGTCCTCGGCGTCAGCCCCGACCCCCCCGACGCGCAGAAGCGGTTCGACGCGAAGTTCAAGCTCGGTTTCCCTCTCCTCGCCGACACCGAACACGCGGTGGCGGAGGCGTACGGGGTTTGGGGGGAGAAGTCGCTCTACGGGCGGAAGTTCATGGGGATCAACCGGTCCGCCTTCGTGATCGACGAGAAGGGGAAGATCGTCCGAGCGAAGTACGGGGTGAAGCCGGACGAGACCGTGGAAGAGGCGCTCGCGGTCCTCGAGGGGTGACGGCTCAGGGACAGACCGGCGCACCGGGCGTGCAGGCCCATCCCGCCGCGAGGATCGCGAGATCGTCGCCGTCCACGTCGCCGTCCCGATCGTAGTCGACGGGGAACCACCACTCCCCGCCGGGGGTGCCGCTCGAGGATCCGAACGCGCGGCCGAGCCACGCCAACTCGTGCCCATCGACGCGGAGGTCCCCGTTGATGTCGAGTTCCTCGCAGAGGAGCTCGTCGGGAAACCCGTCGCAGTCGTTGTCGAGACCGTCGCAAAGTTCCGGGGCCCCAGGATACACGGACGCGCGGGCGTCGTCGCAGTCGGTCGAGGCGCCGCCGGAGCAACCGGGGGCGCCCGGCGACCCGAAGCGGTCCGAGTCGGCGTCGGTGCATGGATCGCATGCGTCTCCGAGCGCGTCCCCGTCCCGGTTTTCCTGCGTGGGGTTGAAGACTCCGGGGCAATTGTCCTGGCCATCGGGGACACCGTCTTGGTCGCTGTCCAGCGTCGAGCCTTCGCAGACGTCTCCGACCCCGTCTCCATCCAGGTCGGACTGGTCCGGATTGGAGAGGTCGGGGCAGTTGTCCGCACTGCTGACCCAGTCGTCGGCGTCGCGGTCGTGGCACTCGCCGGTCGCCGTGACCGGGTTCGACACCGACGACTGAGGCGCGTGGTACTGCGCGCACTCCCCGCTCGTGAGTCCGTCGTTCGGGTCGCTGAGGTTGAGCGACGCCGCCATGACGTAGCGCCCGTCCGGATTGTGCTCGAGTCCGGTGTTGTGCCCGTACTCGTGGAGCCAGAGCACACCCTCGCCGACCTCCGTGCTCGCGATGCGAACGACCATCATCGACCCGCCCGGCCGATGGGCGCAGCCGGCGATGTTCGTGCCGGGACCGCCGCACCACGAGATCGTTCGCACGATCTTGACGCGGGCGACCGAGTTCCCGAGCACCTGGTTCGCTTCGTTCGAGTCGTCCACCTGGTCCAATCCGTCGCCCGCGGTGCCGAAGGTTCGAGGAGAGCCCGAACGCGTGAGGGTCACGCAGCAGGCGAGGTCTTCCGGAAAGTCGACGTGGCCGGCGACGTTCGTGGCGTGACGAAGAATTCGACTCGCGCGCTCCCCGGACATCGACGCCGCCAGATCGACGTGGTTCGCGAACGTGATCGCGGCGTCATGGACCTCCGGGTCCGTATCGACCGCGAGGGGGGACGGCGTGTCGGGAACGAAGGGCGCGCTCGCCCCGAACGCGGCCGCCCCGAGCGAGTCGTCGGGTCCGACCGCGGGCGGAACCGAGGAGAGGACCTCGAGCGCCCGGGCCGCCCGGGCCTCCACGTCGCGCCGGAGAGAAGCCCCGTACGCGCCCGATCGCACGGCCTCCGCCGCGGGGTTCCCCTCCTCACGGTGCTCCGCCAAGACCCGGAGGAGTCGAAGGGCACCGTCGTCGCCGCCTTTCGCCGCGTTGGCGAGGGCCCCGGGGGCGAGGAGCAGCGCGCGGTCCTCTTCGGGTACGTTCGGATCGGCGGGTGGCCGCGCGAGAAAGGCGGCGAGCGCGGCAGCGACTCCCGGTCCCGAAAGGTGGTTGAGAAACGCCACGACGTTGTCCCGTCGCGGGAAGGATGGATCGGCGAGAAGCTCGAGGAGGACGGGGACGCCCTCGGGGCCGACCTCCGACCTCGCGATCTCGTCGTTCACGCCGTGGAACCAGAGCCGGGAGGCGGCCTCCCGCACACGCACGTCGAGGGCGGGATCGGCGCCGGCTGCGGTGAGGCCGGCCGCGCACACGATGCAGGACGCCCCGAAGAGCGTCCGGAAACGACGTTGGCGGACTCCGAGCATGGCGTTCCCTCACAATGTGGGCGCAATGGGGCGATCGTGCAAACCGGGGGGGTTCGACATCGTTTTTCGGAGCGCGTAACCTGAGGCCCGCATCTCGAGGAGTCGCCATGATTCTGGTCACCGGCGGAACGGGCACGGTCGGTTCGGAGTTGGTTCGGATCCTCTCGGAGCGGGGGGCGCACGTGCGCGTCCTCGTGCGCGATCCCTCTCGAGCGGCGGCGATCGTCCGCCATGGGATCGAGACGGTCCGCGGGGACCTTTCGGATCCGAAGACCCTTCGGGCGCCCCTCGAAGGGTGCGACCACGTCTTCCTGCTGTCGCCTCCCGATCCCAACCAGGTCGCCTGGCAGGGGAACCTGATCGAGGCCGCGAAGGCGGAGGGCACGAAGCCGCACGTCGTCAAACTCTCGGTGATCGGCGCCGCCCTCGACGCTCCCTTCCGCATCGGCCGCTGGCACGCCCAGACCGAGCGCCACCTCGAAGATTCGGAGCTGCCCTGGACCCACCTTCGACCCGGTTCGTTCATGCAAAACTTCTTCGCCTTCGCCGGGAGGATCGCCGAGGAAGGCGCGTTCCACCAACCGGCGGGAGACGGCCGTGTCGCGTACGTCGACGCGCGCGACGTCGCCGAGGCGGCCGCGCGCGTCCTGCTCGAGCCGGGACACCAGTACAAGACCTACGAGTTGACCGGTCCCGAAGCCCTCAACGGAGAGGAGGTCGCGGAGCGCTTTACGACCGCGACCGGCAAGCCGGTGCGCTACGTCGGTGTCTCGCCGGACGCGGCGGCGGACTCGATGCGCACCACCGGAATGCCGGAGTGGTACATCGGCATGCTCCTGGAACTCTTCGAGTTGCAGCGGAACGGGACCTCCGCGCGGATCACGCCGACGCTTCGGACGCTCCTCGGCCGCCCGCCCAGAACCGTCGCGGAGTTCGCACGCGATCACGCGGCGGCATTCGGCGGATAATGGCCGCCATGGTCCTGGCGGGGGACGTCGGCGGCACGAAGACCCTGCTCGGGCTTTTCCGGGGTTCTCCGGGAAAGCTCCGGGAAGTCCGCACGAGTACTTTCGTCAGCGACGCCTACCCTTCGTTCGAGGCGATGGTCCGTGAGTTCCTCTCGCAGGGAGGCGAGAGGCCCCGGCGCGTCGCCGTCGGCGTCGCGGGGCCGATCGTCGACGGACGGAGCCGCGTCGTCAACCTGAAGTGGCCGGTCGAGGAGCGCCGTGTCGCGAAAGCGGCGGGAACGAAGGACGTCCGCGTGCTCAACGACCTCGAAGCGACGGGTTGGGGAATCGGGGAGGTCCCGCCGCGCAGGGTCGTGAGCCTGACTCCCTCGATTCGCGCGCGAAAGGGGAACGGCGCCCTGATCGCCGCAGGGACCGGC
>CAZVOE010000025.1:25504-32514 GCA_964628935.1 uncultured Acidobacteriota bacterium
CCTGCTCCCCTCCGGCGGCGACGAGCGCCCAGGCGATGCTGGCATGCACGAGGTAGACGTTCGTCTGGGTCCGGCCCCACGGTCCGAGTCAGAACACGTCCGGGGCGATCTCGTCCGGGACGGCGCGCGGCAGGTCCCGCTCGCCGGCGAGGGGGGGCACCAGGACTTCGCGCCCCGAGACGAGACCGAGTTCGACCTCCTCCGCCACTTCCAGAAGCTCCACGGGCGCGTCAGTCTCGAGCGAATCGTCGCGGGCCCCGGGCTCTCCGAGATCTATCGGTTCCTCGTCGCATCCGGCCGGGAGGCCGCCGACCCCGCTCTCGAGTCCCGCTTCGCGACGGAGGATCCGAATGCAGCCGTTTCCGAGGCGGGGGTCGCCGGCTCGAGCACGGCTGCCAGGCGGGCGCTTGCGATCTTCGTCTCGCTCTACGGCGCTGCGGCCGGGAACTTCGCCCTCGTCATCAAGGCGACGGGCGGGGTCTGGGTGGGAGGCGGGATCGCTCCCAAGATCCTCCCCGTCCTGCGGGACGGGACCTTTCTCGAGTCGTTCCGTGCGAAGGGACGCCTGCGCCCGATGCTCGAGGCGATCCCCGTGCGCGTCCTCCTCGAGCCGAGAACGGCGCTCCTGGGCGCGGCCGCCTTCGCCGCGAGAGGGTTTCGATGAGCCGACCGATCGATCCAGAGCTCGCGAGAGCGGCCGTGAACACGATCAAGTTCCTCGCGGTGGACGCGGTGGAACGGGCGCGATCCGGTCACCCGGGACTCCCGATGGGGGCGGCCGACGTCGCGTTCGTCCTCTGGAGCCGGTTTCTCCGGTACGATCCGACCGCCCCCGACTGGGAGGACCGGGACCGATTCATCCTCTCGGCCGGTCACGGTTCCATGCTCGCCTACGCGATCCTCCACCTCGCCGGGTTCGATCTCCCGATGTCGGAGCTGCAAGCGTTCCGGCAGCTGGGGAGCAGAACGCCGGGCCACCCGGAGTTCGGTCACACGGTGGGCATCGAGGCGACGACCGGACCTCTCGGCCAAGGCGTGGGGAACGGGGTAGGGACGGCTCTCGCGGCGAAGATGCTCGCCGCGCGCTTCAACGATGGGGACGGCTTCCAGCCGGTGACACGGCGCGTCTTCGTCCTCGCGAGCGACGGCGACCTGATGGAGGGTGTGTCGGCGGAGGCATCTTCCCTCGCCGCCCACCTCGGCCTCGACAACTTGGTCGTTCTCTACGATTCGAACCGGATCACGATCGAGGGGCGCACCGATCTCGCGTGGAGCGAGGACGTCGGGAAGCGTTACGAGGCGTACGGCTGGCACGTAGAGCACGTCGACGGCCACGACCATGACGCGATCGCCGCGGCCCTCGACCGCGCGCTCGCCGAGACCGGACGTCCGTCCCTTCTCGTGTGCGAGACGGTGATTGCGAAGGGGGCGGTCGAGAAGGAGGGGAGCGAGGAGGCGCACGGATCTCCCCTCGGCGAGGAGGAGGTGCGCCGCACGAAAGCGCGCGCCGACTGGCCGCAAGAGCCCTTCCACGTTCCCGACCGCGTTCGCGACTTCTTCCGGGAGCGCGCGGCGGAAGGGGCGGCGCTCCGGACCGGCTGGGAGGCGCGCTTCGCGGAGTGGCGAACGCGCGAGCCGGCCCTCGCCGCCGCATGGGACGCCATCGTCGAGGGGCGTGTTCCCGGCGACATCGTCGAGCGGCTCGTCGCCGCGGCCCCCGCCGGATCGGGAGCGACCCGACAGCACGGCGCGAAGGTCCTGGCGAAGGCGGCCGAGCTGGTCCCCGCGCTCGTCGGCGGTTCGGCCGATCTCGCGCCGTCGACCCTGACGCTTCTCCCCGAGACGACCTCGGTCCGCCGCGGCTCGTACGCGGGGCGGAATCTCCACTTCGGGATCCGCGAGCACGCGATGGGGGCGGTGCTCAACGGGATCGCGTACCACGGCGGCTTCCGGCCGTTCGGTTCGACGTTCCTCGTGTTCTCGGATTACATGCGGCCGTCGATCCGCATCGCCGCGCTCGCGAGGCTCCCGGTCGTGTATGTTTTCACCCACGACTCGATCCACGTCGGGGAGGACGGCCCGACCCACCAGCCGATCGAGCACGCAGCGTCGCTCCGACTCATCCCGAACCTCGTCGTATTCCGTCCCGCCGACGGCGCGGAGACGGCACTCGCGTGGGGGAAGGCGCTCTCGCGGCGGGACGGGCCGACGGCGATTCTCCTCACGCGGCAGAGGCTCCCCGCCCTCGAGGGGCCGGCCGGGTTGCCGATCGCCGACGCGTCCCGCGGGGGCTGGGTCGTTGCCGACGCCGGGAAGCCGGAGGCGGTGCTCGCAGCGACCGGATCCGAGGTCCATCTCGCCCTCGAGGCGCGGCGCGAGCTCGCGGCCGAGGGGAGGCGGATTCGCGTCGTTTCGGTCACCTCGCTCGAACTCCTCTTCGGTCAGGACCGCTCGTTCCGGGAAACCTTGTTCCCGAAGGGGGTTCCGATCGCCACGATCGAGGCCGGCCGCACCGATCCCTGGAGAGTCCTGGCGGGTACCGAAGGGTGGACGTTCGGGACCGACGGCTTCGGGACCTCGGCCCCGGGTCCGGCTGTGGCCGAGCATCTCGGGCTCACCGCCCACGCCATCGCCCGCGCCGTGTTGGAACGGCTCCCGTGAATCCATAATAGACAGCCGGAGGGGCGATGGGCTTCCTCGAGCCGATTCCGCCGATCATTCTCGTCCTGGCTCTGGCGCTCCTCGTGGTGGCGCCGTTCGCGTTCCTCAAGAGCCGCCAGGGAGGGAGATTTCGTGGCCTTCCCGGCTGGATCGGCTTCTGGGTTTTCTTCGCGGCCGTTCTCGTCTGCCTCTCGCGCGCGAATCGTTGGATCGGGTTCCCGCTCCTCGGTCTCCTCCTCTTCGCCGGGATCCGCCAGTACTTCTTCCTGACCCCGGTGCGAGCGCACGATCGATGGGCCCTCCTCGTGGGCTACTTGCTCATCCCGTTCGCCCTCTGGCCCGCCTTCCTCGGGGATGCCGCGCGTTTCCACGCGGCGATCCCCCTCGCCATCCTTCTTCTCCTTCCGGTCGTCCTGGCGACGGGGTCGGCGAAGGAGGGGCTCCTCGACGCCATGGGCCGGGTCGGGACGGGGGCCGCCGTTTACGTTTACTGCGGCTCTTTCCTCGGCCTGATGGCCCACGAGCCGATCGGGCGGCTCGAGCTTTTCGGGCTGCTCGCTCTCGGCTCGGAGCTGCCGCAGCGCCTCCTGCGGCGGCCCCGCGCGGCGGAGGCGGGAGGAGGCGCGCTCTGGGGAGTGATCGCAGGCGTCGCTCTCGGCGGGACGGTCGGAGCCGCCTTCGGTCCGTGGGTCGGTGTTCCGAAGCCGGTGGGCGCCGGGGCCGGCGCACTCGTCGCGCTCGCGACCGCCGCAGGGGCCCTCCTCGCCGCATCGGTCGCCGCCGACCTCGATCAGTCGGCGTCCGCGGCGACCCTCGGACGCGCGGCGTTCCTCGACCGGACGATTCCGACACTCCTCGCCGCTCCGGTCTTCTATCACTTCATGCGGGCGTTTCCGTGAGACGGATCCGGACCTTCCTCCGAGTTTCGGCCCTTCTCGGCTTCCACGTCTTGGTGGTCCGCCCGCTCCTGCGGTGGTTCTGGGGGGTCAAGTACCGCCGGCTCGGCCGCGTGCCGAAGGGGCCGTGCCTCGTCATCGCGAACCACAACTCCCATCTGGACGCCGCGGTCCTGATGGCGCTCTTTCCCCTCTCGAGGCTCCCCCACGTCCATCCGGTCGCCGCGGCCGACTATTTCGGGAAGACCTGGTTCCGGCGCGCGCTCGCGATGGTCCTCATGAACGGCATCCCGATCGATCGCACCGCGACACCGGGACGCGACGTGCTGCAACCGATGATCGAAGCGCTCAAGTGCGGGGAAACCTTGATCTTCTTCCCCGAGGGAAGCCGCGGCGAGGCCGGCGTCGTCGCCCCCTTCCGCCCGGGGGTGGGTCGCCTCGTTCAGAAGGTGCCGGGCCTCCTCGTCGTTCCGGTCTTCCTCTCCGGGCCCGAGCGGATCTGGCCGAGGGGAGAGGCGATCCCGCTCCCGCTCGGCATCGACGTGCATGTCGGGAAGCCTCGCGCCTACCCGCCCGACGGAGAATCGCGGGAGATCGCGGAGGCGATTCGGACCGACGTGCTCGCGCTCGCGCCTCCTCCCGCGCCGATGCCGGGCCCGCGCCCCCTTCCCCCGATCCGCGTCGCGGTGTGCGGAATCTCCGCGGAGAGCGTTGGGGAAGTCTTCGAGGCGCTCTTGTCCCGGCTCGGGAAGGTCGACCGCACCGTCGGCGTCGCCGACCCCGTCCTTCAAGCCGATGAGGCCGGGATCCGGGAAATTCCGGGACAGGTCCCGCTCGCCCGGAGTCGGCTCTGGCCGTCGATCCTCGCGTGGATGTTCCGAACGGGAGGACTCTGGCGGGGAAGCAAATTCGCCGAGATGGTGGAACGCGCACGGATCGACGAGGCACTCGGCGACGGGAGGATGGCTCGTTTCGTGGTCGGGCGGGGAAGCCCCCTCGTCGACCTGCTCGCGTGGGCCGAGGCCGATTTCTACAGCGGGACGTTCGACGAGAAGGGGATGCAGCAACTCATGCTCGTGCTCTCCGGCCAGCGCCGTATCGCGTGGCGGCAGTTTCCGCGCTTCGCCCGCAAGGCGCCGGAGGTCTTTCTGCTGAGCGTGTTCGACCTGGCCCGACCGCCGGCCCCGGACGTTCTCGTCCTGCTCGACGAAGACCCCGTGCGTGCCGTCGAACGACGCAAGGCGAAGGGAGAGGCATTGGAGTCCTGGTCGAACGAGGCCTTTCTCGCGGTGCTCCGGGACGCCTACCGCTCGGTCGCCGGAGTCTTCCGGAGAAGCCGGGTCGAGGTGCTTTCGTTCGACCCGGCGGCCGCGAGCGTCGAGGAGATCGCGGAGGCGGCGGAGCGGGCGTGCCGTCGCCGCGCCGCCGTCGAACCGAGCGTCGCCGCCCATTCTTGACGGAGCGCGGGGCGGATCGTGCGAGAGCGGGCGTCGAAACGTCCCCTTGACGAAACGCTCGGCTCGGGCAAACTGGAAAGCGCGGCCGGGCGCCGCGGAGGGAGGCACGGGATCGGGGCCATGAGCGGTTCGCAAACGTTTCCGAAGCTGACCGCGGAAGCTCTCGAGGAGCACCGCCAGATCCACTTTCACGTCGACCTGCTCGCGAGGTCGCTGGAATCGCTCCGCGCCTCCGAGGTCGACGCGGAGCGGATGCTCGACGTCTCGGCCCGGATCGAGAGCCTCAAGGAACGGCTCGAGGAGCACTTCAAGGGGGAGGAGGACGCCGGCCTCTACCAGGGAATTCTCGACGCCCTCCCGCAGGCCGAGGCCGATGTGATGCGTCTGATGGGAGAGCACGAGAAGATGCTCGCCGGTCTCGAGGGGGCCCGGACGATCGCCCGGGGGAAGAACCCCGCCGACGCCTCCTTCCTCCGGTCCGAGCTCGAACGGGTGATCGCGACCCTCAGGGATCACGAGCGCGAGGAGGAGGCCCTCGTCCAGCGCGCGCTCTCGCGCCCCTGATCCCTTGCTGAACGGTCTCTTCGTCGCGGCCGTCCTGCTGTCGGTGGCGGCGGCCGCGTTCACCGGGCGGATGGAAGCCCTCACCCGAGGCGTGCTCGATTCGGCGGCCAGCGCCGTCACCCTCGCTCTCGGGCTCGTCGGCGCCATGGCGTTTTTCCTCGGCCTGATGCGGGTCGCGTCGGACGGAGGGCTCCTCCGGATCCTCGCCCGCGCCGTCGCACCGGTCCTGCGGCGCCTGTTTCCCGGCGTTCCTCCGGACCATCCGGCGATGAGCGCGATGGTTCTCAACATCGCGAGCAACATGCTCGGGCTCGGGAACGCGGCGACCCCATTCGGGGTCCGCGCGATGATCGAACTCGACCGACTCAACCCGGTGAGGGGAAGGGCGACCGACGCGATGGTCCTCTTCCTTGCGATCAACACGTCGGGCCTCTCTCTCCTGCCAACGGGGGTGATCGCCCTCCGCGCGAGCGCGGGCTCCGAGGACCCGGCGGGGATCTTCTTCACGACGTGGTTCGCGAGCGGGTGCGCGACGCTCGCGGGGATCACCGCCGCCTTGCTCTTCGCCCGGCTCGGCCGTTACCGCGTCCGGGAGACGGTGGTGGTGGACGCGGGAGGGGCCCCGGCTGCGCCCGCGCCGCTCGAGGAGAAGCCCGCGGTACTCGCCCCGCCGCGATGGGCCGGAATCCTCGCGGGCCTCTACGGTGCGGTGCTCCTCGGCGCGCTGGTCGTGCACGGCGTGCGCGAGACGCAGGACGCGCTCCCCGGCGAACTCGTCCGCGCCGTCCTCTCGTACTGGACTCTACCGTTTCTGATCGCGGGGCTCGTGCTCTTCGGGTGGGCGCGAGGGGTGCGGGTCTACGACTCCCTCGTCGGGGGGGCGAAGGAGGGGTTCGAGGTCGCCCTCCGGATCATCCCGTACCTCGTCGCGATCCTGGTGGCCGTCGGGATGATCCGGTCGTCGGGAGTGCTCGAGACGTTCGTCGCGACGGTCGGGCCGGTCACCGGCCGCTTCGGCCTCCCGGCCGAGGCGCTTCCGATGGCGCTGCTGCGGCCCCTTTCAGGGTCAGGAGCGTACGGTGTCATGGCGGAGGTCATGAGCCGTGAAGGGCCCGACTCGTACGTCGGCTACCTGGTGAGCACGATCCAGGGGAGCACGGAAACCACGTTCTACGTCCTCGCCGTCTATTTCGGCGCCGTCGGCATCCGGCAGACGCGCCATGCCCTCCCGGCTTGCCTCGTCGCGGACGTCGTGGGGATCTCCGCGGCCGTCCTCGCCGTCTGGTGGATGTTCGGTTGACGGATTCCCCCCCCGGTGGTACGGTCGCGGATTGCCATGCAGAGGAGCCCTCTCATCGCAATTCCACCTCGTCCCGAGGGTGATCTCCGAGCCCCCGGGACCGCGTGCGACGCGGAGGGGACCGGCCAAGGG
>CAZVOE010000026.1:0-32131 GCA_964628935.1 uncultured Acidobacteriota bacterium
GGGTAGGCGGGTCGCCTTCATCCACCCGCGCTCGACCGGAGGGATCCTCCTCGAGCTGGTCGAGGGCGGGACGCGGGAGCCCGGCGGCCCGGGTCCCATTGCCGAGGGAAGCGCGGTTCTGGTTTACCTCCGGGAGCCGCAAGAGAAACTCTGGGGGATCCTCCGCGAGCTCGGCCCGCACGGCGTCACCGTCGAGGGGCTCGACCTCGCCTCCTTCGAGACGTGGATGGCGGAGGTGGAGCGCGCGGAACCGGCGCCGGTGGGCCCCTCCGTCCTCTTCTACCCGATGGGCCGAGTCGAGAAGATCCTCCTCGACCGGGCGAGCGGCCCCGTCCCGTCCCTGTCCGAGCGGTTCCGCGAGCGCACGGGGAAGAATCCCTCCGAGGCGCTCCGAAGCCGGTGCTGAGGGACGATCAGGCGGCGAACGGGACGACCCGGTCCCGCCCGTCGCGCTTGGCGCGGTAGAGCGCCTGATCGGCGCGGAGGAGGAGGGTCCGGATGTCCCCTCCGTCGTGCTCCGGGTACGCGGCGATCCCGATGCTCACGGTCGAGTGCAGGATGAGCGCACCCGACTCGATCTGGAGCGCCGCCAGGCTCCGCCGGAGGCGCTCGGCGATCTGGTGCGCGGAGGCGAGGTCGGTCTCCGGAAGCAGGAGGCAAAACTCGTCCCCGCCGTACCGCGACGCGAGGTCGGCCGCGCGCAGGACGCGCCGGATCGCTGCGCCGAAGGCGCGGAGGTAGCGATCGCCGGCGGGATGTCCGTGCCGGTCGTTGATCTCCTTGAAGCGGTCGATGTCGACCATGAGTAGGGCGAAGCCGAGGCGGTAGCGCTGGGCGCGCTGGTACTCCTCCTCGACCCGGGCGAAGAACGTGTCCCGCGCGAGGAGGCCCGTGAGCGAATCGGTCGTCGCGAGCTCGAAGTGGCGCGCGCTCTCGATCGCCACCGCGGCCTGGTGACCGATCGTCTGGAGCAGCTCGAGCCCGTGGTCGTCGAACGCGGCGACGTCCCGGCTCTGCACGGAAAGGACCCCGACCGTACGGTCGTCGACGAGCAGCGGGACGGCGAGCGCGGAGCGGATCGCCGGATCGGCGATCCGCGGACGGAAGGGGATCGCGTGTTCGGGGTCCTGGAAGTCGTCGATTCGGATCGGTCGCCGTTCCCGCACGACCCACGCCGCGAGACCGTCGTCCGGAGGAAGGTTCGCCATCCGGGGAGACGTGTCGGTCCCGCCGCGGAAGAGGGCGCGGAGGTCGCCGGTGTCCCGATCGACCGTGGCGAGGAAGAAAAAGTCGCATGGGAAGATCTTGCGGCATTCCCGCTCGACGATCCGGAAGAGGCGGTCGGGATCGACGCTCGGGAGAATCTCCCGTGCGAGGGACTGGAGCACGGCGAGCTCGGCCGACCGATTGGCGAGGGCGCGGTCGGCGTCCTCGGCCGTTCGGGACGCGACCGCGTGCCGTGCCGCGAGAGCAGCCGCCGCGAGGACCGCGAGGGTCGCGACGAGAAGCTCGGCGGTCTCGTCCTCCCGGGCGGTCTCGACGAGGAGCCACGCGAGGGGGACGTTCGCGGCCTCGAGGAGGGCCCGGCGAGAGGGGCGCCGGGACGCGGAGCCTTTCTCTCCGCGGCGGATCATTCCGACGAGGGCGGCGAGGAAGTGGGCCGAGACCGACGCGACGAGGTGGAGGAGCGCGACCGCCAGGACGAGCCCCCAACCCGTCCGTGTGAGGCCGGGCGGAAGCCCGAGGGCGACCGCCTGCGCGGCCACGCCCGCTCCGGCGACCGCGAGCACCGTTCGCCTCCCGGGGCCGTTCGGGCCGACGAGCCCGTGACCGAGCCCCGTCGCGGCGAGGACGCCGAAGAGGATCGCCCCGGCGGGTGGGGGCACCAGAAGGAAAATGGGGAGGAGAAGTGCGTGGCCGAGGCGGACCGGACGGCCCCCCTGTGCCCGGGCCGCCGCCCACGCCGCGAGAAGCCCTCCGGCGGCGAGGACCGCCGCTTCGAACGCCCCGACGGGCAGGTAGGGTTCGGAAATCGTCCGGTCCATGTCCCTTCCAGGCGGTCCGCGCGCCCAACGGGAAAACCTATGTCCCGACCCCACGGGAACAAGTCCGTGGGAACCGCGCGTCGTTTGGTGACGCGCGCGCTCGCCCCCCGATCTCGCGGCCGCCCGGCGTTCCTTGACAGTCCCGCAAGCGCCGCGAATAATCGGGGTTTCGTTCCCCGGGGAGATCTCCTTTGAGACGGTTCGCCCTCGCGCTTCTGCCCGCCCTCGCGTTCTTCTCCGCCCCCCCTACCCCCGCCGAAGAGGCCGAACCCCCGGCACCGACACTGCCGTTCTTCCTCGAGGGGGTCGATCTGACCCAGCCGGCCCAGCACGCCTTCCGGTCCTGGCCCCCCGCGGCGGTGCGGGACCGGGCCTACTGGCTTCCGTGGTCCTGGCTCACGTTCCAGCGCGCGAACGTCCTCCGCCAACCGGTCCTTCTGGTGCTGACCGTCCCCTGGAGCTACTCCGCGCAGAAGGTCATGACCGACACCCTCACGGACGTGAGCGTCCTTCGCGTCGCGAACGAGAGCGTCGTCATGGTGCTCGTGAACGCCGACCGGAGGCCGGACATTCGGGATCGCTACCGGACGGGGAACATCCCGGCGCTCAACCTCCTGCTTCCGAACGGGATGCCGATGCTGAGTCAGGCGAACCCGTCGGGGCTCGCGCTCCCGATCTCTCTCGGCTACGTCCGGCCCGATGGCCTGATCTTCGCGCTCCAGGAAGGGAAAGTCTACTACGACCGATGGGACTCGGTCTTGGCTGCGATCGCCTCCGTCTTCGAGGAGCGCACGCGACAGGAGACGCCGAAGGCCGCCCCGGTCCGCATCGAGGCTTCCGACTTCCTCGCGCGGTGGCTGCTCGGGAATTTCGACGCGGACGATGGTGCGTTCGCCCCGGCTCCGCGGTCGGTCGTACCGTGGCTCTCGGAGTACGCCGCCCTGCGATCCGCGCGTGGACTCCCGGCGCTCGACCTTCCCGCGCGGAAAGCCCTCGAGAGTCTCGTCGGTTCCCCGCTGCGCGACCGCCGGGACGGGGGCTTGCACCGTCTCGCGAGCCTTCCCGGCTGGGGAGGCGTCCAATACGAGAAGCTTCTCGAGGTGCAGGCGCGGTTTCTCCGCGAGGCCGCGATGACCCTCCGCCGCGGCGAATCGGAGGAAATCCGGCGAGCGGCGGCGGAAACGGTAGCGTTCCTCGCGTCGGTTCTCGAGCGGCCCGGAGGAGGCTTCCACAACGCACAGGCGGCGGACGTCCACTCGGCGGACGGCGGGGGATGGTGGACGGAGGACCGGAGCCTCCGGGCCGCGCCTTCGCTCGACCGGACGCCCCTGACCGGGGCGAACGCCCTGGCCGGCGCCGCTCTCCTGCGCGCCGGGTGGGTGCTCGAGGACCCGCGCGCGACGGAGATGGGACGGCGCGCGATCGAGCAGGTCGTCGAGCGCGGCGTGCTCCCTGGACGGGGCGCGGTCCACGCCCTCGACGGGGTCGGCGCCGACCGGCGCTTTCTCGAATCGCAGGCGGATACCGCCTTCGGCCTCGTCGATGCCTACGAATCGACCGGCGACGCGCGCCTGCTGCGGGCGGCGGTCGACGTCGTGGACTTCGCGCTTCGAAATCTCTCGCGCGAGGGGGAGATCGCCCTTCGGGACGGCCTCGCGACCGGGGCCGAGATCGGGCTCCTCGCCTCTCCCCGTTGGCCGGTCGAGGCGAACCTCCGGCTGGCCCGTGTGCTCGTGCGCCTCCACCACCACGGTCTGGGGGAGGGACGGTACCTCGCGCGGGCGGGGGAGATCGTCGGGGCGCTCGCGAGCGATCCGACCTCCGAAGGCGTCGCGGGAATCGAGGCGGCGCTCGCGATCGAGGAACTGTCGCGCGAGCCCGTCGTCGTCGTCCTCGACGGCCCCCCCGGTTCGGAGGCGACCGAGGCGCTCCGTCGCGCCGCGCTCCGTTCGGGGGTGCTCTGGGCGGTCGTCCGCGCCGGCGATCCCGGCGCTCCGGCGCTCGCTCGGCTTTCGCGGGAGGGGGAACGTAGGGTCGCCGAATCGCCCGACGCCCTTCGTTCCGCTCTGCGCGACCTCGTCCCCGCCGCCGAGGGCGCGCGTCCGTGAGCGGCCCCGCGCGGGCCGAGCTCGGGATCCTCGGGGGAAGCGGGCTTTATGCCCTCGCGGGACTCGAGGGCGCCCGGGAGATCGAGGTCGATACTCCGTTCGGATCGCCCTCGGACCGTCTGGTGGTGGGACGCCTCGAGGGGAAGGAGGTCGCCTTCCTGGCGCGGCACGGTCGGGATCACACGATTCCACCCGGCGAGATCCCCTACCGAGCGAACGTCTACGCCCTCAAGGCGCTCGGCGTGGAACGGATCCTCTCCGCTTCCGCGGTCGGCTCGATGAAGCTCGAATACCGGCCGCGCGACGTCGTGATCCCCACCCAGTTCCTCGACAGGACCCACGGGCGGGCGGCCAGCTTTTTCGGCCAGGGGATCGTCGCGCACGTCTCGATGGCGGAACCGACCTGCCGCGAGGTGCGCGCCGCCCTCGCCGCGGGGGCCCGGGGCGCGGGCGGGACCGTGCACGAGGGGGGCACCTACCTGTGCATCGAGGGGCCCGCCTTTTCGACGCGCGCCGAATCCTTCCTCTATCGCTCCTGGGGAGTCGATGTGATCGGGATGACCAACGCGACCGAAGCCCGTCTCGCCCGGGAGGCGGAGATCTGCTACGGGTCACTCGCGCTCGTGACCGACTACGACTGCTGGCACGAGGAAGAGGAAGCCGTCACGGTCGAGATGCTGCTCGGGCACTTGAGGGCGAACGCGCGACTCGCGGCGGACGCGCTTCGCGCCGCGTGCGCCGCTCTGCCGCCGCGCGGGGATGCGTGCGGATGCGGCCGCGCGCTCGACACGGCGATCGTGACGGCGCCGCACGCGATCTCGGGAGAGGCCCGGGCCCGTCTCGCGGCGATTCTCGATCGACGCGGGAGGGGGTGACGTGCCGATCCTCGTGGTCGGAACGGTCGCGTTCGACTCGGTGCGCACGCCGTCGGGGAGCCGGACGGAAATCCTCGGGGGCTCCGCGGCGCACTTCTCCGCGGCCGCCTCCTTCTTCGCGCCGGTCCGCTTGACGGCCGTCGTCGGGGAAGACTTCGGCGATGCGCACCGTGCCCCGCTCCTCGAGCGAGGGATCGACCTCGCGGGGCTCACCGTCGCGCCGGGAAGGACGTTTCGTTGGTCGGGCGACTACGCCGACGACTGGAACAACCCGCGCACCCTCGACACCCAGCTGAACGTCATCGCGGAGCACGAGCCGCGCGTGCCCGATTCCTGGACGGGGACCCCCGTGCTGTTCCTCGCGAACATCGACCCGGAGATCCAGGCGCGCGTGCTCGACCGGGCCTCCGCCCCGGCGCTCGTCGCGGCCGACACGATGAACTTCTGGATCGCGTCGAAGCCCGCGGCGGTCAGGGCCCTCCTGTCCCGGGCGCACGTCGTTTTCCTGAACGACGCGGAGATCCGGCAGCTGACCGGTCGCTCGAGCCTGCTCGCGGCCGCCGCCGAGATCCGCTCATGGCGTCCCGAAGTGGTCGTGGTGAAGCGGGGGGAACACGGAGTGCTCGTCGTCTCGGACGGAGACCTGTTCTCGATTCCCGCCTTTCCCCTCCCGGAGGTCGTCGACCCCACCGGGGCGGGCGACACGTTCGCGGGCGGTTTCCTCGGGTACCTCGCGCGGGACGGGGCGCCCCTCGGGAGGGACTGGCGGCGGGCGGCCGTCGTGGGGTCGGTGATGGCGTCGTTCCAGGTCGAGGACTTCTCCCTCGAGCGATTGAGGCGCCTCGAACACGGTGAGATCGCCGCTCGGTACGAAGCCCTCCGGGAATTGACCCGGATCGATCCGTTCGGGGAGTGAATCGTCCCCGGGCGCGGGGCTATACTCGTGGCCGGGAGGGACCATGGCGGAACCGATGGAAGGACGGCTGCAAGCGGACGGAATGCGCTTCGCCCTCCTCGTGACTCGGTGGAACTCGAGGATCACGTCATTCCTGCTCGAGGGCGCGGAGGACTGCCTCGAGCGGCATGGCGCGGGGCGGGAACAGCGGACGGTGATCCGGGTGCCCGGCTCGTGGGAACTCCCGCTCGTCGCCTCGCGCGCCGCCTCGACGGGGCGGTTCGATGCGATCGTCGCCCTCGGCGCGCTCGTCCGAGGGGAAACGCCCCACTTCGACCTGCTCGCGGCGGAGTGCGCCAGAGGGCTCGCCGCGGTCTCGCGGGAGCACGGCATCCCGGTTTCCTTCGGGGTGATCACCGCCGACACGCCGGAGCAGGCCGAGGAGCGGGCGGGCGGGAAAGCCGGGAACAAGGGGTGGGACGCCGCCCTGGCCGCCGTGGAGATGGTGGGACTTCTGCGCCGTCTCTCCTGAGTCGCGCGCGAGGGGAGCTCGTTTGGGCCGAAGGCGCCGGGGTAGGGAGTTCGCCCTCCAATTGCTGTTCCAGATCGATCTGGCCGGCGGGGAACCGGACGCGGCCTTCGGGGAGTTCTGGGCGTCGCGGGAGGCCGACGAGGAATCGCGCGCGTTCGCGGAACGCCTGGTGCGAGGGGTCCACGCGGAACGGGACGGGCTCGATCGTGCCATCGCGGAATCGGCCGAGAACTGGCGGGTCGAGCGGATGGCGACCGTGGACCGCAACGTCCTGCGGCTCGCCGTGTACGAGATGCTCCACGAACCAGAGACCCCGGCGGTCGTCGTGATCGACGAGGCGATCGAGGTCGGGAAGCGGTTCGGGAGCGAGAAGTCCGGGGCGTTCATCAACGGCATCCTGGATGGCGTCCTGCGGCGGATCTCGAGTGGGGAGATGCGGAGGCAGGCGTGAGCGGGCGACGATGCCGCACGGCGTCGCTCGCGGCGTCGCTTCTCCTCCTCGCCGCCCCGCTGCCGGGATGCGGCTACAAGCTCGCCGGGGCGAACACGTTCTTGCCGGAGCGGATCCGCTCCATCGGCGTGGCGCCGTTCTAGAACCGGACGAGGCGTCCCGAGATCGACCAGCGGCTGACCGAGCAGGTGACCCGCGAATTCGCGAAGCGCGGCGGGTACACGATCGTCTCCGACGCAGAGGCCGCCGACGCGTGGCTCGAGGGGGCGGTTGCGGAGTTCCGGACCCAGCCGGTGCAGTTCAACGAGGAGGGCCGCGCCACGAGGCTCGAGACCGTAGTTCGGATCGAGGCGACCCTTCGTGATGTCGGGACGGGGGAGATTCTGTGGAGCCAGAAGGCGCTCACCTTCCGGGAGCAGTACGAGGTCTCGGAGGAGGAGACCGGAGTGTCCGCCGGGGGTGGGTCGGACGAACCGTTCTTCGACCGCGAAACCCTGGCCCTCGACCAGATCGCGCGCGGGGCGGCCGGAGCGCTCGTCACCTCGATCCTCGAGGGGTTCTGATGGCGATGCGACGGGCTCGGGCCTCCGTTCCGTGGGGCGGCGCCCTCTTTCGGGAAGTCCGGGAAGAGATCGCGAAAGGATGGTCTCCCGGCCTCACCGTCCTCACCGGCGACGATCTCTACCACCTGGACTTGGCCCAGAAGACGCTGCTCTCGCACCTCGTTCCGGAAGGAGCCGACCGCTTCGCGCTCAACGTGATCGCCGACGGCCGGGTGGACACGGCCGAACTCGTCGGCGCCGCGCGTTCGGTCGGGATGTTCTCGCCGCGGAGGGTCGTTCTCCTGCGCGATCTCGGGCTGCTCGAGGGCTCTCCCGAGCCCCTCGAGGCGTTCGCGGCGTCCCCACCGCCGGGTTCGTTCCTGATCATCCGGGCTCCGAAGCTCGACCGCAACCGGAAGCTCCATCAGGCGGTCCTCTCCGGAACCGTCCTCGAATTCCGGTCCCCCGCGACCCCGGCGGAGGCCGACGCGCTCGTGCGGGACCTCGTCGCGATGGGGAAGGAGTTGGGCCAGATCCTCGATCCGGAGGCGGCCGCGATGCTCGCCGAGTCGTGCCGGGGAGATCTCCTCCGCGCGCTCCGCGAACTCGAGCGTCTCCGCGACGAATCGGGAACGCCCACCCGACGCTGGACGCGTGCCGAGATCTCGACCCGTCTCGGCGCGTCCCCGTCGGGGACGGGGTGGGAGGTCGCCGACGCCCTGATCCGGCGCGACCGGGCGCTCGGCCTCGCGGCGGTTCGGCAGGGTGTCGAGTCCGGGGCCGAGCCGATCCGGGTCCTCGGCGGTCTCGCGTGGCGCGCGAGGGTCTTCCTCGCGGCGCGGGCGAGGCTCGAGAGGAAAGAGGGCGTCGAGAGCGTGCTGCGGGATGCAGGGGCGTGGGGATGGTCGGACGCCCTCCGGGAGGGACTGAAGCGCTGGTCGATGGACGAGGCGCTTCGCATCCCTGCCCGGCTCCTCCGGGCCGACCGGGAGTTGAAGAGCCGCGGGATTCCCGGGTCCGCCGTGCTCGAGTCGATCCTGGAAGACCTGACCCCCTTGGGGGGGGAGCGCCGATGATCCGAGAGCACGAGAGTGTCCTGATCCTCGATTTCGGATCGCAGTACACGCAGCTGATCGCGAGACGGATCCGGGAGCAGGGGGTGTACTGCGAGGTGCATCCGTTCTCCGAGGCCGCCGCCGCGCTCGCCGCGCGCCGACCGAAGGGGATCGTCCTCTCCGGCGGCCCCGACTCCGTCTACGCTCCCGGCGCCCCAAAGGTCGGCCGCGAGATCTTCGAGACCGGAATTCCCGTCCTCGGCATCTGCTACGGGATGCAGTTGATGATGGCCCTGCTCGGCGGACGGGTCGAGCGGGCGCCGGGCCGGGAGTTCGGCCCCGCCTCGATCCGGATCACCGATCCGGCGGCCACCCTCGTCCGCGGGCTCGGCCCGGTCGAGCGAGTGTGGGCGAGCCACGGCGATCGCGTGCTCGCGGCGGCCCCGGGATTCCGGGCGATCGCCGAGTCGGACAACGCGCCTCTCGCGGCCGTCGAGGACCGCGACCGGAAGCTCTACGGGGTGCAGTTCCATCCCGAGGTCGCCCACACCGAAAACGGACGAACCGTTCTCGCCAACTTTCTGACGCACGCCTGCGGGTGCCGGGGAGACTGGACGATCGCCTCGTTCATCGAGGAGTCGATCGCCGAGGTCCGCGCGCACGTGGGAGACCGGCGCGTCGTGTGCGCGCTCTCCGGCGGGGTCGATTCCGCGGTGATGGCGCTGCTCCTGCACCGGGCGCTCGGGGAGCGGTTGACCTGCATCTTCGTCGATAACGGGGTTCTCCGAAAAGGCGAAGCGGAGCAGGTGCTTCGGGACTTCCGGGACCGCTACCACCTCGAGGTGCGTTACGCCGACGAATCGGCCCGATTCCTGGGGCGCCTCGCGGGGATCGCGGACCCCGAGCGCAAGAGGAAGATCATCGGCGAGACGTTCATCGAGGTTTTCGAGGAGCAGGCGCGCTCGATCCGCGACGCGGAGTTCCTCGCGCAGGGGACGATTTACCCCGACCGGATCGAATCCGCGTCGGTGAAGGGCCCCTCGGCGACGATCAAGACGCACCACAACGTCGGCGGCCTCCCCGAGAGGATGCGTCTCAAGCTGGTCGAACCGCTGCGCGACCTGTTCAAGGACGAGGTGCGGAGGGTCGGGGAGGAGTTGGGACTCGACCCCGCCTTCGTCAGGCGTCACCCCTTTCCGGGGCCGGGGCTCGCGGTGCGTGTCGTCGGCGAAGTCACCGCGGAACGGGTCGCGATCCTCCGGGAGGCCGACGCGATCTTCCTGGAGAGCCTCCGCGCGGAAGGACTCTACGAACGAGTGGCGCAGGCGTTCGCCGTCCTCCTTCCCGTCCGGAGCGTGGGGGTGATGGGGGACGGCCGGACCTACGAGAACGTGGTGGCGCTCCGCGCGGTGGAGACCCAGGACTTCATGACGGCCGATTGGTCCAGGCTCCCGTACGACTTCCTCGCGAGGGTTTCCGCGCGGATCGTCAACGAGGTCCGAGGCGTGAACCGCGTGGTCTACGACGTGACGAGCAAGCCCCCCGGCACGATCGAGTGGGAGTGAGAACGGGCCCCCGACCGCGCGTGGTACCATGCGCGCTCCGGCCGGGAACGGCCTTCCCTTCGTCCCCGAGGAGACCTCCCCCGCGATGGCCGAGAAAGCGGCACGGTTCGTTCACCTCCACAACCACACGACCTATTCCTTGCTCGACGGGGCGCAGCGCCTCGACGAGATGGTCGCGCGGGCGGCCGGGGACGGGCAGCCTTCCATCGCGATCACCGATCACGGCAACCTCTTCGGAGTGCTCGAGTTCGCGCGCGAGGCCGAGAAGGCGGGGATCCGGCCGATCATCGGGATCGAGGCCTACGTCGCCCCCGGCTCGCGCTTCGATCGAGGGGCTCCCGGAGCCGGAGCCCCCCGGCAGAAGCCCTACCACCATCTGATCCTCCTGGCGGAAAACTATCTCGGCTACAAAAACCTGATTCGCCTCGCGAGCGCGGGGTACCTCGAGGGGTTCTACTACCGTCCGCGGATCGACAAGGAACTCCTCGCGCGGCACAACGAAGGTCTCGTCTGCCTCTCCGCATGCCTCGCGGGGGAGATCCCGACTCTCCTCCGCACGGACCGGGAGGACGAGGCGCGCCGTGTCGCCGGGGAGTTCCGGGATCTGTTCGGGCCCGACCGGTATTGGATCGAATTGCAGGACCACGGGCTCGAAGAGCAGCGGAAGGTCAACGAGCGGGCGGTGCGACTCGCGCGGGAAGCCGGGATCGGACTCGTCGCTTCGAACGACTGCCACTACCTGAACCCGGAGGATCACTTCGCGCACGACGTGCTGGTCTGCATCCAGACCGGCAAGACCGTTCGCGCCGAGGAGCGGATCCGCTACAGCGCGCAGCACTACCTGAAGACCGGCGCCGAGATGGCGGCGACCTTCGCCTGGATTCCGGACGCCGTGGAGAACACCCTCGCGGTCGGCGAGCGCTGCCATTTCGCCTTCGAGAAGCAGCCCCACCACCTTCCCGCCTTCCCCGTCCCGCCCGGCTTCGACCTCGACGGGTACTTCGAGCGCGTCGCGCGGGACGGCTTCGAGCGCCGCCTGTCCGCCTGGAGGCGGGAGAGCGAGGCGGGCCGCCTCCGGCACTCCCTGGGGGAATACCGCGAACGCTTCGACCGGGAGCTCCGCATGATCCGGGAGATGGGATTCGCCGGCTACTTCCTGATCGTCTGGGACTTCATTCGGTTCGCACGGGAGCGGGGAATCCCGGTCGGGCCGGGGCGCGGCTCGTCGGCGGGATCGCTGGTCGCGTACTGCATGGCGATCACCGACATCGATCCGATGCAGTTCGACCTCCTCTTCGAGCGGTTCCTGAATCCGGAGCGCGTCACGCTTCCCGACATCGACATCGACTTCTGCTTCCGCAACCGCGAGCGGGTCATCGAGTACGTGACGGAGAAGTACGGACGGCCGAACGTGGCGCAGATCATCACGTTCGGGACGATGGCCGCGCGAGCGGTCATCCGTGACGCCGGCCGCGGGCTCGACATCCCGTACGCGGAGGTCGACCGAATCGCGAAACTCGTGCCGCAGCATCCGGGACAGGAGATGACGATCTCGAAGGCGATCGCGGAGGTTCCGCAGCTCGCGCAGGCCTACGCCTCGGAGCCGCAGGTGCGGCAGCTCCTCGATGTCGCCCAGCGTCTCGAGGGGCTCGTTCGACACGCCTCGACGCATGCGGCGGGGGTCGTGATCGCGCCGGAGCCGATCGTGGAGTTCGCGCCTCTCTACCGGGGGGCCAACGACGAAATCACGACGCAGTTCGCGATGTCCGATATCGAGTCGATCGGCCTCCTCAAGATGGACTTTCTCGGCCTCAAGACGCTGACGCTCATCGACGACGCGGTGAAAGCGATCGAGGCGGAGATCGGCATCGCTCCGCCGATCGACGAGCTTCCGCTCGACGATCCGGCCGTGTACGAGCTGTTCGGCAAGGCCCGGACGACCGGCGTCTTCCAATTCGAGTCGGAGGGGATGCGAGGGATCCTTCGACGGCTCCGGCCGGAGCGGTTCGAGGACCTCATCGCGCTGAACGCGCTCTACCGGCCCGGCCCGATCGGCGGGGGACTCATCGACGACTTCGTGAAGCGGCGTCACGGAAAGGTCAAGGTCGAGTACCCGCATCCGATGCTCGAGGACATCCTTCGTGAGACCTACGGAGTCATCGTGTACCAGGAGCAGGTGATGCAGATCGCGTCGCGCATGGCGGGGTACTCGCTGGGCGAGGCCGACATCCTGCGCCGGGCGATGGGGAAGAAGAAGAAGGAGGTGATGGAGGCCGAGGGGGAGAAGTTCGTCGCGCGCGCGGTCGCCCACGGTGTGCGCCCCGCGGAAGCGCGCGCGGTCTTCGATCTCATGGCCTATTTCGCGGGGTACGGGTTCAACAAGTCGCACTCGGCCGCCTACGCTCTCGTCGCCTATCGGACGGCCTGGCTCAAAGTCCACTACCCGGTCCACTTCATGGCGGCGCTGCTGACGACGGAGAAGGGGAACACCGACAAGCTCGTCCAGTACGTGAACGAATGCCGGGAAATGGGGATCCGGGTCCTTCCCCCCGACGTCAATCGTTCGGGACTCGATTTCACGGTGGAGGAGGGGGCGATCCGCTTCGGTCTTTCCGCGATCAAGAATGTGGGGGAGGGGGCGATCGAGTCGGTTCTCGAGGCCCGCCGGCGGATCGGGAGGTTCCGGTCGGTCTTCGACCTGTGCGGCGAGTGCGATCTCCGCCTGATGAACAAGCGTGTCCTCGAGGCCCTGAACGGCTCGGGCGCCCTCGACTCGCTGGGCGGGCGCCGGAGCCAAATCGCCGCCGTCCTGGACCAGGCGATCGAGTACGGCCAGAAGCGGCGAAGCGCCCGAGAGTCGGGGCAGGGAAGCCTCTTCGGCGCGGCGGACCCGCCGGCCGGGCAGCCGGCCGAGATTCCGCTCCCCGACCTCCCGGATTGGGACGAGCGGACCCGGCTCGCCGCGGAGAAAGCGACGCTCGGCTTCTACGTGACGGGTCACCCCCTCGAGGCCCACCGGGCGATGCTCGCGGAGTTCGCCACCCACACGACCGAAACGGTGCGCGAAGCGCCGCGCGGCGTCGAGGTCGCCCTCGGAGGGATCGTGACCGATCTCCGGACCCGCAAGTCCAAGAAGAGCGGGGCCTGGTGGGCGGCGCTCCAGATCGAGGACCTCGAGGGGTTCGTCGAAGTCCTCGTCTTCCCGAAGGCGTACGACCAGCATCGGACTCTGCTCGAGAACGACCGGGCCGTCCTGGTCCTCGGGAAGGCGGAGGCCGAGGAGGGGCGCGTGCGGATCCTCGCGGACGAGATCGTGCCGCTCGAAATGCTGCGCGAGCGCCGGGCCGACTCGGTTCAGGTGCGCGTCAGCCCCGACGATCTGGAGGAGGAGACCCTCGTCCGCCTGCGCCGGGCCCTGTCGAAGCACCGCGGGGATCTCGCCGTGTACTTCGAGGTCGTTTCCCCCGGCCGGTTCCAGATGCTGGCGCGCGCCGAGTCGGCCCTCCGGGTGGCGCCCTCGGACGGGCTCGCGACCGGGGGGGCCGAGGTGCGCGGGCCCGGACGCCTCGTGTACCGGGCCCGGCGGTCCGCGTCGCGGTGAGCCGGCCGGTGCCGCGGCGCTCGTTGCCCGTGTTTCCGGGCCGATGCTAGGATCGTCCGACCGCCTGCGAAGGAGATCCGCATGCTGCTCAACGGAAAGCATTTGTTCACCAGCGAATCGGTCACCGAAGGGCACCCGGACAAGGTGGCCGATCAGATCTCGGATGCGGTCCTGGACGCGGTGCTCGCAGCGGATCCACACGGGCGGGTCGCCTGTGAGACCCTGCTGACCACCGGCCTTTGCCTGATCGCAGGCGAGATCACGACGGCGGCGTACATCGACCTTCCGAAGGTGGCGCGGCGCACGATCGAGGAGATCGGCTACACGGACGCCGGATTCGGCCTCGAGGCGGCGAGCTGCTCGGTGCTCTCGGCGATCGACGAGCAGTCGCCGGACATCGCGATGGGGGTCGATCCCGGCGGGGCCGGGGACCAAGGGATGATGTTCGGATACGCCTGCCGCGAGACCGAAGAATTGATGCCGATGCCGATCACCCTCGCCCACGCGCTCACGCGGCGCTTGGCGGAGGTGCGCAAGAAGGGGATCGTCGATTTCTTCCGGCCGGACGGGAAGTCCCAGGTGACCATCGAGTATCGCGACGGCCGCCCCGCGCGCATCGAAGCGATCGTCGTCTCCGCGCAGCACGCGGCCGAGACGACCCGCCCGCGGCTGGAGGAAGCGGTCCGGGAGACCGTGATCGGCCCGGCGGTGCCCTCGGAGCTCGTCGACAAGCACACGAAGATTTACATCAACCCGACGGGCCGCTTCGTCGTGGGGGGACCGCAGGGGGACACCGGGCTCACCGGCCGCAAGATCATCGTGGACACGTACGGGGGAATGGGCCATCACGGCGGCGGCGCCTTCTCGGGGAAGGACCCCACGAAGGTCGACCGCTCCGCGTCCTACATGGCGCGGTATATCGCGAAAAATCTGGTGGCCGCGGGTCTCGCGGATCACGTCGAGGTCCAGCTCGCGTACGCGATCGGGGTCGCCGAGCCGGTGTCGGTCTTGGTCGACTCCTTCGGGACCGGCCGGATTCCCGAAGAGCGCATGGTGGCCCTCGTCCGAGAGCACTTCCCGTTGACGCCGCGGGGGATCATCGAGCACCTCGAGCTCCGGCGGCCGATCTACCGGGCGACGGCCGCGTACGGCCACTTCGGCCGCTGCGAACCGGGATTCACCTGGGAGGCGACCGATCGGGCGGAGGCGATCCGGCGCGGGGCGGGAGTCTGATCTCCCGGACGCGGTGAGCGGTCGTCGCGCGGTCCCGTTGCTGCTCCTCGGGAGCGCGTGTCTCGCCTGGACGCTCGCCGGGGTTCGACGCGTCGATCCCGCGACCGAGACCGTGTTCGCGGTCGGTCTACCGGTCTCCTCGCCGCGGGAAATCTCCGGGCATTGGACCCTGGCCCCGCCGGGGGCTCTTCGCCTCGTGAGGTTTCCGCACGTCGCTCGCGAGCATCCGCTTCCGGACGCTTCCCGGGCGAGGATTCGGAGCCGGGACGGGAGCCTTTTCGGCTTCGAGGGAACGATCTCCGTGTCCCTCGCTCCCGGACAGACCGCGCGTCTGGGCGCGGCGGTCGCGGCGGGGGTACGGGGGCTCGACGACCTGATCGTGCAGGCGGTCCGCGAAGCGGGGAGCGCCGCCGACGTGCCGGGCTCGCGGTTCGCGGGGGTCGTGCCGATGCGCCGCGAGTTCGAAGCGCGGCTCCGCTCTGCCATCGAGGCCCGCGGGTTCGTCCTCGACGGACTCGACGTGAGGCGTCGCGTCTTCCTCGTCGATCCCGACCCGGACCGGAGGCCCGTGACCGACGCGCGCGTGCTCGTCGTGGGGCTCGACGGGGCGGACTGGTCGATCCTCGATCCGCTCCTCGAGGCCGGAAGGATGCCCCACCTCCGCTCGCTGATCGACACGGGGGTTCGGGCGAAGCTGCAATCGATCTCGCCGATGATCTCGCCGGTCGTGTGGACGACGGTCGCGACCGGCTTGCCTCCCGAGCGCCACGGCATCCTCGACTTTCTCGCCCCGGCCGGCAGGCCGGGGGAAGGGCAGCCGGTCACCTCCGCGGAGCGTCGCGTGCCCGCGATCTGGGAAATCTTGTCCGCGCGCGGCGTCGTCTGCGGGGTGGTGGGATGGTGGGCGACCTGGCCCGCCGAGCCGCTTCGCGGATACATGATCACCGACCGCGTCGCGTATCAGCTCTTCGGGTTCCGTCCCGATCGGACCCGGAGCGAGGGCAAGACCTGGCCGGCCGACCTCTACGACGCGCTGGTCGACCGGATCGTGGAACCCGCTGCCGTGAAGTGGGAGGAGGTCGCGCCCTACCTCGATGGACCTCGCCGTCGCGAGGACGAGTTCGACGAGGCCGAGCGCGCGCTCCTCGACGATTTCCGAACGCTCCTCGCGAGCGGGAGAACATACGTCGCGATGGCGAAGGAGGCGCGGGAGCGATTCGACCCGCGATTCGAGGCGGTCTACTTCGAGGGGACCGACACGGTCGGGCACCTCTTCATGCCGTACCGGGATCCTCCCCTCGAAGGGGTCGATCCGAAGCGCCGCGAAGCCTTCCGGTCGATCGTCGATCGCTACTACGAGACGGTCGACGGGTATCTCGGGGAGTTGCTCCGCGATCGCGGACCGGAGTGGACGGTTCTGGTCGTCTCCGATCACGGGTTCGCCACCGACGAGGGGCGCCCGAGGACGACCGACTCCCGGATCGGGCACGGTCCGGCAGCGGATTGGCACCGGCGTTTCGGGGTCCTCGTTCTGTCGGGCGCCCGAGTGCGCGCCGGGGCGAAGTTGGACGAGGCTTCGGTCCACGACATCGCGCCCACCCTCCTCGCGCTCTACGGGCTCTCGCTCCCGCGAACGTGGCCGGGCCGGGTCCTCGCGGAGGGTCTCGAGCCGGAGTTTCTGGAGCGACATCCGGTGCTTTTCCGGGCGGAAGAGTTCGCGAAGGATCTGGCCCCTTACGCCGACGTCGCGGAGGCGCTCGAGGACTCCGACAGCGGGGCGCTCCGGGAGAAGCTGCAGAGCCTCGGGTACATCGCCCCGACGAGCGAGCAGGGGACGTCGGGGGCGAGCGGCGAGAACAATCGGGGGGTCGCCTTCCTCGCCGCCGGCCGGTACGAGGAGGCGGCGGAGGCGTTCCGCGCGGCCCTGCGCCGGAGCCCCGGGCAACCGATGGTCACGGTGAACCTCGCCCTCGCCCTCCGGTTCCAGGGGAAGATCGACGAGGCCGTCGCCCTCTTCGAACGGGCGCTCGATTCTCCGCCGGCGCGCCGTACGGCGGGTCTCCAGCTGGCGCAGATCGCGATGGAGCGGGGAGACGTCGCCCGCGCCGAGAGGATCCTGCGCAGCGTCCTTTCCTCTGAGCCGGGCGCTGCAGAGATCCGCAACAGCCTCGGTCTGGTCCTCGAGCGATCGGGACGTCCCGACGAAGCGGAGGCCGCGTACCGCGAGGCCGCGCGCCTCGATCCCGACGCCGCGGAGCCCAGGAACAACCTCGGGAACATGGCCCGGAGGGCCGGCCGAACCGACGAAGCGGAGCGGCACTTCCTCGACGCGATCGACGCCGATCCATTCTTCCTCGGCGCGTACAACAACCTCGCTCTCCTCTACCAGGATCGCGGCGAGATCTCCCGCGCGATCGAGCTCTATGGTCGGGCGCTCGAGAAGGCGCCGGAAAACCCGGTCGTGCTCAACAACCTCGGGAGCCTGTACTTCGCGACCGGGGACGTCGCCGAGGCGCGCGCGCTGTGGGAAGAGGCCGCCCGCCTCGATGAGAAGTACGCCTCCCCGCGGAACAACCTCGCGGGGATCGCGCTGACCGAGGGACGGGTCGACGACGCGGAAGTCCTCCTGCGCGAAGCCCTCGAGATCGACCCCCAATACGGGGACGCGCGGATCAACCTCGCGCTGGCCGCCCAGGGAAGAGGCGAGATCGAGCGGGCGCGGCGGGAGCTGCGGCGCGCGCTCGAGGATCCGCGGGCGGAAGCGACCGCGGCCCTTTCCCTCGCGTCGCTCGAGTTCTCCCAAGGGAACGAGCCGGCCGCAGTCCGCCTCGCGGAGCGCGCCGTGACGCTGCGTCCTGGAGACGCCGACGCCTGGACACTCCTCGGCGAGGGTTACCGAAGGCTCGGCCGGGCGCGGGACGCGCGCCGGGCGTGGTCGAAGGCGCTCGAACTCCGGCCTTCGGACGAGGCGCTTCGGACCGCCCTCGACCGGCTTCCCTGATGGCGTCCCTCACGAGCGCGCCGTGAGGAGCAAGGACGACCCGACGCCAGCCCAAAGGACGTTCGGGCCCCACGCGGCGATCGCCGGCGGAACGACGTCCTGCAACCCCAGGCCGTTCGCGATCGCCCAGGTCGCCCAGTACAGGAGGACGAGGAGCAGGGCGACCCCGACGCCGTAGAGGGAGCCCCGCCGTCCGACCCGGAAGGCGAAGGGGAGTCCCAGGACCACCATGACGAGCGGGACGACGACCTCCGCGATTTGCCGGTGGTAGGCGACCCGGAGCCGGGTCGTATCGTATCCGCTCCCCTCGAGGGCGCGGATCTCGTCGTGGAGTTCCCGGACCCCGAGCCACTCGGCAAACTCGTTTCCCGCGAGCATCGAACGTTCCCGCCTCTCGAAATGCTCCGGGGGGTCGATCGGCAGCGGTTCGCGGTCGTACGTCCGGAAGGTCCCCGCGCGCCCGGGTGGAAACGTCCGAAACCACCCGCGCTCCGCCTCCCACGCCCCGGCGGCCTCCGACCACTTCGCGCTGAGCGCGAAACCGTGCTCGAGGATCGCGGGCGGGTCGAAACGAACCCGGAAGGTCGAAAGGCCCTGGAAGGTCCGCCTCTCCGCGTCGTAGAGACGGTAGTGGTACAGCCGCCCTTCGGTGCCGAAGCTCCACCGACCGCCCGCCGCGACGCCGTAGGTCCGCGGTGCGCGGCCCTGGAACTCGTCCTTGATCTGCTGCGCCCGCCGGTTCGACTCGGGGGCGATGCGATCCTGAACGAGGAAGTGGGCGAGGCCGATGAAGCAGGTCACGAGGAGGATCGGCCGGCTGATCCGGCGGATGCTGAGCCCGGCCGCCTTCAGAGCCGTCACCTCGCTCGTCCGGGAAAGGAGAGAGCAGGCGACGGTCGCGCCGATCAGGCAGGCGATCGGGACCACGATCCGAAGGGCGCCGGGCGTGAAGTACACGTAGTAGCGAAGGAGCGAAGGAAACGGACGGCCGCCTCGGAGGACCCCCTCGAGAACGTCGCGGACTTCGACCAGGGCGAAGAGGAGATACGTCGCTCCCATCGCGAGGACGAAGACTTTCAGGTAGGCACGGACGACGTACGCGTCGACGAGCGAAACACGCCGGTACCAGGGCTTCTCGTCCGTGACGGGCCGTACCGAGGGAGCGTCGCGCGCTTGCGTGAGGGAGCGTTCCGCGGAAGGGCGAAGCCGGTCGAGGACGACCTCGGCGAGGCGGCGAAGCCGCTGGAAGCGGTTCCGCTCCGGCCGCCCCATGCGGAGGATCGCGATGAGCGCCCACGCCGCCGTCAGTGCGTTCGCCGACCAGATCGCGACCGCCGGGGGGACGGTTCCCCGGATCGCGAGGTCCTGCCGGGAATACGTGTAAACGAGCCAGTACATCAGGATGATCGCGAGGCTGACGGCGAAGCCGGCCCCCTTTCCGGACCGGGCCCGCGTCACCCCCAGCGGGAGGGCGAGGAGGGCGAAGAAAAAACAGGAGAAGGGGAGGGCGAGTCGCGAGTGCACCTCGGTGAGGACTCCACGGACCCGGAGCGGCCGGATGATCGGGTCGGCTTCAGCGCGCGCCTTCTCGACCTCGGCGGCAAGACGGGGAAGCGCCATGTCGGTCACCCCGACGGGGATCTCCTGGCCCGCGCGCCGGCTCGCCCCGGGAAAGATTTCGACGGGGGGGGGACGGAAGCGGTCAAAGCGGGTCGGACGGTAGGTTTCCGGTTTCTGGGACTGGTACACGTGGAGGACCCCGTCCTCGAGCTCGAACGCGAGCGAGCCCGCCCCTCCGGTGTCGAGAATCCGTCCGCGCCGCGAGACGAAGAGCTGCTCGGGCCCGCCCCCCGATTGGTGTTGGTAAAGCAAGATCCCGCGGGCCTCCTGACGCTCACCGGGGACCCGCTCGTCGACGAACAGCACCACACCGGGGATGTTCTGGTAGAAGATGCGTGGCCGCAGGTCGCCGGCGACGGCCGAGGCCGACAAGAACTCGGAGCGCATCTTCCGGATCTCGTAGCTCGCCCAGGGGTGGACCCAACCGTAGAGGACGAACGCCGCGCCGGTCAGGAGAAGGCCGTGCACGGCGATCGTCCCGACGAAGAAGGACGGGCCGCGGCCTGCCGACTCGATCGCCAAGACTTCCTGGTCGGCCGACAGGCGCCCGATCGCCACGAGCGTCCCGAGGATGGTCCCCATCGGGATTGCGAGGACGAGGGAGTTCGGAACGAAGAGCAGGAACAGGCGGAGGGTGGTGACCGCGGAGAGGTCGCGCTGGAGCGCCTCGCCCGCGATGAGGAAGAAGCGGTTCATGAGGAGGACCGCCGCCCAGAGAGCGATCGCGAGGAGGGTCGAGGTCAGCAATTCGCCCCGAACATAGGCGGAAAGGCGGCGGGAGCCCGACATGTCTGATGTCCGATAAGGTATATTATGTAAACTAACGGAGGGAACGGATCGTCACTTCGAGCCCTCGCAGTCAGCCGGCCCGCTCCAGATTCTTCCCCGCCTCCTCGTTCGTTTCGCGCAGAAGTCGATCCAGCACCCGTCGAATGGCGGCGATCAGCTCCGTTCGCTCCACCTCCGGCTTCGAGAACGTCAAGCTGAACTGGTACGACCCATCCTCAGGCCGGAATCGGTACGCGAACTTCTTCGGACGCCGTGCCCGCCCGGAAGCCCGGCTGAACCGCCTTGCTTCGTCGCGGTTCATTCCCTCGCCCGTGATCCGGTCGATCAGCTCGTGCATTCGCTCGACCGAGTCCTGCCGGACGATCTGGAGGAGCATGGACTTCGACTCGATGTCGGCGCGCCGACATCGGTCCTTGACCTCCTCGGGCATCCGATTGAGGCTGAGAGCCTCGGTGATGACCGTCCGGCTCTTCCCGAGCTTGCGCGCGATCTCTTCGTGCGTGTACCGGAATTGGTCGCAAAGGCTCTGGATCGCCGCCGCCTCCTCGAACGGGGTCAGGTCCTTGCGTTGGAGGTTCTCGATCAGCGAGATCTCGAGCATCCCGCGGTTGTCGACGTCCACCTCGATGCACGGCAAGAAGCGAAGGCCGGCTTGCCTTGCCGCTTGGTAACGCCGCTCCCCGGCGATGATCTGGAATTTCCCGTGCTCCTCAGCCCGTACGAGGATCGGCTCGAGGACGCCCTTCTCCTTGATCGACGCGACCATCTCCGACAGGTCGCCGAAGTGCTTTCGGGGCTGGTGAGGGTTGGGCTCGATTCGATCGAGATCGATCATCCGTCCGACGGTCTCGGAGCGCTCGGAGGCGATCTCCTCGACGAAGTGACTGTCGTGACGCATGCGGTGGCCGTGCGGAAGACCGCGCTGCTTAGACACGGGCGATGACCTCCTCGGAAAGGCTGTAATACTCGACGGCGCCCGACGAGTTGGGCGCAAAAGTGAATATGCTCTGACGGTAGGCTGGGCTTTCTTCGAGTCGAACGCTCTTCGAGATCGTCGTGCGAAACACCTTGTCCCCGAAAACCTCCCGAATTTGCCGCTTGATGTCTCGGGCGAGGATTGTGCGCCGGTCGTGGAGCGTGATGACCACGCCGAGGAAGCGAAGGTCCGGGTTCGGGCGGGAGCGAATCTTCTCGTACGTCTCGAGAAGATCGTCCGTGCCCTCGAGGGCGTAGTAGGAAGACTGAATCGGGACGAGCAGGTGGGTTGCCGCGACCAGCGCGTTCACGGTCAAGACGCCGAGGGTCGGGGGGGTGTCTACGACGATGTACTCGTAGCGGCCACGGATCGCCTCGAGCTTGTCCTTGAGCCGGAAATGGCTGTCGAACTCCCCTGCCAGTTTGACCTCGGCCTTGGCGAGCGCGATTCGCGAGCCGATCACGTCGAGATTTGGGTCGGCCGTCGGATGGATCAACTCGACGGCCGGTACGGAAGGATCGGTCATCAACTCGTAGGAGGACTTTTCCACCGACGCCGGTTCGAGGAAGGAGATGGTCGCGTTTCCCTGTGGATCGAGATCGACGAGCAGGGTCCTCAGTTTCTTCTGTGCGAGAGCCGCGGCGAGGTTGATCGCTGTCGTGGTCTTCCCGACGCCCCCTTTTTGGTTCGCGACCGCGATGATCCAGGCAGGCACCCACTCACCCTCCCGCTGCCGCAGAGGCACCCCTTGGTGTGGATGGGACTCGCGCCGGAACCCCGAGATGTTGGGGGTACCGCGGCAGGCGGGCGGAGTGTAGCCGTCCTCGGTGCCCAAGTCAACGCCGACGAAAGCGTCGGCATGAACTTTTCTGATGCAACAGAATTGCTGCGACGCCGCGGTGGGCTACATCGGGTACTTCCCGAGCTCCTCCGGATCGACCTGCTCGAGCCAGCGCCGGAGCTGCTCGCTCGGGTCCGGGTCGGCGCTGTCTCGACCGGCCCGTGAACGTTCGATCACGGTCTCCTCGACAAAGATCGGAGCCCCGACCCGGATCGCGACCGCCATGGCGTCACTCGGTCGGGAATCGATTTCGAGACGATCGCCGTTTCGGTGCACGTGAATGGTGGCGTAAAAGGTGTTTTCCCGGAGGTCGGTGATCACCACGCGCTCGACCTTTCCCCCGAGAGAGGAGATCGCATCGCAGAGGAGATCATGGGTCATCGGGCGTGGGGAGACGATCTTCTCGAGCTGCGTGGCGATCGCGTTCGCCTCGAAGACCCCGACCCAGATCGGGAGGACCGTCTCCGTTTGGGGGTCCCGGAGGACGACGATCGGCATGTTCGTCACGGGGTCGATCATGAGCCCGCGGATTTTCATCTCAAGCGCCATCGGCAGGACTCCCGAACCCGAAGAAGGGCCGTGAATATACCCCCCCGCGTTTCGGAGGGTCAAGCCGCGGGGACGGGAACCAAGACCCCGCGGAGCGAGTAGGCGCTCGCCTGCTCGATCCGGACGCGACGGAGTTCCCCCGGGGCGGCCTCTCCGGCGAAGTTGACGACCCGGGACTCCGGAGTTCGTCCCGTGCGGAGCCCGGTTCCTCGCTTGTCGGCACCCTCCACGAGGACCTCCACCGTTTGCCCGATCCAGCGGGCCATCCGGCGCTCCTGGATCTCCCGCTGGAGCGACTGGAGCCGGGCGAGACGCTCGAGTTTCACGGGTCCCGGTACGTCGTCGGCTGCTTCGTAGGCTCGCGTCCCGCGGCGAGGCGAGTAGGCGAACGAGTACACGGTATCGAACGCGACCTCGCGGAGGAGGGCGAGCGTCGCTTCGAAGTCGGCCTCGCTTTCCGACGGGAATCCGACGATGACGTCCGTTCCGAGGGAGATCTCTTCGATGCGCTCGCGGAGCGCGGCGACGCGGCCGAGGTATTCCTCGCGATCGTAACCCCGGCGCATCGCGGCGAGAATCCGGGACGATCCCGACTGAACTGGAAGGTGGAGGTAGGGGCAGAGGATCGGGCGGGCCCGGGCCATGGCGTCGAGCAGGCGGTCGGTCATCTGGGCCGGGTGGGAGGTCGTGAAGCGCAACCGCGCGATCCCGTCGACCTCCGCGGCCGCGATCAGTAGATCCCCCAACGTGCGGCCCCGCCCGTCCCGGTAGGCGTTCACGGTCTGGCCGAGAAACTCGATCTCGCGCACTCCGCGTTTCGCGAGGTGGCGCACTTCGGAGAGGACGTCGTCGAAGTCTCGCGAGATCTCGCGTCCCCGGGTCTTTGGCACGACGCAGTACGTGCAGCGGTGGTTGCAGCCCTCGATCACGGTGACGAACGCCTTCCCCGCTCCGAGCCCCTCCCGGTGGATCTGGTCGAACGGAAAGTGGATCGAGTCGTCGCGGATCTCGACGTCGCACGCGTGGTGCGCCGAACGGTCGCCGCTGCGGAGGCGATTCACGAGGAGCGGCAGGGTCCCGGTCGACCTCGGGCCCACGACCACATCGACGTGAGGAGCCCGGCGGAAAATCTCCTCCCCTTCCTGCTGCGCGACGCACCCGCAGACGCCGAGCACGACCTCCGGCCTGCGCTCCTTGATCTCCCGGAGTCGTCCGAGTTCGTCGAAGACCTTTTCCTGGGCTTTCTCCCGGATCGCGCAGGTATTCAGGAGGATGACGTCGGCCGCCTCCGGGGACACCGCCGGCCGATAGCCGTGCAGGCGGAGCGCTCCCGCGATCTTCTCGGCGTCGTGCACGTTCATCTGGCAGCCCCACGTCTCCACCCAGTATCGGCCGGCGGGGGGCGGAACGTGGGAGGGGTCAGAAACGGCCATCGAGTCTCCTCCAGGTATCCTCGACGGATTCCGGCAGCACGCGCGATTCCCCCGCCACCGTCATGAAGTTCGTGTCGCCGGTCCAGCGAGGGACGACATGGAGGTGGAGATGCCCGTCGATCCCGGCCCCTGCCGCGGCGCCGAGGTTCATGCCGAGGTTCATCCCGTCGGGACGGTAGGCGTCGCGGAGGACGCGTTCCGTCCGCGCGGCGAGGAGCGCCAACTCGGCGAGCGCCTCCGACGACAGGTCCTCGAGGCGAGCGGCGTGGAGGAAGGGAACGACCATCAGGTGCCCGCTGTTGTACGGGTAGATGTTGAGGACGACGAAGTGGTGCCGGCCCCGGAACAACACCCAGCGCTTCGCGTCCTCCTCGGATGGGCTCTCGGCGATCTCGCAAAGGACGCATTCCCCGTCGCCGCGCTCCCGAGCGACGTATGCGTACCGCCAGGGTCGAAAGAGACGATCCACGACCCGCGCGCTAGACTTCCCCCCCGGTGACGGCGGGGGAATCGACCTCGTCCGACTGATTGATCAGGTCCTTCAGTTCCTTTCCGGGCTTGAAGTAGGGAATCCGCTTCGACGGCACATCGACCTTGTCCCCCGTCTTCGGATTGCGCCCGAGGCGGGAACGTCGACGGCGGATCCGGAAGCTCCCGAATCCACGCAGCTCGATCTTGTCGTCGTGACGGAGCGCCTCCGTGATCTGGAGGAAGACAGTGTGGACCACGGTCTCCGCCTCGCGCTTGCTGAGCCCGGCGGCCCGGATCACCTCCTCGACGAGATCGGCCTTCGTCATGCGCCTCCCTCGGGCTAACGGGGCTCATCCCCGTCGTCGGGACGGGCGCCGCCGCGGCTCAGGAGGTCGCCGAGCGTAGCGCTTCCGTCCCCGGTCTCGGCTTGACGGGCGCGGTACTCGCGGAGGGATCCCTCCTCCGGTTCCCCTTCGGCCGCCTTGATCGAAAGCCCGATCTTCTTCTCCACGGGATCGATCTTGATGATCTTGACTCGCACCTCCTGATCGACCGCGAACAGGTCCTCGGGCTTCTCGACCCGGTCCTTCGCCATCTCCGAGATGTGGACGAGGCCCTCGACCCCTTCGAACAGCTCGACGAAGGCGCCGAATTCCGTCAGGCGGACGATCTTCCCGTTGAGAATGTCCCCCACCCCGTGGCTTCGGAAGAAGTCCTCGAGAACGTTCGGCTGCAACTGTTTCATCCCGAGGGACAGGCGCTGGTTCTCCGAATCGATCTTCAGGATGACCGCCTCGACTTCATCCCCCTTCTTCAGGACCTCGGAGGGGTGCTTGATCCGTCGCGTCCAGGACATGTCGGAGATGTGGACGAGCCCGTCGATCCCTTCCTCGACCTCGATGAACGCCCCGAAATCGGTGATGTTCCGGACGATCCCTTTGATCGTGTCGTTGACCCGATACTTCGTGTCGATGAGGTCCCACGGGTTGGGCTCCGTCTGCTTGAGGCCGAGCGAGAGCCGCCTCCCCTCTTGGTCGATCTCGAGCACCACGCACTCGACCCAGTCTCCGATGTTCAGGATCTGCGACGGGTGCTTCACGCGCTTCGTCCAGGACATCTCGGAAACATGGACGAGACCTTCGATGCCGTCTTCCACCTCGATGAACGCCCCGTAGTCGGTCAGACTCACGACTTTCCCGCGGATGCGGGAGTGGGGGGGGTACTTGGCGGCCGCGGTCTCCCACGGATCGTCCTGCAGCTGCTTGAATCCGAGCGAAACGCGTTCGCGCTCCGCGTCGAACTTCAGGACCACGACGTCGACCTCGTCCCCGATCTGGAACTTCTCCGACGGATGGCCGAGCCGTCCCCAGGACATGTCGGTGATGTGGAGGAGTCCGTCGATCCCGCCGAGGTCGACGAACGCTCCGTATTCGGTGAGGTTCTTGACCGTTCCTCGGAAGATCTTTCCTTCCTCGAGATCGGCGAGCGTCTTCTTCTTCTTCTCGGCGTTCTCCTCCTCGAGAATCGCTTTGCGGGAAAGGACGATGTTCCCCCGGCGCTTGTTCACCTTGATGACCCGCATCCGGAACTCGAGCCCTCTCAGGCTCTCGAGGTTCCGCACGGGGCGAACGTCGACGAGCGATCCCGGGAGGAACGCCGGCACGCCGATGTCGACCTTGAGCCCGCCCTTGATCCGGTCGAGCACCCGGCCGACGACGGGCTCACCCGTCTCGAACGCGCGCTCCACCTCGTCCCAGACCTTCATCTTCTCGGCCTTTTCCTTCGAGAGCACGACGTAGCCGTCGGCGTTCTCCGTCTTTTCGAGGAGGACCTCCACCGGATCCCCTTCCTTCACGGAGACGCTTCCGTCGGGACCCTTCACCTCCTCGATGTCGATGACCCCCTCGGACTTGTAGCCGATGTCGACGATGACCTCCTTTTCGAGGATCTTGACGACCCGCCCCGTGACGACGTCCCCCTCCTTGAGAGACTTGAGACGGCTTTCCCACTGTTCGAGGGCCTTGCCGAAGTCGAGGTCGTCGAATTCGTCGTGGGTCGCCGACGCGGCGAGATTGGGGTCGGTGGACTGTGTTTCGTTGCTCATGCTCGGAATCGAACCTCCTGGGACGCGATTGGCGCTCGGGCCAAGCGGCCACTCTAGCGGAGCCGGCGGAACCGTGTCAAGAACCGGCGCGTTTTCAGCGAATTAGCGCGGGTTGTCGCTTCGGCGGGCCGGTGCGATCGGCGCGGGTTCGACCGCGCGGCGAAGGCGTTCCACCTCGGCCGGCGTCAGGTGCCGGCTCTGTCCCTGCGGGAGGTTTCCGAGAAGGATCCCGGCGTAGCCGGTCCTGCGCAGGCGCTGGACGGGGTGTCCCACCGCTTCGAGCATCCTCCGGACCTGCCGATTGCGCCCCTCCACAATCCGGATCTCGACCCAGGCGTTCGGCGCGTCCCGGACGAGCCTCGCTCGCGCGGGCAGCGTCCTTCTCCCGTCGAGCATGATTCCGGACTCGAGGCGGTCGAGCGCCTCCCGGGTGGGGCGACCGCGCACCTTCGCGAGATAGGTCTTGAGGACGCCGGTGCGCGGGTGCATCAGGTCGCGCGCGAGAAACCCGTCGTCCGTGAGGAGAAGAAGGCCCTCCGTGTCGTAGTCGAGGCGACCGACGGGAAAGAGGCGGGTGCGAACGCGTGGGAGGAGCTCCCTCACGGTCGGCCGTCCCTCCGGGTCGGACAGGGTCGTCACGACGCCCCTCGGCTTGTGGAGCATGAAATAGCAGGGCGCGGCGGGCCGGATCGTGAGGCGCCTGCCGTTCACGCGGACGGCGTCGGCCCTCGGGTCGACCTTCGTTCCCATCTCCCGGACAACCCGCCCGTTCACTTCCACCCGACCCTCGCGAATGAGGCGCTCCGCCGCGCGGCGCGAGGCCACCCCCGCTGCGGCGAGCACTTTCTGAAGCCGGACTTTCAAGGGTCCTCGCCGGAGCGCTCGGGCTCCCTCTCGCCGGGATCCGTGGCGGGGGCCCCGCCGAACAACGGGTGGGGGGCGCCGTCGATCTCGCCGAGGAACTCTTCGAACTCGTCGATCGAGGGGAGATCTTCGAGACGGTCGAGGCCGAAGTGGAGCAGGAACTGCTTCGACGTCCCGTAAAGCAGCGGATTTCCGACCACCTTCTTCCGGCCGAGGATCCGGACGAGCTTCTTGTCGAGGAGGCTCTTGAGGGCGCCCGTGGGATCGACCCCCCGGATCGCCTGGATCTCCGGCGCGGTCACGGGCTGCCGGTAGGCGACGATCGCGAGGGTCTCGAGGGCCGCGTGCGACAGGCGCGCCCGGTTGCGCTGGCGGAAGAACTTCCGGACCCAGGGGCCGACGTCGGCGCGTGTGACGAGGCGGTACGCACCCGCCACCCGCTCGATCGCGATTCCGGCCCCGGTCCGCTCGAAGCGAGATTGCAACGACTGGAGGCTCCGAACGACCTCGTCCTCGCCGACGGACTCGAAGGCCGCGGCGATCTCCTTCGGCGCCACCGGCTCCCCCGCGGCGAAGAGGACGGCCTCCACGGCGGCTTCGAGCGCGGCGGAATCGAGGGGCGTCGTACCGGCCTCGTCCGATCGAGTCACGGGACTTCCTCCGTTGTCGGCGCCGGCGTCTCGTCGATCGTCGAGTCGGAACGCAGCGCGATGCGGATCTCGGAGAGCGGTTCGCGTTGGTAGGCGACGATCATCCGGAGCCGGACCATCTCGAGGACCGCCAGGAACGTGGCGATCCGTTGGATCCGGTCGGGAACGTCTTCGAAGAGCGCGAGTAGGTCGACCGATCCCCGTTCTTCGAGGAGAGTCGCGAGCCAGCCGATCTTGTCCGCGACCGAGACGTCGTCGCGCCGCAGCTGGATCCGGGCTTCTTCCCCGAGGCGGGCGAGCAGCTTGCGAAAGGCGGACAGCACGTCGTAAAGGTCGACGAGAAGCACCTCTTCCCCGGCGAAGTCGGCCGGGACGCGCCCTTCGCGGGTCCAAATCAGACTGCGAACGCTCTCCATCGCCTGGAGGTTCTCGGCCGCCTGCCGGTACTTCTGGTGCTCCAGAAGCTGCTGCGCGAGTTCGGCCCGCGGGTCGACCGATGGGCCTCCCTCCTCGCCGGCGCCGGGGTCGGCGGGGAGGAGCATGCGGGACTTGATGTGGAGGAGAGTCGCCGCCATCACCAAGTACTCGCCGGCCACCTCGAGGTTCATCTCGCGCATCAGGTCGAGGTACTCCTGGTACTGCCGCGCGATCTCGACGATCGGAAGGTCGAGGATGTCGAGCTCGTTGACCCGGACGAGATGGAGGAGGAGGTCGAGGGGACCCTCGAAGCCGGCCACCCGGAACCGGTACGCCTCCGCACCGCTCAATGGGTCCACCGGTGTGGCCCTGATGACCTGGCGCGGAGACGATCGATCGACATCATGGAGCACCGAGGTGCGGGAGTCCGGTCGAAAAGCGCGCGAACACTAACACGCGACGGGGGACGGGTCAACGATCGCCGGACGACTCCCGCTTCCGCCAGAGTCGTTCCGCGCTCCGGCAGAGCGCCTTCGCGAGCTCCCCTCGGACGCGGCGGAGGACATCGGATCGAAGCTGTTCCGATGGATCTTCCCCCGAGACGCGGGGGCGCCTCGAATCCTCGACGTGGATCTGCCGCGCGCGCTCCGGGGCATCCCCGGAGCTTCGCGAGACCTGCGAGACGAGGTGGATCCGCAAGTGCGCCGTGCGCAGAAGGTCCTTCCCGGGTTCTCCGGGCGTCTGGACACCGTAGATCGAGTCTTCGTAAACGGTCTCCTCCTCGAGCTCGACGAGGAGAACGGTCCAGAGAAGGTCCGCCTCACCGGGCGGATCGACGCGCACCTCAAGAACGCACCCCGCCTCGTTCGCCGCCTGCACGGCGGCCCGCTCCACGGCCTCGCGCACCGCCTCGGTTCCGTGGCCGTCCGCCCAGCGGACATCGGCCCGCACCGTCCACGGGACGCCCTCCCCCGCGTGCGACGCGCCGATCCCCGCCCCGACCAACGCGAGAGCGAGGACGGCGGCTCCGCTCGAGCTCCACCGTGTCACGTGCGGAACACCATCTTCACCATTCCCACCCCGATCCGATCTCCGTCGTGCACCGGATGGGCGCGGCCAGTGACGAGTCTCTCGTTGTTCACGAACGTTCCGTTGAGCGCCCCGACCTCCTCCGTCAGGAACCACCCGTCCTCGGTTCGGAACAGGCGCGCGTGGCGCCGGGACACGCTCCTCTTGAGATCGACCTGCGTCAGGTCGACGTCGGGACGCAACTCGGTGACGGGGTCGAACCGCCCGATCAGGGTCTCCTCCGTGGAGAGGGCGAACGACGTGTTCTCTCCCTCCACCTCGAGGCGCGGCCCATCGCCGGCGGCGGCGATCACGCGGGGACGGGGGGGCACCGACAGTCTCGGCGCGGGAGTTCCCACGGAGCCGAGCGCCTGGAGGGCTTCGATCTTCTGCTCCGACTCGCGAAGCCGAATCGAGAGCTTCCGGAGCATCCGGATCGCGATCTCGATGTTCCCCTTGATCATCTTGTCGAACGTCATGCTGTTGATCTCGATCAGCTCGGAGTCCTCGACGGCCTCCGCCGAGAGGGTCCTGGGGAGCCCCTCGAGGATCGACATCTCCCCGAAGAAGTCCCCCTTCTCCATGACGCCGTGCACGCGCTTTTGCGCATCGACCATGCGAAACAACCGGACCTTTCCGGACTGGACGATGTACATCGTGGTGCCGAGATCGCCTTCGGTGAAGATCCGCTCCCCGGCACCGTAGCGCACCATGAAATTCTGGAACGGGTGCACCGCCATGTGTCGACTCCCCCAATTCGAGAACCGCCGCATGGTAGGAATGCGGCGGTCACCACGTCAATCGCGCTCGCGGGGGCCCCCCGATGCCCGCTCGACGAGCAGCCGTTCCGCCTCGAAGCGAACGTCCTGCTCCGGGTCCTCCGCCGCCACTTCCGCCAGCACTTGCCCGACGGAGGCGTCTCGAACCTCCGCGAGGGCGCGCGTGGCGGCGATCCGCACCGCGAGGTCGCCGTCGCGCCGCGCGAGAGCGATCAGTCGGAGCACGACGTCCCGCCCCGCGTCCTCCCCCGCGGCCGCGGGTTCTCGCCGGAGGCAGATGGCGGAAACGGCGGCGGCCTCCGCCCGGACGTCGGGCGCCGGGTGCGAGAGGAGCGGAACGAGGGACGGAAACAGCGAAGAGTCGCCTCGGTCGAACACCGCGTGGGCGTCGAGACCGGTTCGCATCAGGATCGGATTGGGGTCCGCGAGCAGGGACCCGAGGGCCTCCCAGACGAGAAGGTCATTTTCGAGCGCTCGGATCGCGGCGATCCGGGCGGCGGCGTCGATCCACGCGAGCGCGCCCTCCGCGGGGATCTCGCGCACTCCGTCCACCCCGCGGACGAGGCGGTACAGCGGCCCCTTGTCACGGTTCCTCCGCCTCTCGGCGGGTTCGAGAAGGGCGAGGTACATGCCACCCTCTCGGAGCGAGAGCGCGGGTGCGCCTCCGGCACGCTCGCGATTCGCCCCCCGGACATCGAGCGCGATCGTCGTGCGCGGCTCGATCTGCCCGTGAAAAACCCGCTCGACGTTGGCGAGCGTCTCCCCCCCGTCCCGCTCGCGGACCTCGAGGAGCGTGACGATGGGAGCGACGTTCATCCACTCCCAGAGGTTGCGATCCCCCCCCGCCGCCGCAGGAACGGCGACGATCCATCCCAGGAAGCCCGTGGCGAGACAGCGCCTCATCCGTTCAGGGTAACCCGCCCCCTCGAAGCGCGCCTCCGGCGAGACGTCAGTCCCCGTCCACGGGATCGAGCCGGAGACGCACGCTCAACTTGAAGCGGCGCTTCCCGGCCCCCGAGCGGATCTCCACCGGGACGATGATGTCGCGCGCCTCTCCGGCGGCGAGACTCGCCACCTCGAGACCGGGATCGTCGAAAATCTCCGCCTCGTCGGCCACCTCGTTGAGGTAAACGCCGTCCCCTCCGCTCTCGGGCTCGGAGACCTCCGCCACCTCCGGCTCCGGCACGAACGGCGCAGGAGGGGGGGGATCGAACGCCCGAGAAGCCGCAGGGGCATCCGCGGGCGGCGCGCTCCAGCTCTCGGCGCGCGGCCACTCCGGATCGAATCCCCGATCGAGTTCGAACGGCGGGAGATCGCCCCCCGTGCGGTCGGGAAAGACCGCTTCCGTCTCGACGTCGGCGGGCGGAGGGACGTCTCGTTCCCGCACTTCTCCGGCCGGCGCGTAATCCTCGAGGGGCAGGGTCGATCCGAACGCCGAGTCCGGCGTCGCGAAAGGGGAGGGTTCGCCGTCGGCGATCGTGAGGGGAGGGGTTTCTCCCTCCCCCGGCTCCCCGATCCAGACCGCCGATGGCTCCTCGCCGGGCGGCGGGGAATAGGCATCCACTTCCTCGACGAGGTGGTCGATCTCCTCGTCCGCGAAGGGGCGGTCGGCGAGCGCGTCTCCGGAGACGGGGACCGACGCGCCTCGGGCCGGGGCTCGTGAGGCC
>CAZVOE010000027.1:0-18439 GCA_964628935.1 uncultured Acidobacteriota bacterium
GAGAGGGCACGCGTCGTCGGTGGGTTCCTTTCCGTCCCTCTCCGCCGGTCGCCGCGACGCGGCGGCCCCCAGTGCGTCCGCGAGCCGGGGCCCGATCGCCATCACGAGAGGCGCGAGCGCCATGGTCGCGACGGCGACGGTCAGGAAGACCTGCGCCTCGGTCTACGCGAGGACGCCGAGCGAAGCGGCTTCGCGGCCGACGACGAGGGAGAACTCGCCGATGTTGCCGAGGGTGAGACCGGTCAACACCGCCGCGCGGATCGGCAGGCCGATCGCGCTTCCCGCGATTCCCGCGAGCGCCGCCTTCGCGAGAACGACCAGAAGGGCCCCCACGGAGACCAGGAGCGGGTGCTCCGCCGCGACCCGAAGATCGAGCGACATCCCGACGGAAACGAAGAAGATCGAGAGAAAAACGTCGCGGAAGGGGAGAAGGCTCGCCAACGCCTGATGCCCGTAGTCGGACTCCGAGAGGATGAGTCCCGCGAGGAAGGCCCCGATCGCGAGGGAGAGACCGAGCGCGGACCCCGCCCACGCGACGGCGAGGCCGAGGGCGATGACGCTCAGAAGGAAGACCTCGCGGTCGCGCGTGCGGGCGACCCGGAGGAGAATCCGCGGGATCGCATACCGTGCGAGAAGGACGATTCCCGCGACCGCGGCCGCTCCCGTCAGGAGGGGCCGGACCCACGCCGCCGAGGCAGAGCGGCCGGCTTCCGCGAGGATGGGGAGGAAGATCATGATCGGCACGACGGCCAGATCCTGGAAAACGGCGATTCCGAGCGCGGTGCGGCCGTGGGGGCTGTCCATCTCCGCGTGCCGCTGCAGGATGCGAAGGGGGATCGCCGTGCTCGAGAGCGCGAAGAGCGCTCCCCAGACGGCGGCCTCCGCGCCGGGGCGGCCGAGAGAGAACGCGATCGCTGCCCCGACGGCGAGCGTCCCGAACGTCTGCATCGGACCCGCGACGAGGACCGAGCGGCGCGCCTCGAGGAGCTTCGCGAGCGAGAACTCGATCCCGATCGTGAACAGGAGCAGGACGACTCCGATCTCGGACAGGACGGCGACGTCTTCCGCGCCGCGCACGAGACCGAGCCCGAACGGACCGAGGGCGACCCCGGCGACGACGTAGCCGACGAGGACCGGCAGGCGAAGTCGGTGGAAGGCGAGCGCGATGAGGACCCCGGCGACGAGGATGACGAGGATGTCGGTCAGAACGGCCGGGGCGTGCACGGTCCGACTGTACCGCACTTCCCTTGACACCCTGCGGCGCCGGGCACTACCGTGAGGTTCTGACCGCGGCCCGACGCGGTCCGTACTCGAAGCTCCCGCGGCGGAGGTCCCGCGCCCCGGCCCGGGAGCCGACGGGAGCGCGCACCTCGTGAGCGAGCACGAACCGGAGGCGCCCCGCGGAGACGCCGGTCGGACGCAGATCGGATTGCCCCGATGGAGCCGCCGACTGGGGACCCGCCTCATGCTCCTCGTCGCGGCCTCGACGATCGGAGCCTTCGCGATCCTCGGCGTGATCGGCGCCCGGGTCCTCGAGGGGCACCTCGTGGATCAGGCCGTCGAGGGGGCGGCGCTCTTCTCGGGCGCCATCGTCCAGAGCACCCACGACCAGATGCTCCGCGGCCGTAAGGACGAGGCGTACGCCGTCATGGACGAGGTGGGGCGCGTCGAGGACGTGCACTCGGTCCGCCTGTTCAACAAGGAGGGGCTCGTCACGTTTTCGACCGATCGGGCCGAGGTCGGGACTCTGGTCTCGATGCAGTCGCAGTCCTGCGCGCAGTGCCATTCCGGCGCCCGTCCGGCCACGCGGCTCGACCTGCCGGAGCGGGCCCGGATCGACCGCCTCGAAACGGAGCGGGTTCTCGGTCTGATCACCCCGATCTACAACGAACCGTCGTGCGGCGGAGCCGGCTGCCACGCCTCCGTCGAGGCTCAGGGGGTGCTGGGGGTGGTCGACGTCCAGGTTTCCCTGGCGAAGGTCGACGCGGACCTCGCCGCCCTGCGCAGAACCCTTCTGGGCTTGGGCATCGCGGTCACCCTCGCGCTCACGTGGGCCGTGGCGTACGCCGAGCGACGCCTCCTCGTGAAGCCGGTCCGCGCTCTCGTGGCGGCGACGCGCGACATCGCACGGGGCCGCCTCGACCAGCCGATCACCCCCCATCGAGACGACGAGCTCGGCCTCCTCGCGGAGTCGTTCGAGTCGATGCGAACATCCCTCCTCGACGCGCGGAAGGAGATCATCGGTCTCATGTCGGGCCTCGAGAAGCAGGTGGAGGATCGGACCCAAGCGCTCCGGAACGCGCAGGCACAGCTGATCCAGGGGGAGAAGCTCGCGTCGCTCGGCAAGCTCTCCGCCTCGATCGCGCACGAGATCAACAATCCGCTCGCCGGGATTCTCACCTTCAGCAAGCTCCTGATCCGTGACCTCGAGGACGCGGAAATGGACGAGGCCTCCCGGGCCGAGTGCATCTCCCGGCTCCGACTGGTGCAACGGGAGACCGAGCGGTGCAGCGCGATCGTGAGAAACCTCCTCGATTTCGCGCGGCAGCGCCCACCGACCCTGCGCGACGTCGACCTCTACGCCGCCCTCGAGGAGTCGCTCGCCCTCGTCGACCACCAGATCGCCCTTCAGGGAGTCACGATCGAGAAGTCGCTCGAGGGTCGACCGCTGGTCGAGGCCGACTTCGGCCAGCTGCGTCAGGCCTTCGTGAACGTTCTTCTCAACGCCTGTGAGGCGATGAAGCCCGGAGGGGTCCTCAAGGTTTCCTCCACGATGCTGAAGAACGACTCGACCGTCGAGGTCGTGATCGCCGACAACGGCGTCGGGATCGACGAGGCCGATCTCACGAAGATCTTCGATCCGTTTTTCACGACGAAGGAGCGCGGGACCGGTCTCGGTCTTTCGGTGGTGTACGGGATCGTGCGCGGCATCGGCGGAGATCTCCAGGTGACGAGCCGCAAGGGGGAGGGGACGACGGTCCGGATGCGTTTTCCGGTCCTGCGGACCGAGTCCTCGGAAGCCGGCGTCCCGTTCGGCGGGTCGCCCGGCTCGGCCTCCCCCCTGGAGAGGGCGCTGTGACCCATGAAGGGCATTCTCGTGTGCTGGATTGGAGCCGGCCCCGCGGATCCGGAGATCCTCGCGGAGGTGCACGACCATCTGGAGAAGGTCTTCGGTCCGCCGGTCGGGGTCCACGTCGAACGCGAGCGTCCCACGACGGCTCTCGACCGACGGCGCGGTCAGTGGGAATCGGGGGCGATTCTGAAGTGGCTCGCCGAACGGCATCCGGACGGAGAGAGCAAGCTCCTCGGACTGACCGACGTGGACCTCTTCCTGCCGATCTTGACCTTCGTCTTCGGAGAAGCGCAGCTCGACGGGCGGGCGGGGGGGGGGGGCGGGGGCGACCGACTCCTGCTCGCGCGTTTGCGCAAGGAGGCGGTGCACGAGCTCGGCCACGCCTGGGGGCTCGTCCACTGCGGGAACCACGGGTGCGCGATGTCGCGATCCCCCGGCGTGGCCGAGATCGACGCGAAGGGAGAGGGGCTGTGCGAGGACTGCCAGCTGCTCTACGAGGAAGCCAGACTTCGGACGAGGTGAGCCGATGAGTCGAAAGAACCTGCGGATCCTCATCGTCGACGACGAGGAGATCGTCCGGGAGTCCCTCTCGGGCTGGCTCAAGAAGGACGGCTTCACGGTGGCGACCGCCCCCGACGGTCCCACCGCCCTCCAGATGCTGCGGGAGGGCGAGCCCTGGGCGGTCATGCTCGTCGACCTCAAGATGCTCCCGATGGACGGCCTCGCCGTGCTCGAGGAGGCCAAGAAGATCCAGCCGCAGGTCGCCGTCGTGATCATGACGGCCTACGCCACCGTCGACACGGCGGTCCGCGCGATCAAGCTCGGGGCGTACGACTACCTCATGAAGCCCTTCGATCCCGAGGAGATGAGCTTCATGGTGGAAAAGATCGTCTCGCAGCAGTCGCTTCGGCGGGAAAACCTGATCCTCCGGAAGGTCCTGAAGCGGGAGTACACCTTCCGGGACATGGTCAGCAAGAGCCCGTCGATGCACTCGGTCTTCGAGCTCGCGCGGGCCGCGGCGAAGAGCGCGTCGACGGTCCTGATCCTGGGGGAGAGCGGGACGGGAAAGGACCTCCTCGCGCGGGCGATCCACGCGGAGAGCGACCGGGCTTCGGGCCCGTTCGTGGCCGTCTCCTGCGCCGCACTCACCGAGACCCTCCTGGAATCCGAGCTCTTCGGGCACGAGCGTGGGGCGTTCACGGGGGCGAACACCCGCCACATGGGGAAGTTCGAGGCCGCCGATCGAGGGACGCTCTTCCTCGACGAGATCGGAGACATCAGCGCCAAGCTCCAGCTCGACCTCCTCCGGGTCCTCGAGGAGCGGCGGGTGACCCGGGTCGGCGGAACCGCCTCGATCCCGGTCGATGTCCGTGTCGTCGCGGCGACGAACCGGGACCTCGCCCGGATGGTCGAGGAGGGGACGTTCCGGAAGGACCTCTACTACCGGCTGAACGTCATCCCCCTGACGATTCCCCCGCTCCGAGACCGCAAGGAGGACATCCCCCTCCTCGTCGACCACCTGCTCGAACGGCTCGCCGTCGAGACCGGAAAGCGGATCGAGGAGGTCTCGGACGAGGCGATGGCTCGCCTCCTCGCCCACGACTGGCCGGGAAACGTGAGGGAACTGCGGAACGTCCTCGAGCGCGGGATCGTCCTCGCCCACGGCGCGGTCCTCCGTCCCGAGCACCTCGGGGACCTCGGTGGGGGGCAGTCGGTCGCCGGGAACCCGCTTTCCCTCGAGGAGATGGAGCGGCGGCACGTCGCTGCCGTCCTGCGCCAGGCGGGGGGGAACGTGAGCCAGGCGGCCCGCGTCCTGGGGATCGACCGAGCGACGCTCTACGCGAAGATCCGGAAGTACGATCTCAAGCGCGAGGACGAGCAGGAGCCGGCCGACCGCCGTTGAATTTCACGACGGAGCGTGGAGTTTCCCCACACTCGAGCGAAGGCGCGCCCGCTCAGTAGTTTGAACGTCCTCCCCACGCGGGCTCCACACCTTCCACGGTGATTTCCACAACACCGGAGGCCGGTCGCGGAAGCCGTCGCGCCGCCTCTCGAGGCTTCGAAAGTCCCCGCCGACGCGGTTTCCGCCGGCCGTCGGAGGGTCGCCGGACGTTGGCAACGCTCTTGCCCTGACAACGGTTGCCATGGACGCCTCGAACATCTGCCCGTTCCTGAGGGAAGTCGTGATGCTCTATTGCGACGCCTGCCCCGTCAAGAAACTCCTCCCGAGGAACCAGGTCGTGTCCATCGGCCCGTGCGCCACCTCGGATCACGAGCGATGCCCGCTCTACCGAGAGATGGTGCGGGGAGCGGCGGAAGCGGCCCTCCGGGGCGAGGCCGCGTCCGATCGAAAGGAGGCGAGGAGGTAATGGCCATGGTCGCGTTCGCGATGGCGTGGGTCGGAATCGGGATCATTCTCTGCTCGTGGCTCGTCGCGCGCCACCTCGACGCCGTCGAGCGGCGGGACGCGTGAGGGAACCGTGAAGATCGGACGGCGCTTCTTCTTCAAGGCAGCGGCGGCGATCGGAGCCGGCGGGCTCGCAGGCCGCGCCGCGGCGAGCACCCAGCGAGATCGCGCCGAGGCCTTCGCGGGCTCGAAGGCGGTTCTCGTCGACATCACGAAGTGCATCGGTTGCCGGTCGTGCGAGGCCGCCTGTGCCGAGGCGAACGGCCTCCCCGAGCCGAACGACCTGGGCGACGAGAAGGTCTTTGATCGCGAGCGGACCACCGGTCCCGACCGGTTCACGGTCGTTCGCCGGGGCCCCGAGAAGGGCCGAGACGGCGAGGACCGCTTCGCGAAGACCCAATGTCTCCATTGCCTCGTTCCGGCCTGCGCCTCGGCGTGCCCGGTCCGGGCGCTCGACAAGCGACCCGACGGCCCCGTGACCTACGACCCGTCGGTGTGCATCGGCTGCCGCTACTGCATGCTCGCCTGCCCCTTCGGCGTGCCGAAGTACCAGTACGACGAGGCGATCCCCTTCGTCCGTAAGTGCACGTTCTGCGCGGAGCGCCAGGCGGAAGGAAAGCTTCCCGCCTGTGTCGAGGCGTGTCCCACGGGAGCCCTGACCTTCGGGACTCGTGGCGAGCTTCTCGCCGAGGCGCGGGAGCGGATCCGCCTCGAGCCCGATCGCTACTTGCACGAGATTTACGGCGAGCATGAGGCGGGCGGGACGTCGTGGCTGTACCTGTCGGATCGGCCGTTCCACGAGGCCGGCCTGCGTGAGGGAGTCTCGGATCGGCCGTCGTACGAGTTGACGAGCGGCGCGCTCGGCGCCGTTCCGCTGATCATCACCCTCTGGCCGCCGCTCCTCATGGGGATGTACGCGGCCTCCAAGGCGCGCGACGCCGAAGGAACGATCGAGGAGAGGGAGGAGAATCATGTCTGACGCAGCCGTCGGAAGGATGGGGGCCTCCCGGCCCACCCTCGCCGACCGCCTCTTCCTCGGCATGACGTTCAAGGAGTACGTGAAGAGCCTGGCGACCCCCTTCGACGCGATCGCGGCGGTGATCCTGCTCGCCGGCCTTCTCGTGATCGCGTGGCGCTTCGCCTTCGGTCTGGGGTCCGTGACGAACCTCTCCCAAGACGTGCCGTGGGGACTGTGGATCGGCTTCGACATGCTGTGCGGGGTCGCGCTCGCAGCCGGCGGGTTCACCCTCGCCGCGGCCGTATACATGTTCGGCCTCAAGACCTTCCGTCCGGTCGTGCGGGCCGCGATCCTCACCGGGTTTCTCGGATACCTGCTCGCCGTGATCGGCCTTCTGTGCGACCTCGGCCAGCCCTGGCGAATTCCGTACCCGATCTTCGTCCAGTGGGGTCCGACCTCGGTGATGTTCGAGGTGGGCTGGTGCGTGTTCCTCTACACGACGGTCCTGGCGTTGGAGTTCCTCCCCGCGTTCTTCGAGTGGATGGGGTGGACCGTCCTCCAGAAGTGGGTGCACAAGATCGAAATGGCGGTGATCGTCCTGGGCATCGTTCTGTCGACCCTCCACCAATCGTCGCTCGGCTCGCTCTTCCTCATGTCGCCGCACCTCGTCCATCCGCTGTGGTACTCGCCGCTGATCCCCGTCTTCTTCTTCGTCTCGGCGATCGCGGCGGGGCTCACGATGGTCATCGTCGAAAGCGGGCTCTCGCACCGGCTCTTCCGCGATCGCCTCGACCACGGCAAGCACGTCGACGTCGACGCGATCGCGATCGGCCTCGGTCGCGCCGCCGCGATCGTTCTCTTCGCCCTGTTCTTCCTGAGGCTCCAGGGGCTCGCCGACGGCGGTCACTGGAATCTGCTCGCGACCGGCTGGGGAACATGGTTCCTCCTCGAGGTCGTCGGCTTCATCCTCCTCCCGAGCCTCGTTCTGGCCTGGGGCGCGCGGAACGAAAACGTGCGCGTCGTGCGGACAGGCGCGATCCTGGGGGTGCTCGGCGTCGTGCTCAACCGCCTGAACGTCTCCGTGATCGCGTTCGCCTGGGAGGCGCCGAAGCGGTACGTACCTTCGTGGCAGGAATTCCTGGTTTCGCTCGCGATCGTCACCGCCGGTGTGGTGGCGTTTCGTTGGATCGTCAACCGGATGCCGGTGCTCGGCGCCAAGTCGGCGCCCGTCGCCGGACGCTGAGGGAGCCATGGAATCGGGCCTGCTTTCCGAGATTCAGAGCGCGAAGACGATCGAGTACGCCATCGCCGCGGCGTTTCTCGTCCTGTTCGTCCCCTTCTGGCGCTACGTCGCCCCGCCGCTCGCGAAGCGCCGCGTGGCGGCGCGCGCCGCGGCGCCGCTCGGCGACTGGTTCCAGGTGCCCGACGGCATCCGGCTCCACCCCGGCCACGCCTGGATCCGTCCCGCCTCGGGCAATGAGGTCCTGGTCGGGATCGACGACTTCGCCCGGGCGTTCGTGGGCTCGGTCCACCGGGTCGAGGCCCCGCCTCCGGGCGCCGTCGTTCGGCAGGGAGAGCCGGCCTGGACCCTCGTGGGCGACGGCGGCCCGCTGACGATCACCTCGCCCGTGACCGGGGTCGTGACCGCGAGGCGGGACGGCGAAAGTCTCGGGGACATTTCGAAGGACCCATACGGAGAGGGATGGCTCCTCCGGGTGCGCGCGATCGATCTCGCGCGCGACACGCGCCACCTTCTTTCCGGCTCCGCCGCCCGCGTTTTCCTGGAGGACGCCGGGCAACGTCTCCGCGAGACGCTCGCCCCGGGGCTCGGCCCGGCGCTGGCCGACGGCGGGATCGCGCTCCACGGATATGCCGCCGAACTTCCGGCGGATCTCCGCCGGTCCGTGGCGCGTGAGTTCTTCTTCGACGACGGGGAACGGAGGTAAGTCATGGAAACCCTCCAGACGTTCGCCACGAACACCGCGATTCTTCTCGGAGGTCTTCTCGTCCGGTTCCTGATCTTCGCCGGCCTGCTCGCGTTGATCTCGATACCGATCCTTCTCGCCGTCTACGGCTGGAACGGGATCCGGGAGCTGGCGCTGAGGAGGCGCGGCGAGGCCGACGCGGGAGGGATCCGCTGGCGACCCGGCTTCGCCTACACTCTTTCCCACGCGTGGATCGGGGCCAGGCGCCGCGGCGTCCTCACGATCGGCCTCGACGACCTCGCGCAGCGGCTTCTCGCCGGGAAGACGTCGATCGTACTCCCGCCCCCGGGGAGCCGACTCGCCAAGGGGGAGACGATGGCCGCGATCCGCTGCGGTGCGCACTGCGCGTCGATCCCGGCCCCCTTCGCCGGAACGGTCGTGCGCGCGAACGCCCTTCTCGCGGAGGACCCCGGCCTCCTGCATCGCGAGCCGTATCGAGGCGGGTGGCTCCTGCGCGTGCGGCCCGACAACGGCGCGCTCCAGGGAACGCTCCGCGGGCACGACGCGCGCGAGTGGCTTCGCGAAGAGAACGAACGCTACCGCCACTTCCTGGAGGAGCAGCTGGGCATGGCCGCCGCGGACGGCGGAGAGCTGACCGGGTCCCCCGCCGAGCTGCTCTCCGACGAGGCCTGGCGCGAAGCGGTCGGCCGGTTTCTGGGAGCCAGGTAGCGCTCCCACGGCCGGCGGCCGGCCGTGGAGGCGCGCCGGCCGCCGGTCCCGCACCGGTTTCGCCCGAAACCGGGTATCGTAGGCCGATGCGGCGCGCCGTCGTCCTCCTCACGATTCTCCCGCTCGTTTCGTTCTCCGACGGCGACGCCGCCGACTCCCCTTACAAAGAACGGCGCTGGGCCGTGATGGGGACCTACGCCGAGGCGAAGGTCCGGGCCTCCCGAGCGAAGCGCGCGGAACGGGCGCTCGAGGGGGTGCGGCTCGCCTTCGACGAAGCCGACCGGGCGCTCAGCAACTGGTCGGACGAGAGCGCCCTCGCGAAGCTCAACGCGGAAGCGAACCGCGGCGCGGTGTCGGTGACCGACCCGATCCTTCGATCGTGCCTCGACGCCGCCTTCGACGCCGCCGAGGCGAGCGACGGCGCCTTCGACCCGACGGTCGGTCCCCTCGTCCGCCTCTGGGGGTTCCGGCCAAAGTCGCCGCGCATCCCCACGGATGAGGAGATCGCCCGGGCGCTCGCGGTGACCGGCTGGGGGAAGGTCGGACGGGAGACGGGAACCCCTTCGATCCGTTTCCCGATCGAAGGGATGGAGCTCGACCTCGGCGGGATCGGGAAAGGGTGCGCGCTCGACCTCGCGCGGGAACGCCTCGTCGCCTTGAAGGCCGAGGCGGGACTGATCGACCTCGGCGGGAACCTCCTGGTGTTCGGAACGCCGCCCGCCGGGGGGCCTTGGAAGATCGGAATCCGCGACCCCGAGCGAAAGGGGGCCCTCGCCGCGTACCTCAACCTCGACGGCGGGATCGTCGCGACCTCGGGGCAGTACGAGAACGCCGCCGTCGTCGACGGGACCAGAATTGCGCACATCTTCGACGCCCGAACGGGGCGGCCCGCCGACTCGGACGTCCTTTCGGCGACCGCGATCGCGGAGAGCGGGGCGAGAGCCGACGCCGCGAGCACCGCCCTCCTCGTCGCCGGGTCGAAGCAGGCGGAGGATCTCTTGACCCGCCTCGGCGGGGTCGAGGCGGTCCTCGTCGTGCGGCGGGGGGGGAAGACCGAGGTCCTCGCGTCGCGTTCCCTCGCGGGCCGGCTCGTACTCACCGACGAGCTCGCCGACCGCGCGGGCGGAGAGATCCGATTCGTCCTCCCGCCGTCGGAGTCGGCCTACGAGCAGGCGGAGAAGGCGCTGCGGGATCTGTCCCGCTGAGTTGCTACACTGCGGCCCTATTTCAGGAGGCCGCCATGCCCGCAAACCCCGCCAGGGAAGTCCTCGAAGCGCTCGGGATCGGAAGCGTCGGTTCCGGAGCGTGCACCGGAACGTGGATCGACACGAAGGGACCGGAGCTCTCCTCGGTGAATCCGGCGACGGGGGAGGTGCTCGGAACCGTCCGGCAAGCGACCGCGGAGGACTACGAGACGGTCGCAAAGGCGGCCTCGGAGGCGTTCCTCACGTTCCGGATGATGCCGGCCCCGAAGCGGGGAGAGATCGTGCGGCAAATCGGAGAGGAACTGCGGCGCGCCAAGGAACCGCTCGGGAAGCTCGTCTCGCTCGAGGCGGGGAAGATCCTCTCGGAAGGGCTCGGGGAAGTCCAGGAGATGATCGACATCTGCGACTTCGCGGTGGGGCTTTCGAGACAACTCTACGGGCTCACGATGCACTCGGAACGCCCGGGGCACCGGATGTACGAGCAGTGGCACCCCCTCGGCCCCATCGGGATCGTGAGCGCGTTCAACTTTCCCGTCGCCGTCTGGTCCTGGAACGCGGCGATCGCGGCCGTCTGCGGCGACACGATGATCTGGAAGCCGTCCTCGAAAACGCCGCTCACCGCCGTCGCGGTGCAGAAGATCTGCAACGCCGTCATGGAACGGAACGGCCTCACCGGCATCTTCAATCTCGTGATCGGCCGCGGGTCGGACGTCGGGGAGCGGCTGATCGCGGACCGTCGCGTGCCCCTGATCTCGGCGACCGGCTCGTGCCGGATGGGAAGGCGGATCGCGGAGGTCGTGTCGCAACGGCTCGGGCGCTCGCTCCTCGAGCTCGGAGGGAACAACGCGATCATCGTGATGGACGACGCCAACCTCGACCTCGCCCTCCGCGCGATCCTCTTCGGCGCGGTGGGGACGGCGGGCCAGCGGTGCACGTCGACGCGCAGGATTCTCCTCCAGAAGGGGATCGCCCCGGGGCTGACGGAGAGGTTGGTGAAGGCGTACGCCGAGGTGCGCATCGGGGATCCGCTCGACCCGAAAACCCTCATGGGACCGCTGATCGACCGCGGCGCGGTCGAGGACATGAGGAAAGCGCTCGAGGCGGTGAAGAAGGAGGGAGGGGAGGTCCTCTACGGCGGGAAGGCGCTCGACGGCCCCGGCCACTTCGTCGAGCCGACCCTCGTGAAGGTGACACGCAAGATGAAGACCCCGCACGAGGAGACCTTCGCGCCGATCCTCTATGTCTACGAGGTCGAGGGGCTCGACGAGGCGATCGCGATCCAGAACGAGGTGCCGCAGGGTCTCTCGTCCGCGATCTTCACGACGAACGTGATTTCGGCGGAGACGTTCCTCTCGCACAAGGGGAGCGACTGCGGGATCGCGAACGTGAACATCGGGACCTCGGGGGCGGAAATCGGGGGGGCGTTCGGCGGGGAGAAGGACACCGGCGGCGGACGAGAGGCGGGGTCCGACTCCTGGAAGGCGTACATGCGCCGGCAGACGTGCACGATCAACTGGACGACGGAGCTGCCGCTCGCGCAGGGGGTGAAGTTCGAGGTGTAGGGGGATCGCGGAAGGACGACCCGTCGTGGGGCCTCGCCCCACATCTCCTGCGGCCTCCTCCGCTCCCATCCGGGTGTGCCATCCCCCGGCGGGGGGAGATCCGGCGAAACGAGCCGGGTTGCGGATCGATCCGGACTCCACCTAGGACTTCCAAGGTTCCTTGCTCGAGACGTGGCCCAGAGCGTTCGAGAAACGGAAGGCACTTTGCGAAGGGGACGGGCATTGACTCGCTTCCTCGAACGGAAGATCCCGCCGTTGTTCCTCGGACTGGCCTTCGCCGCCGCGATCGTCGCGCTTGCCCGGTACGTCCCGGCGGCGAACGTCCCGTTTTCCGGCCATCGAGTCGTCGCGGTCGTCGCGTGGGTCGTCGGATTCGCGATCGCGATCGTGGGCCTCGTCCAGTTCGGCGTCGCGCGCACGACGATTCATCCGCTCCATCCGCACGAGGCAAGGGCGCTCGTGACCTCGGGGATCTACCGCTTCTCGCGGAACCCGATGTACCTCGGGATCGCGCTCGCCCTCACGGGTCTCGCCGCCTGGCGCTCGACGCTCCTCGGCTACGCGCTCGTGCCGGTCTTCTGCGTCGTCCTGACCGAGTTGCAGATCAAGGCGGAGGAGCGGGCCCTTCTCGAGAAGTTCGGCGAGGAGTTTCGGGCCTACGCGGCGAAGGTCCCGCGATGGGTCTGACGGAGGCGCCGAGGGTTCGAAGTGCGGGAGGGTAGGGATACGGTGAAAGTCTGAATCGTCGGCGCCTCCGGAAAGCTCGGGAAGTACATGGTCCGCCACTGCCTCGACCGCGGCCACGAGGTCGTGGGCGTGTGCCGGGAGCGGAGCGTGGTCAAACTCGACGAGTTCCGGGGCCGGATCGCGGTCTTCCCCGGGGAGACGAACGACCGCGAGGTCATCCGGAAGGCGGTCGCGGGCTGCGACGGGGTGCTGACGGTCCTTGTCCGCTGGGGCGTCCGGCAGGACTTCACCGGGACCGCCCAGGCGGTGCTCGACCGCGCGCGTCCGGGCGCGCGCCTCGTCTTCTCGTGCGGACGGCAAATCCCCCGCGACGGGAAGGACGTCGACTCGGGGCGGTTCCGGTGGCTCGTGGCGGCGTTCGGCGTGATCGCGCGGCTCACCCGCTTCGCGGACCTGAACGACCGGGTCGATGCGTGCCACCGGGTGTTCGAGAGCGACACGCGCCGGATCGGCTTCGCCGTCTTCATGGTGCACGCCCTCGAGAACGACGATCTGGTCCGGGAGGCTCCCGCGATCGTCGGGCGGCTGTCCCCTTCGGCCCTCGCGCACGGGGGAGGGACGGCGCGGAGTCGAGCCGCGGATCGGCCGCCCTTGGGCGCTCCGGTTAGAATCCGCGCTTCGGAGGATCCGAGCCCATGTTCGCGAAGACCTTCGTCGCCGGGTGGGGCGACATGGATTTCAATTCCCACATGCGGAACACGGCCTTCCTCGACCGCGCGGCCGACGTCCGCATGATGTTCTTCGCCGAGCACGGGTTCCCGGTGCAGGGGTTCGCCGACCGGCGGATCGGCCCTGTCATCATGCGGGACGAGCTCGAGTACTTCCGCGAGGTGGGGCTCCTCGAGGAGATCGCGATCTCCCTGGCGATCGCGGGGCTCGCCCCGGACGGCTCGCGCTTCCGGTTTCGGAACGACGTCCGGAACGGAACCGGGAGGCTCTGCGCCCGGGTCACGAGCACCGGGGGTTGGCTCGATCTCGACGCGCGCCGGCTCGTCGTCCCTCCCGAGGACCTGCTCGCGGCGATGCGGCTCCTCCCGAGGATCGAAGATTTCGAGGATCTGCGCTCGAGCGTGAAGGACGGGGGGTGACGACGGTCCATGCTCGTCACGATCCGGCTCCTTCACACCCTCGTCTGGGCCTTCTTCGTCTCCTGCATCGCGGGGATCTACCTCTTCGCGGCCGCGGGGCGGTTCGGCTGGGCGCTCGCCGCGGCGGGGATCGTCCTCGCGGAAGTCGTCTTGCTCGCCGTGAACCGCATGCGATGCCCGCTCACCCCCCTCGCCGCGCGCTTCACCGAGGACCGGAGGGCGAACTTCGACATCTACCTTCCGGAGTGGCTCGCGAGGTACAACAAGGAAGTCTTCGGGACGGTCTACGTCCTCGGGATTGCGTACGCCGCGTTCCTGTGGGTTCGTTCGCGGTGATGCGCGTCGAGATCGAGGCGGAGGCAGTCCTTCCCGAAGGGAGAGGACAGTCGGGGGAGGAACGGAAATGACCGGGATACGCGTCGTGGCGGTGGGGCTCTCTCTCGTGCTCGCGGGGTGCGCGGCACGTCCCGTCCCCACGAACGACCTTCCGGAACGCGAGGTGCGCGGCCACTTCACGGCCGAGGCGGGCGGAAGCTGGTTCCGGCCGTGCGGCGCGGCCGAGGCGGACCCCGACTGGTGGGTCACGTTCACCGGGGCGTCCGTGCAGCAGGCCGAGCGCGAGCGGGCCATGGGGCTCCTCCTCCCGGGGACGAGCACCCTCGTGCGGTTTCGCACCGCGGTCGCGACGGACGGGCGCGTGGGGCCGCAAGGCCCGGGCGTTCCGGCCCTCCTGGTCCGGGAGATCCTCGAGGCGGCACCGGCGTCCGAAGGAGACTGCGACGCCCGCTGATGCCGGATTGACAATCCTCCGTCCCCACGGCACCCTCTCCCCGGGGTAGGAGCAAAAAGGTCCGGTTTCGCAGCAGGGGGTGGCCGATGGGTTCCGGTCTTCGCCGCGCGCTCTTCGTGTGCGCGTTCGTCTCTCCGCTCCTCGCGGGCCCGAACACCGAGTGCCCGCAGATCCCGCCCGACCTGACGATTCCGATGTGGGAGCCGATCGTGATCGGCGATGTCGCCTACCGCGTCGGTCTGCGTTACGTGCCGGGGGGCGGAGCCGGCGGGATCGAAACGGAGGCGGACACGATCCGGGTCGATCTTCTGGCGAACCGAGTCGATCCCGAGACGCGGCTTCCGCGCGCCTCGTCCCTCGCACGCGGCCTCGCGCCCACGTTCGTGCTGCGGTCGGGGGAGGACGTTCTCGGCGCCGGAGCGCTCGAGCCGGCGCTGACGCCCATGGGCGCCGGCTACACGGCGCCGGTTCCCGTTTCCGGCGCCGAAGCGACGGCGTCGCTCGACCTGTCGGTCTCGTTCGACCCGGACCCCTTTGATCCCGACCACGACGAGGGTCCGGAGCACGAAGACCCTTGCGTCGGCCTTCCCGACTCAATGCAACTCGCGATGGGGATCGAGCTGTCCGACCTTCTCTCCGGTTTCGACCTCGACGGCGAGAACGCGACCGCTTCGAACACTTTCCGCATGGTGTTGCGAAGCAGCCTCGACCCGCGTCCCTCCGACAACTACAGCAACATCTGGGGCTGGAACGACGGCGCCACCTACCTCGCGATCGTCGGGAGCACCGGCGGCACGACGTTCGTCGACGTCACGAACCCCGACGAGCCGGTCGTGGTCGGTTTCATCGCCGGCCCCTCGTCGTCCTGGCGCGAGATCAAGTCCTACCGGAACTGGGCCTACATCGTGACCGAGGGAAGCGGGACCGGGGAGGGGCTCCAGATCGTCGACCTGTCGGACCCCAAGAACCCGGCCCTCGTGAACACGTACAACGCGACCTTCCGGACCGCGCACACGCTCTTCATCGACGAGACGAACGGCCGCGCCTACATCAACGGCACGAACGCGGGGCTCCGGCTCCTCGACCTCGAACCCGACCCCGTGAACCCGGCCGAGAGCGGGGCGTGGAACGTCCGCTACGTCCACGACAGCTACGCGAAGGGCTCCTTCGCCTGCCTTTCGGAGATCAACCACGGCCTCCAGGAAGTCTACGACGCGAGCGATCCCGGGAATCTCGTCCTCCTCGGATCGTGGACGACCCCCGGGGCGTTCACGCACAACTGCTGGGCCAATCCGGAGGAAACCCTCCTCGTCACGACGGACGAGAACAACCCCGGTGGCGCGCTCGCCGTCTACGACATCTCGGACCTCTCGCCGTCGTCCCCCCCGCCCCTCCTCGCCCGATACCAGCCGAACCCGCAGTCGACCGTCCACAACGCGTACTTCGAGGACGACGACCCGCATCGGGTGGCGATGTCCCACTACGGGCTGGGCGCCCGCCTCGTCGACCTCTACCGTCCGTCGAGACCGGTGGAACTCGGCGGGTACGACACCTACCCCTCCGGAGACCTCGGCTACAACGGCGCGTGGGGGATGTACAACCATGACCCCCGTGGCTACCTCTACGTGAGCGACATCCAGTCGGGGCTCTTCGTCCTCGAGTACGTCCCTTCGGGCGGCACCCTCTCGGGGGTCGTCCGCGACGCCGGGAACGGGAGCCCGGTCGCGGGGGCGCAGGTCGTCGTGCTCGAGAGCGGCGAGGCGGTCACGACCGGCGCCGACGGCCTCTACTCCGTCTACGCCCCGGAAGGCGCGCTCACGCTCCGCGCGACGGCACCCGGGTACCGCTCCGCGATCCTTTCCGCCGGCACGATGCCGCTCGACGGCCGCCTCGACGCCGACGTCGCGCTCCCCCCGCTTCCCCGGTCTGCGCTCACCGGAGTCGTCCGCAGGGCCGACAACGCCAACCCGATCCCGGGAGCGACCGTGAAGGTCGCCGGGACGACGCTCTCCGCGACGACGGCCGCAGACGGGACCTTCGCCTTCCCCGAAGTCGCGGTCGGGCAGCAGGTCGTGACCGCGGAAGCGTTCGGGTTCTCGTCCGCCGAGGCGAGAGTCGGTCTCGAAGAGGGAGCGGAGGGAGCGATCGCGCTCGCGCTCGAGCCGGGCCGGTTCGTCGACGACGCCGAGACGAACCGGTCGTGGACCCTGGGGGCCCCGGGCGATTCCGCGTCGAGCGGGGTTTGGGTCCGGGTGGACCCGAACGGCACCGCGGGGGGGACCGTCCAGCCGGAGGACGACCGCACGCCCGCCCCGGGAGTGACCGCCTTCATCACCGGCCAGTCGATTCCGGGGGCCGGGGTCGAGGCGAACGACGTCGACAACGGGGTGACCACCCTCGTCAGCCCCGCGATCGACGTCGCCGATCTCGGCGCCGCCCGCGTCGGCTACCACCGCTGGGTCTCGACGAGCGCGGGCTCCCTCTCGGGGGGGCGACTCCTCGTCCAAATCTCTTCCGACAACGGTGCGACATGGCAAACCCTCGAGAGCCAGTCGTCGAACGCGAACGCCTGGACGCGACGGGACTTCGACATCGCCGCCTACGTCCCGCTCGCGAGCCAGATGCGCGTCCGCTTCCGCGCAGAGCCGAACTCGCCTGCGAGCCTCACGGTTCTCGAGGCGGGGGTCGACGACTTCGAGGTGGTCCGCGCCTGCGCCATCCGGTTCAACCCGAACGCTCCCGACGCCGACCGGGACGGCGTCGCGAACGGCTGCGACCCCTGCCCCGCCGCGATGGGGGATGACCTCGACGGCGACGGCGTGTGCGGGGACGCGGACAACGCCCCGTTCGCGACCAACCCCGACCAACTCGACGCCGACCAGGACGGGGCGGGGGACGCGGCCGACAACTGCGCCGGCTCGGCCAACCCGGACCAGCGCGACCTCGACGGCGACGGACTCGGTGACGCTTGCGACGACGATCTGGACGGTGACGGACTGCTCGACGGGGCGGAGGACCTCGACCGCGACGGCGACGAGATCGCCGACGCCGTCGATCCGTGCCCGGCGGTACCGGACGCCGGGGACGACCGCGACCTCGACGGCGAGGGGGACGCCTGCGACGCCGACGACGGCGAGGTCGGTCGGCGGCCTCCGGTTCGCGACGCGGGACCAGTTCGTCTGGGAGCCCGAGGCGGTGGGGGAGGAGTACCACCTGTACCGGGGCGACCTCGGGGCGGCGGCGCTCGTTCCTCTCGCGACCTGCCTGGCAGACTCCGTCCGCCACGAGTACGCTCTTGACCTCGTCTGGCCCGTCCCCGGGGACGGCTTTTTCTACCTGGTGAGCGTCTTCGGACCCGGCGAGGGAAGCCTTGGGCGCCGGTCGGACGGGACCGAGCGCGACGTGACGGCGCGTTGCCCGTAGGCGGCCGTCGGAGAGGATCTCATGGGGACCGGAACCCGCCTCCTTCTCGGCGCGGCGGCGCTCGCCGCGCTCGTCGCGATCCCGATTCTCGCGCAGGCGCCGCGAGGGAAGCCGACGCCCGCGGAGCGGGCCGCACTCGGCGCCGCGCTCTACGAGAAGGGGCTCTGCAACGTCTGCCACGGCGACGACCGGAAGGGAAACGAGAACGCCCCGCCGCTCCTCGGGCTCCGGGCGAACTGGGACGAGGAGCGCCTCGCGGCGTACCTGAAGGATCCCGCGAAGGCCCGCGCGAACGACCCGCGGATCGCGACGCTCGCGGAGCGCTACCCCACGATCGAAATGCCTCCGTGGGAGGCGCCGGAGTCGGAGCGGCGGGCCCTGGCGGCGTGGCTACTCGAGTGAGGCGAGCATGCGCTCGGCCCACGCGCGTCCCGCCTCGCGGGTGACGTGGCTCGCGTCGACCCAGTCGTCCGCCGGGATCGGCGGTTGTTCCGCGCCATCGGCGTCGCGCCGCGGCACAGGCTGAGCTGTC
>CAZVOE010000027.1:18449-31544 GCA_964628935.1 uncultured Acidobacteriota bacterium
GTGGTCGTAGCGCCGGTCGAGGTCCCGTAGCTCGCGCACCACGCGCTGGTGGAGCCTCCACATCGCTTCGTCGGGAACACCCGGGGCGAGGCGTCCTTCGACGATCACGACCCGACTTCCCCACCGGCCACAGGCCTCGAGGAACTGGCGCAGGAACGGGAGGTTGAAGTCGATCTGCTCCGCCGACATCCCCGCCCGCAGGTGGGCGACCTCGCGCTCGAACACCTCCCGGGACACTCGTTCGACCGGACCCTCGCCGGGGGCGGCCCGCGCCTCGACCCCGTCCCCCCCCTGCGCTTTCCGCACAAGGCCTCGGATGACGAACCCGAACCGGTACTCGGGGAAGGCCTGCCCGACCGCCATCTCCACGAGGGCGCGCCGGTACCGTTCGCCGCCGGGGAGGGAGAGGATCGTTCGCGCGAGAGGCGCGAGCCGCAGCCCTTGCGGAGGAGCGAGCACCGCGCGCTCCGGGTCGTGGACCCGCGCGAGGTCGAACTCGGAGAGGTAGAGGAGAACGACCTCGGGCCGGTACTCCGCGATCCGGTTCTGGTACAGGACGAAATCGAGCGGGAAGAGGCCCGCGAGGCCGAACACCCGGAGGTCCTCCCGCTCCCGCGCGATCCGATCGTACAGCGCGTCGGTCTGGCTCGAACCGACCGCGAGGAAGCGAACGCGATCCGGAGGGCGCATCCAGGCGCGGAGTTCCTCGCGGATCACGGACATCTGCCGCCAGCCGACGTGCCGCGGCCGGAGATTCGCCTCGTAGACGCTCCACGCCCACGGGTTTCCGAACAAGACGGCGCGGAGCGCGAGGAACAGGACGATTCCCCGACCGACCGCCCGCCAAGGGGGGACGAGCCGCCCCGACGCCCAGGCCCCGGCAGCGAGGGCGACGGCCCATCCGGCGAGGAGGGCCAGGGCCTCGGGCTTCAGGTCGCTCAGCGTCCATTCCACGAGGATTCGGCCCCCCTCAAAACTGGAAGTAGATGAACTCCTTCCCTCCGAACGCTCCCCACACGAGAAGCGCCTCGACGAGAAGGACGGCGGTCGCCACGCGGACCGGTTCCGGAAGACGGACAAAGACCGGGACGTCGTCCCGGAGGCGTTCGAGCCCCTGCACGAGAACCACCGGCGCTGCGAAGAAGGCGACCTCCGAGAATGCGCGAGCGGCCTCCCGCGACATCTGCCACGGTCCGGAGAGGAGGGTTCCGAGGAGGTCGGCGGCCTGGCCGAGCGAAGTCGCGCGAAACAGGAGCCACCCGAGGCACGTCAGGTGGAACATCGCGACGATCTGGACCGCGTGGACCACGGCCCCCGGCGCCGGGCGCGCTCCGCGGAGGCGCTTCCAAAGTCGGTGGATCGCGAGGAGGCCGCCGTGGTACGCGCCCCAGGCGACGAAGTTCCACGCCGCGCCGTGCCAGAGGCCGCCGAGCAGCATCGTGACCGAGAGGTTGCGAGCCGTCGCGAGAGCGGAGCCCCGGCTCCCGCCGAGGGGAACGTAGAGATAGTCTCGGAGGAAGGTCGAGAGACTGATGTGCCAGTGTTGCCAGAATTCGCGAGGATTCGTCACCAGGTAAGGCTGCCGGAAGTTCGTCATCAGCTCGAAGCCCATCGTCTTCGCGACCCCGATCGCGATCGCGGAGTACCCGGCGAAATCGCCGAAGATCTGGAAGGCGAAGGCGTAGAGACCGGCCAAGACCATGCCGGCGTGCGCGGGAGGGTTCTCCGAGAAGACCCCGTCGGCGATCGGGGCGAGGTTGTCGGCGACGAAGCACTTGAGAAAGTACCCCCAGAGCACGAGCCAGAGACCCTCGATCGACCGCTCGCGGGAGATCCGCCTCGGCGTCAAGACTTGGGGAAGGAGCCTCCGCGCCCTCTCGATCGGCCCCGCGACGAGTTGCGGGAAGAACGAGACGTAAAGGGCGAAGTCCAGGAACCCGCGATGCGCCGACATCTCCCCGCGATAGACGTCGAGGGTGTAGCTCATCGTCTGGAACGTGTAGAAGGAGATCCCGACCGGGAGGATCACGTTCAAGACCGGGATCGACGCGTCCACGCCGAGCCAGGCGAGAAGCGCCCGGAGGTTCTCGGTGAAGAACCCCCAGTACTTGAAGAACCCGAGAATCCCGAGGTTCCCGGCGATGCTCGCTCCGAGCCAGAAGCGGCGGCCGCGTGGGGTCGCAGAGTCCTCGATCCGGAGCGCGCAGACGTAGTCGAGCGCCGTGCTCGCGAGGATCAGGGAGAGAAAGCGCCAGTCCCAACTCCCGTAGAAGACGTAGCTCGCAAGGAGGAGCATTCGGTTCTGCGCGCGATGCGGAAGTCCCGCATAGAGCGCGTAGACGATCGCGAAGAAGGCGAGGAAGACGAGGGAGTTGAAGACCACAGGCTTGATTCAGGGGCAGGCGGTCGGGTTCCGCGCGAATCCCGCGGAGTCGCTTCCCCACGTGCCGATTCCGCAGGCGTTCTCCGGGCGCACCAGATACCAAAAGCCGTCGTCGACCGGCGGGATCTCCCCGTCGGTCGCCTCCGCCGAAGCGAGGGCGGCGCCGAGGCAAGTCGTGTCCGAATAGGTCGCGGTGGCCCGCAGCGCGGCGAGACTCCCTCGCGTCACGTCGTATGCGGTCCCCGATCCCGCCTCCCGATCGAGGCCGTTCCACCGCAAGGTGATCCGGTCGGCGTCCCACGCCACGCCGCCCACTTCCAACGGGGCCTCGTAGGCTCCGCCGTCGGCAGGGGCGCAGTCGCACGCGTCCGCGATGCCGTCCGCGTCGCCGTCCGGCCCGAAGTGGACGGCGGCGTAGGCGTCGACGCGCCCCCACCCGAACATGTTGTTCGGCCGCTGGAACTTCGAAGTTCCGCCGCACGACTGGTTCCAAAGGAGCCCGACCGGGAAGGAGGACGCGCGCTCGACGAGGCACCGCGAGATCCTGAGGAGGCCCTTCACCTGAGGTTTCGCGGACCAGAGGAGAGCGAACGCCCCCGCCGCGTGCGGGCTCGCCATGCTCGTCCCGCTGAAGGAGGCGTAGCCGCCGCCGCGCACCGACGAACGAACTCCCTGGCCGGGAGCCGAAACGTCCGGACGCACCCGACCGCTCCCGTCCACGGTGACGCTCCCGCGGGACGAGAAGAAGGCGAGGGTGTCCGACGCATCGGTCGCTCCGACGACGAACGCCTCCTCGTAGATCGCCGGCGGGTCGCTCACCGTGGAGCACGAAGGACCGGAGTTCCCCGCCGCCGCGACGGCGAGGATCCCCGCAGCGCGGAGCGCCCGGAACGAGTCGAGGAGGACCGCGGTGTCGCACCCCTCGCTCGGCGGGCATCCCCAAGAGTTGTTCACGATGTCGGGCGCTTTCGAGGGGTCCCCATCGGCTTCCGGATCGCCGCCGAGGGGGAAGGGGGCGAGGAACCACTGGTTGCACTCGAGGTAGGTCGAGGGGCGCCCGACCCCGTGGTCCATGTTCCGGCAGGCGATCCAGCGCGCCCCCGGAGCCACCCCGATCCGGTTCCCCGCCCCGTCGTCGCCGACCATCGTTCCGACCGTGTGGGTCCCATGATCGTGGTCGTCGATCGGAGCGGGGGTCGGCTCGATCGCGTCGTGCCACTGGTAAGCGTGGTCGGCGGAGGTGCCGTCCCAGCCTCGATAGCGATCGCGCAGCGCGGGGTGGGTCCACTCGACCCCGGTGTCGGCGGAAGCGACGACGATCCCTTCCCCGGTCGTCCCGTCGAGACTCCACACCTGGTCGGCGCGGATCGCGAGGACACCCCACTCGATGTCGTCCGTCCCCTCGGCCGAATCGGGGAACGCCCCGATTCCTCGGATCGCCGGATCGCCGACGATCCGCACGACCTCCGGACGGGCCGCGAGGGCCCGCGCGAGGTCGAGGTCCCCGAAGACCTGGAGGCCGTTCACGATCCATAGCGGCCTTGCCGGGATTCCTCGCGCGGCGAGCCAGGAGCGCGCCCCCGACTGCGCCGCACGGGAACGGGCGCGGAGGGCGTCATACACGGCGCGGCCCGGCGGGAGGGGGGAGAGCCGCGTCTCCTCGAGGACCTTCCCGAGCGATTCCGAGTCGTCGAAAAGGACGAGGAACGAGTCGGCGCCGCCCCGTTCGAGCCGCTCGGAGAGCCACGGCGCGAGCTTCGCATCCGGCGGGGAGGTCATGGGGACGGCGGCTCCCAGAAGGAGCGGGAGCGCGAGGAGGAGCGAAGGGAAACGACGGCCCATGGTCGAAGAGGTCCTCCGGCGGGACCGTGTACGCTCGCGCGGGATGGAAGTCAACCCGGTTCGCACGATACGATCGGGCCCGGTCGACCGCTCCTCGCGAGGTGGCCATCCCGACTTGCCTGTTCGCCTCCGATCTCCACGGCAGCCGCCGGCGTTGGGCTGCCCTCTTCCGCGCCATCCGCGACTCCGCTCCCGCCGCCGTCTTCCTCGGGGGAGACCTCTTGCCGAACGGGGTCGGATACGGGGCCGTCCCCGAACACGAAAGCTGGGTCGAGGACGTCCTGTTCACGGGCTTCGGGTCGGTGCGACGGGACCTCGGCGCGAGCGCTCCGCGGGTCTTCCTGATCCTCGGAAACGACGATGGGCGGATCGAGGAAGCGACCTTTCTCCAGGGGGAATCCGACGGACTCTGGACCTGGGTGCACGGCCGCCGAGTCGCCTGGGAGAAATTCTCGGTCTACGGCTACGCCTACACGCCGCCGTCCCCGTTTCGTCTGAAGGACTGGGAGAAGTACGACGTCTCGCGCTTCGTCGATCCCGGCTGCATCTCCCCCGAGGAGGGGTGGCGGTCGGTCCCCGTTTCCGAGGGGGAGGCGCGTTGGGGAACGATCCGGGAGGATCTCGAACGCCTCGCCGGGAGCGACGACCTCGCGCAGGCCATTTTCCTCTTCCACGCTCCGCCGTACCGGACGCACCTGGATCGCGCCGCCCTCGACGGGATGAGCGTCGATCACGCCCCGCTCGACGTCCACATCGGGAGCGTCGCGGTCCGGCGATTCCTCGAAACCCGCCAGCCGCTCCTCTCCCTTCACGGGCACGTGCACGAATCGGCGCGGATCACCGGGGAATGGCGGGACCGGATCGGCCGCACCCATTGCTTGAGCGCCGCGCACGACGGGCCCGAGCTCGCCCTCGTCCGATTCGACCCCGACGACCCCGGGAAGGCGACGCGCGAGCTGGTCTGAACTCAGCGAGCCGTCCCGATCGGAAGCGGTCTCGCCGCGTCCGTGACCGCCCCGATCTTGGCGGCGTAGGAGCGCTGCGCCTCGATATCCTCGTCGGTCACGAAGTGGACGTCGAGGAGCCCGTCGGTTGGGTAGCCCGTCTTCAAGTAGTTGATTTCCGCGAGGCAGAGCGACCAACCCTCGAGCCAGCGTTCGAGCGCTCGACGTTGGTCGTCGGTCCCGCCGAAGTGGACGATCAGGTCGATGTCGCTCCCCGGTCCCGCGGTCGCATTCTTGGTGCTCCCGAAGACGTAGACCGCCTTGACGCCGAACCGGGCCGGATCGATGCAGCGCGCGATGCGCTCGGCGAATCGGAGTCGCCAGCGCCAGTGATCGTCGGTCTGCGGGCGGCCGCCGAGGGAACCGCGTGGCGAGGTGGGGATCTCCTGGGTTCCCGGAGGGGCGAGGAGGCCGACGGCCTCCTGCAGGTCGGCGTTCATGAGGATGCGCAGGACCAGCCCGTTCGTGGCGCGGGGGACGTCGATGACCTTGACCACCTCCGCCATCCTCGCGAAGTCCGGGAGGATCTCCGGCAGGATGTTCGGCGAACGCGTGAGGAAGGCCTCGTTGAAACGCACGCCCTCGTCGTCCGGGTAGAGCGGGAGGTAGCGGATCGAGGCCTCGACGAGGTCCTGGAAGAAGTGGGTCCCGAAGGAGAGGTCCGGGACGTAGTTCCCCTTCTTCCGGGCGATCTCGATCAGGACCGCGGTGTTGTTGATGTCGGCGTACGTCACGCCCACGCCGAGCTTCACGTCGCCGCGGCTTCCCCATCGGCCGGGGCCCATGAGCACGAACTGACGCTTGGGAAGGAGCCTGTTGAGTCGTCCGACCACGCGACCGACCTCGCGCAGTTCGTCGAGGGTGGCGAGGTTCCCGTAGGCGGTCGCGTCGACGTAAACGATGTGGGTAAGGTCCGGCACCCGCCCGTTCGAGATGTAGCGGTTCCCGGTGAAGACGATCCGGTCCTCGGGGATGTCCCGCGGGATCGGGGCGGCGGTCGCGTCGTCCCCGAACGACTGCGGCCGGCATTGGAGGAGGTAGAGATCCCGGCCGTCGTGGGCGAACTCCACGTCGACCGGCGTCCCCATCGCCTCGCGGAGGAGGCGGAGGAGGGCACGCATCCGGATGACGAATTCGGTGCCGTGGACGAGCCCGTCGAAGGTGAAGACGCACTCCTCCGAGCGGAAGTCGATGTTTCGGCCGACCGGCCTCCGGATCCGGTCCCGCTCACAGATCGAGACGAGCTGTTCGATGATCGGGTACTCGTCCCCGGCTTCGCGCAGGAGCGTGCGGATCGGCACGGTTTCGAAGGCGTTCGATTCGAGGTCGATCGCGTCGATCTTCGCGGGGGAGTAACGGATCACCTCGTCCATCGTGACGTTCGCACGGAGGCCCGGTTGGCCCGGCGCGATCAGGACCGGGTAGTCGTCGCCGACGCGGTCCACGGCTCGAGTGCCGAGCCCGGGCACGAGCCGGAGCAAGCCGTCTTCGCGCTTGATTCGCGGCGACCACCGGAACTCGTTGTTGCTGAAGGCGACGCCGGAGAAGGCGGGGAGGAACCAACGTCCGACCCGCGTCCCGACGACCTCCTGCATCATGATCCCCATCTCCTCGTGGTGGTCGAGGAGGCCGCGCTCGGCGCGGTACTCGATCGGATCCGGGCCGAATACCGACGCGTACACCTCCGCAATGGCGTCCGTGAGCGCCGCGAGTCGCTCCGCCTTGGTCCCCCGGTTCGCGAGAAACAGACTCTTGTACTTCCCCGAGAACGCCGAGCCGGTCCGATCCTCGAGGAGGCTCGAGGAGCGGACGATCAGCGGCCGTTCCCCGAGATCGTCGAGGGCCGCCGAGAGCCCCTGCAGGATCTCCGGCGGAAACGACGAGTTCTTGAACACCTGGACGATGTGGGGGTATTCTTGCCGAATCTGGTCGGTCTCGAGATACTTCCAATTGTAGACGTCCTCGAGGTCGTTGTGGTGGATGAACTCGAGGAGGACGTCGGACGGCAGATACCAAGTTTTCGGCATCCGGACCGCGCTCAGGAGTTCCGCGTACTCGGAGGAGTGCTGGATGATCTTCGCGGCGAGGACGAGACCCGCGCTCTTTCCTCCGAGCTTCCCGCGGCTTCCCGCCGGCAGCACGGTCCGTTTCAGGACCTCGTGGAAGTCCTCCAGGTCGAGAAACCTCCTCGCCGTGGCGATGTAGTCCATCCGGTCGGTGAACAGGCGCCGGACGAGCGACACGCGGAGGCCGACTTGCGTCGCGAGGGAGAGGTCGGCGGAGTCGACGCCCGTATGCTCGTACCGCTCGAGCGCGGCCGCGATCGCGGCGAGAGGGGTGTCCTGGGTCTCGAGCGCCTCGGAAAGGAACGAGATGTTGTCCTCCTTGATCCACTTCTGGATGCAGGAGACGATCGCCTTCTCGCTCATGTGTTCCGCCGCGACTCGAAACGTCTCCTCCGTCAGGCGGTCGACGGTCGCGAGCTCGCGTTTCGCGGCGGGACGGTTGTCGAACCCTTCGCGGCCGTCGTTTCCGCGCTCGCTGGAGACGGCGTGGAGCAGATCCCGAGCCTCGCGGACCCCGCTGTAGTTCAGGTGGTTGATCATCCGGCGCGCGATGCGCGCGAGGAGCCCCTTGTCGGTCATCCTCAGGAAATCGAGGATGATCCACCACTCCGGGCGCCGTTCGGTCGCCGCGCGCCCCGCGTCGCGCTGGCGATGCTCGAACGTCTCTCGCAATTCCCGGTGCTGGATCACCTGGGCCGTCCGTTCCGCGATCGTGTCGAGCAGCCGCCGCTCCTCCTTTAAGAAAGGACCCTCGTCCGCGCGGGGTCGCTCCTCGAGGTAGACGACGTCGATCCGGCCGACCTCCCGGCCGTGCACGAGGATGGGGGACGACATCCGCCACGGCGTCTCGCGGAAGTCGATCGGGTGCCACGACCGGGTTCCGTACGTGATCCGTCCCCGGCAGACGGAGGTGTGCTGCCACCCCGCGGGGATCGCTTCGAGGATCCCCTGGAAGATCTCGTCGAGCGGCTTGTCCCGTCGGGCCAGGAGCTCGTCGATCCGATAGAGGCAGTTCAACTCCTTCGCCCGCTCCTGGAGGGCGGCGAGGATCCGGTCGAACGGGCGGCCGCTCGAATCGCTCATGAGGGTTCTCCGGGAGTGGGGGAGAGGAGGATGGCCCCCTTTCCCGTGCGCCCGTCGACGCGGACCGCGAGGGGAGCCGGTGTCTCCACGTGGCGCACGAACGGGCCGCAGGCGACGCTCGGGAGGGCCTCGAGCCGCTCCCAGGCGATCGGCCGATCGAGATCCTGACGCACGGTGAAGTACGGGATCCGGAAACTCGTGATGTTGTGGAAGAAATGGGATCCCTGGCTCGGATCGACGCGCATGTTCGGGAGTCCCGATTCGACGATCACCCGCGCCCCCGAGATCTGCGACCAGACGACGGGGATGCCGAGCCAGGGGTCGGTCGATCCCCACCGTCCGAACCCGATCAAGACGTAGGGTCGCCCCGCCGCGACGAGCGTCCGATTGACCCTCTCGATCTCGGCGGCGATCGCCGGCGTGTGCGCGGCGTCGAATGCCCGCGGCTTCACGTAAACGACGTCCCGGATCGCGTGGAGCGTCCCGTTCCCCATCGTCCGGCGCGAGGCGACGAGCGTGTCGGGACCGTCGAGGACATCGTCCTCCACCTCGACCGTCTCGTGGGAGACGGCCATCGGACGGACCTGGAGAAAACCGAAGCGGGCGGGTTCGGGGGATCGCTCGGGAAACGTGGCGGCGAACTCGATTTCGACCCGCTCTCCGAGGGCGTCCTCGGAGAGGACGAGCAGGCGTTTCAATACGGAATTGAATCCGAACGCGTTCAGGGAGAGAAGCGGCGCGAAGTCGAGTAGCCGCGGGCCCGGCACCGCGACGCCCGGCACCAGCCGGTCGGAACCGGCGTCGTAGGTGGACGCGATCCAGCGCAGAGTTCCGTCCGACTCCGCGTCGGCGAGGGACGCGCGGACGAGATACTCGGTCTCGGCGAGCGGGTCGTAGACGGGTACCCCCATGTGCACTGCCCAGAACTCGGTCTGCGTCTGACCGAGCGCCTCCCGCGTCGAGGAGAAGGGCGGCCTGGCGTTCGGCCAGGCGGGGGAGTAAGGCCACGAGGTGCCGCCATCCACGATCGTCTTCCCGAGGCCGAGCGCGAGGTGGACGATTCCCTGTTCGGGGCGGGCGTGGCCGGTCGGGTAGAAGTTGAACGACCGCGCGACCCCCGAGAGGTGGGGATAGAACCGCTCGCGGTGGCGTCGTCCCACGACTTCCTGGACGATCACCGCCATCTTCTCCTCGGTAGGCGAGCGACCCGTGGCGCGGACGTAGGCGGCGGCCTCGGCGAAGAACGTGGAGGCCCAGACGAACTTCACCGCTTCCACGAGTTTGCGCCAGCGCACGTCGGGATCGTACGCGTTGTTCGGGATCATCTTGGTCGCGTAGACCCCGGCGAAGGGTTCGTTCATGGCGTCCTCGAGGAGGCTCGAGGAGCGAACCGCGAGAGGGGTATGGACCCCCTCGACAAGAGCCCTCAGGTCTCCAACCAGGTCGACCGGCAGGTCGGCCCGGAGGAACGCGCGGACGATCGCCTCGTCCGAGGCGGCGCCGGCCACCGCCGTGCGGAGGTCGTTCTGCTCGAGAAAGGCGTCGAAATGGGCGGTCGCGATCACCGCGAACCGAGGAACGGCCACCTCGAGCGATGCGGCGGCGTCCCGGAACTCGGAGAGGAATCCGTCGATGAAAACGAGGCCCGATGCCTTCCCTCCGAGGGCCCCGCCGCCGATTCTGGCGAAGCGGTGCTCCCCGTCGAGAAAGCGGCGGTCGAACCGGGGGATCTCCCCGACGGTGCTGTCCCTGGCCGTCATGGAGCCTCGAAAAGGGCCAGGGCCATTCTACCCGGTCACACCCAACCGCGGTCTTTGCAGGCCCGCGCGACCCGTCCAATCGCGATCACGTAGGCGGCGTCTCGCATGAAGAGCTTTTGCTTCTTCGCGATCTCGAGGACGGCGTCGAACGCGGCGGTCATCTTCACGTCGAGTTTCCCGAGGACCTCGTCCTTTTCCCAGAAGTAGTTCATGTTGCTCTGGACTTGCTCGAAGTAGGAGCAGGTGACGCCTCCCGCGTTCGCGAGAAAGTCCGGGATCACGAAGATCCCGCGGCTCTCGAGGACCCGGTCGGCCTCCGGAGTCGTCGGGCCGTTCGCCCCTTCCGCCACGATCTTCACGGACGGGGCGATCTTCCCGACGTTTTCGCCCGTGATCTGGTTCTCGATCGCGGAGGGCATCAAGATGTCGACCGGTTGCTCCAGCCACGCCTCTCCCGGCAGGACTTCGTAGCCGAGCTTCCGCGCCTGATCCTTGTCGATCCCCCCAAACCGGTCGGTGATCCGGAGGAGCTCCTGGAGGTCGATCCCAGACGCCTTTCGGTACGAATACGACGTCTGGTCGGTCTGATCCCAGCAGGAAACGCAAGTCACCGTGCCGCCCATCTTCAGATACAGCTCGATCGCGTACTGAGCGACGTTTCCGAACCCCTGGACCGACGCCGTGGTGTTCTCGGGCTTCAGACCGAGGTCTCGCAGCGCTTCGCGGAGCGTGAAGATCACGCCGTACCCCGTCGCCTCGGTCCGGCCGAGGGAGCCTCCCATGCCGACGGGCTTGCCGGTGATGACGCCCGGGAGCTTCTCCCCGCGAATCGCCTCGAACTCGTCGAGCATCCAGAGCATGTGCTGAGCGTTCGTCATGATGTCGGGAGCCGGGACGTCGGACGCGGGCCCGATGTTCTTCCAGACCTGCCGTACCCACCCGCGGCAGATTCCCTCCTGCTCGCGGGGGCTCAGGTGGTGCGGGTCGCAGATGACCCCTCCCTTCCCTCCGCCGAGCGGAATGTCGACGACCGCGCACTTCCAAGTCATCCACATCGCGAGGGCGCGGACGGTGTCGATCGATTCGTGGGGGTGGAAACGGATCCCCCCCTTGCACGGTCCCCGGGCGTCGTTGTGCTGGACGCGGAACCCGCGGAAGATCTTGACGTCTCCATCGTCCATCCGGACGGGGATGCTGAACTGGTATTCGCGAAGCGGCTGACGGAGCAACTCCCGGGTGCCGGGGTCGAGACCGATACGCTCGGCCACCCCGTCGAACTGCTGCTGCGCCATCTGGTACGGGCTGAAGGTCTGGACGGCCACTGGAATCTCCTTCCGCGCGCTCTGAGCGGCCGGTCATTGCGTGTCGGGGACCGGTCGAACCCGGCCGGATTGTATCGCCCCGGCGTAAACGGTCCAGCAGGCGGCGGCGCGGAATCGAATGACAAATGTCAAACGTGGAAAGCGGCCCTCCTTGGCGGATCGGCGAGCCTTGCGCAATCATGGCGCTCGATCCGGGCCGGGAGCGCCCGCCGATCCCCGACAGGAGGAACTCGATGCACGACACCGTGGCGAACCTGATGGCGCAGGTCAAGGCGAAGAACCCGGCGGAACCGGAGTTCCACCAGGCGGTGCAGGAGGTCGCCGAGTCGCTGGCGCTCGTTCTCGACCGGCACCCCGAATACCGCACCGCGAAAATCCTCGAGCGGATCATCGAGCCCGAGCGCGTGATCCTGTTCCGCGTCCCGTGGGTCGACGACCAGGGGGAAATCCAAATCAACCGCGGCTTTCGGATCGAGATGAACAGCGCCCTCGGCCCGTACAAGGGGGGACTCCGCTTCCACCCCTCCGTGAACCTCGGGATCCTCAAGTTCCTCGCCTTCGAGCAGGTCTTCAAGAACTCACTGACCACGCTTCCGATGGGCGGCGGAAAGGGCGGGTCGGACTTCGATCCGAAGGGGAAGAGCGACAACGAGGTCATGCGTTTCTGCCAAGCGTTCATGGCGGAGCTCTTCCGGCACATCGGCCCGGACACCGACGTCCCCGCCGGCGACATCGGCGTGGGCGGTCGCGAGATCGGCTTTCTGTTCGGCATGTACAAGAAGCTCCGGAACGAGTTCACCGGCGTCCTGACGGGAAAGGGGCTGAACTGGGGAGGCTCCCTGATCCGGCCGGAAGCGACGGGGTACGGCGCCGTCTACTTCGCGGCCGAGATGCTCAAGACGAGGAACGAGACGCTCGAGGGCAAGATCTGTCTCGTCTCCGGGAGCGGAAATGTCGCGCAGTACACCTGCGAGAAGCTCCTCCAACTCGGCGCTCGACCGGTGACGCTCTCGGATTCCGGGGGTTATATCTACGACGAGGCCGGAATCGACGCCGAGAAGCTCAAGTTCGTCATGGAACTGAAGAACTTGAGGCGCGGTCGCATCAAGGAGTACGCCGATAAGTTCAAAGGAGCGGTCTACACGCCGGTCGATCCGAAGCTCGACTACAACCCGATCTGGAACCACAAGGCGGACTGCGCCTTCCCGAGCGCGACGCAGAACGAGATCAACGGCAAGGACGCCGCGAACCTCCTGAAGAACGGCGTCTACGTCGTGAGCGAGGGGGCGAACATGCCGACGACGATCGAAGGCGTGAACCTCTTTCTCGAGAAGAGGATCCTCTACGGTCCTGGCAAGGCGGCGAACGCCGGCGGCGTCGCCACCTCGGGCCTCGAGATGTCCCAAAACAGCCAGAGGATGTCATGGTCGAGGGAGGAGGTCGACCAGCGGCTCCACTCGATCATGGTGAACATTCACAAGAATTGCTACGAGACGGCCGCGAAGTACGGCACCCCGGGAAATTACGTGAATGGGGCGAACATCGCCGGCTTCCTCAAGGTCGCGAACGCGATGATGGACCAGGGCGTCGTCTAGGCCCGCGCCGCGATGCCGTCGGGGGAGCGGAGGGCGGTCG
>CAZVOE010000028.1:0-18971 GCA_964628935.1 uncultured Acidobacteriota bacterium
ACCCGGAACTGGCCGCGACGCGGCCGCGAGGCCGATCGCGGTCGCGACGCCCGAAGCGCCCCCGACGAGCATTCCTCCCATCAGGTACCGTCCGGCGGTCCGTTCTTCCGGGGCAGGACGCGCCGCAGGAACGAGACCATCCCGGAAACCACCCCCAGGATCGATCCGACGACGGTCAGCCAAGGTTCGACTCCGAAACGCCTGTCGAGGAACGCCCCGACAAAGGCGCCCAAGAGGATCGGGGCGACGAGCTCGGCCCCGAGACCCGCGTAGGACAGAGGAGAGGGCGGACGCTCTCCCGAAGCCGGACCGGACGTTCCACTCACCGCCTGCCGAAGAGGCGCACTGTAGCAGGAGTGTCAAGGTCGTTCACCGACGCTCCGCGACGGCCGGCGGCGCCGCCCCTTCGGGCGCCCGGAGGACGACCGAGGGGTAGTCGTACGTCTTGTCCACCTGCCGGACGAGCCGGGCGACGGGCTCCTCGAGGACGCGAAAGACCGGCGCTGGGTAGAGCCCGATCCAGAACGAGAGCGCGGCGAGCGGCACGAGGGTCGCGATCTCGCGCGCGTCGAGGTCCCGGAGCGTGCGGTTCGCTTCGTTGTCGAGCGTCCCGAAGACGGTCCGCTGGTAGAGCCAGAGCATGTAGACGGCGCCGAGGACGATCCCCGTGGCGGCGAGCACGGCCCAGACCTTCCGCTCCATCAGGAATGCGCCGACCAGGATCGTCCACTCGCCGACGAACCCGTTCCCGGGGACCGCCGGCATCCCGATGGAGGAGAGGGTCATGATCATGAAAAAGACCGCGTACACCGGCATCACGCGGGCGAGCCCACCGTACTCGCTCAGGAGGCGCGTGTGCCTCCGCTCGTAGACGATCCCGACCAGGAGGAAGAGTGCCCCGGTCGAGAGGCCGTGATTGACCATCTGGAGGACGCTTCCCGTGATCCCCTGGGCGTTCAGCGCGAAGAGCCCGACCATGCAGAAGCCGAGGTGGCTGACCGACGAGTAGGCGACGAGCTTCTTCCAGTCCTTCTGCGTGAGGGCCACCATCGCGCCGTAGATCACGCCGATCACGCACAGGGCCAGCATCCAGGGGAGGAACGTGCGCGTCGCGTCGGGGAGCATCGGAAGGCTGAACCGGAGGAATCCGTAGGTCCCCATCTTCAGAAGGACTCCCGCGAGGATCACCGAACCGGCGGTGGGAGCCTCGACGTGGGCGTCGGGAAGCCACGTGTGGAGCGGCCACATCGGGACCTTGATCGCGAAGCCGAGGAAGAAGGCGATCCAGACCCAGTGCTGGAGCGTGAGCCAGTCGCTCCACGACCCCATCGACTGGAGGATCCGGATGTCGAACGTCTGGAGTCCGGTCATCCGCGCGTGGAAGAAGTAGAGGGCGAGGATCCCCAGGAGCATCAGGACCGAGCCCAGCAGGGTGTAAAGGAAGAATTTCACCGCGGCGTAAAGCCGCCTCTCGCCTCCCCAGACCCCGATCAGGAAGTACATCGGGATCAGAACGACCTCCCAGAACACGTAGAACAGGAAGAAGTCGAGGCTGACGAAGACGCCGATCATCCCCGTCTGAAGCACGAGCATGAGGACGTAGAACTCCTTCACCCGGTGGGTGATCGCGGTCCACGCCGAGAGGATCGACACGAAGCCGAGGAGGGTCGTGAGGAGGACGAGGAGCATCGAGATCCCGTCCACCCCGACGATGTACCGTGCGCCGATCGCGCGAATCCAGTCGGCCTCGTAGGTGAAGCGGTAGCCCCATGCGTCGGAGGCGACCGAATCCCAGGCGAACCAGAGCGGCAGGCTCGCGAGGAGCCCGAGCCCCGCGATCGCGGTCGCCGCCCGGGCGACGAGGGCGTCGCGCCCTTTCGGGATGAACAGGAGCAGAACCGCACCGGCGAGGGGAAGGAAGGTGACGACCGTCAACAGGTGGTTGCCGAAGGGGTTCATCCGGAACGGACTCCCGGGCGACGTGGGGCTCGAACATCGGGCGCGCGGCGCCCCCCGGCGCGGTCGGAAACCCTAGCACACCGAGGGAGCCCGGGGAAAGGCGGAGCGGTCAGGCGAGCGCATCGGCCTGGAGCCGAAAGAGGACGCTCCAGACCCGGTCGGCGTAGTCGAGGGAGAACCCTGCGCTGCGGGTGAGGCGGGACTCGATGCGGGTCGGTCCCGCGTGGAAGGCGGCGAGCGCCGCGTCGAGGTCCGAGAAACGCTCCTGGAGCTGCCGCAGGTAAAGAGCGCCGAGGAGGACGTTGATCTCCGGATCGAACAGGAATTCGTCTCCGCCCCACTCGAGGCCGATCTCCGCGGCGAGCGCCTCGGCCGTCTCGGGGCGGATCTGCATCAATCCCATCGCGCCCCGCGGCGACACCGCGCCCCGGTCGAATCGGCTCTCGACCTGGATCACCGAGAGGACGAGGAGCGGGTCGACGCCGGCCCGCGCCGCCGCCCGCTCGACGATCCCGACGATCTCCCGCAGTTCCGAGTCGCTCGCCATCGGATCGAGGCCGGCAAGAGACGGGATCACTCGATCCGCCCATGCGTCGGGGAGACGGTTCACCGAGGCGAGGGTCTCGAGGCGGGGTGTCACGGCGGGTCCGATCGACGGGGTCGCGGAGAAGTGGGTGACAATCACGACCGCGAGGAGGATCGTGACCAGGGCGAGGGTCCGCGAGACGAACGCCATGGCGTGAGCGTACGGGCGGATCCCCGGACTGTCAAACCCGGAGAAGGCGGAATTATAGGTATTTTCTTTATTCGTTCTTTTCCACAACAGGCGGGGAAGGAACGAGCGTCCCAAGCATCGCGTCGAGCGCGAGGGGGGCCACGCGGACGTCCACTTCGGTTCCCCGGCGGAGAAGTCGCGCGACCCGGCCTTCCGCAGGGAAGACCTCCTCCGCCGGTCGTTCCCCAGGGGAGGGGACCTCGCCGCCCGAGAAGACGCGAGACATGCCGTACCGGAAGTCCTCCGCGTCGGTCTCGGAGCGGAAGCGCACACGCCAGACGGTAATCCCGTCCGCGCCCTCCGATCGCTCGAACCGGAAGAGCGCATCTCCGTCCCATCCCTCGGCAGCGATCCAGCCGAGGTTCTCCTTCCCCGTCCCATCGGCGATGAGAACGCCGAGCGCGTATTCGCCGAGCGTATCCCTGTCGACGAGCCGGTATCCCGGCGGGAGCCGGAGGTCGGGAACCGGGATCGGATCCGAATTCCGCGCCGGTGCGCCGGGGTGGAGCATCGCGGAGGTCCCTCCTCGACGCGCCGCCGCTTCGAGCGCCGCCCAACCTCCTCCGCGAACGCGCTCCGCGGCCGCCTCGAACCCCTCGCCGTACACGAAGTCGAGGAGACGGCCGAGGACGGTCGTCGACCCGGCGGGGGCTCGGGCGATCAGGTCCCCGCCGCGGTATTCCCCGGGGGAGACCGCTCCCGAGACCACCTCCGCCTGCAGCCCCATTCCCCGGTAAAGAAGGAGCATCGCGACGAGATTCGCCTCCCCCTCGCGCCACGCAGACGCCGCGAGGGTCGCGTCCGTCGTCTCACGCATCCCGGGCGGGACGCCCCGCTCGTCTTGGAGGACATGGGTCGCGACGTGCGCGACCGCGGGCTCATCCGCACGCACCCCCGTCGCGAAGAGCAGATCGGCGGCCGCGGAGTCTCCTCCCTCCCCTCCGAAGTCGGCGCCGGTCAGCCGCCCCTCCCCGACGAGGACCTGCGCCCCATCGGGGGAGAGGACGAAGTCCGCGAGGTCCGCGGCGAGGACGAGGTAGAACGTCGCCGCGTCTTCGCCGCGCCCGAGTCGGACGTCGGCCCAAGCCCTCCCGCGCGCGGCGAGTCGCGACGGCGGAAGGACCGCATCGCGCCGCGCGCGCGCAGCCTCGCCCCGCGCCTCCGGGTCGGAACGCACCGCGAGCGGGAGCTTGGTCGGGACCGCACCTCGGATCTCCCGCAGGCGGCCCGCCACGTCGCGCACCGCCCCGGCGAGATCGGCGTCGAACCGCGCCGCGGCCACGGCCGCGGGAAGGAGGACCGCGGCGAGGAGGAGCGACCGGAACCTCGTGATTTTCACGGAACGGGAGTTTCCGAGAGCACGACGACGGTCGATCCCGGCCGCAGCCCGTGGGACGCGGCGGTGCCGGCCGCGAACTCGAGAACGTAACGCGCCTCGACCGGCGGAACGAGGGAGGGACACGGACCGTCCGGGGGACACGGCGTGGCGTTCTCCACGACGTGAACGACGCGCCACGACCCGTCGAGCCAGACGATGTCGAGCGCGACCCGGCAGTTCTTCATCCAGAAGCCGTAGCGACCGCTCGACGGGTACCAGAAGAGCATTCCCTCCCGTGGACCGACCCGTTCGCGGAACATGTACCCGCGCGCCCGGCTTTCGTCGTCGGCCGCGACCTCGAGAGCGAACGAGGCCCCCGACGGAAGGACGGCGGTGGCCCACCCCGGAACCGCGGATCGCGCGGCCGTTGCGAGGGGAAGGGCGATCGCGAGCAGCGCCCCGAGGACGAGCGCGGATTTCACGACTCCGCTCCGGTGACGAATGTTCCGTTCCGCACGACCACGTCTCGGTTCTCTCCCGCCCCACCCGCGGTCCCGTCGGCGCCGTGCGAAACCAGCCGATATCCCGCGCCGCCGGACCGGACCTCGTAGAGGAACGCGTTCCCCCATCCATCCCGGGGAATCCCGTCGCCGAGGTACGAGGGCGCGAGGACATCGAGCGTCTCGGGGTACGCACGGCGCGAGGCGCGATAGCGCTCGAGCGCGCGGCCGATCTCCACCATCGCGTCCTGCGTCCGCCGCCGGGGGTACTTCTCGACCGCCTCATGCAAACCGCGAACCAGTTTGAGGCGGGCGCGAGCGCGGTCGGCGGCCTCGGTCGTCGGATAGCGTTCGAGGATCTCCTCGAGACGGGCCGCGGCGGCGTCGGTGTCTCCTCGCTCGAGTTCCTCCAGCGCGAGCCGGTGCATGCGCTCCGCGCGACGCTCGTCCGACCCGCACCCGGCGAAGACGCCTGCGACGATCGAAAGCGCGGCGCACGTCGCGATTGCGCCCCGCATCGCGTTGACTTCGATCTGGCGTCTGTTCATAATCCGCTCGCTCTCCGGCACGAGTTCGATGGCGAATTGTAGAACGAGTCGGCCTCGGACCACGAGGACGCGTCGAGGCGCGGGGGTTGCCGTTCTCCCATGACGCTCGGACATCGGACCCGCGACGTTCAGGATCTCGTGCGGCGGCTCGGGAGCCGGCACCCGCGGACGGTCGACGCCGCTCGCGCTCGATTGGCGATCCTGGGGGCGCACGCGGTGGACGCCCTCGTCGACGCCCTCGAGAGCGAACAGGCGCGGCGGCGCCTCAACGCGATGGCCCTTCTCGCTCTGATTCAGGAACCACGCGGCCGCGAGGCGCTCGCGGCGATGCTCTTCGATCGCGACCCGCGAACGCGCGAGGCGGCCGCGCTCTCGCTCTCTCGGTTCTCGTGCGACGACGCGGTGGTCGCGCTCGTCCGGCTCCTCGAGAAGGATCGCGACGAAGACGTCCGGGTCGCCGCCGTTCGGGGTCTCGTCGAGATCCACGCGTCCGGGCAGGAGCAGGCCCTCGCCCCGATCCTCGCCGTGCTCTTCGACGCGCAGGCGGCATCGAGGCTCCGCATCGCCGCGTTCTCGGTCGTCGCGATTCTCAAGGCCGGCGTGCGGCGGAGCGTCCTGAGACGCCTTCGCCAGGACCCCTCTCCCGACCTCGCGCGGCTCGCTGCGGAGGCGGAGGACCGGGACGACCTCTCCGGCCGGGGCGCTCCCCCCCCGATCGCGCCCGCGCTCGAAGCGCTCGCGAGCGAGGACTGGAACGAGTGGAACGACGCCGTCCGGACCCTCGCGGCCCGCGGACCCTCCGCCGTCGTCCCGCTCGTCGAAGCGATGCGGCGGCGCGCGCACGACCCGGAGTACTGCGCCCGCGCCGGAATCGCGCTCAAGGCCCTCGGTCCGCGACGCGCTCGTCTCCTCGCCGAGGCTCTCGACCAGGTCGACGAGCCGCTCCCCCTGCAGGTCCTCGTCGAAGTCGTCGGCGCCATCGGCGAGAAATCGCTCGTGTACCGTCTCAAAGACCTGATCGACCGTCTTCGCGAGCGCGGCGGCGGTCCCGAGGTGAACGGCTTCGACCCGCTGCGTCGGGTGCGCGCGCGCGCACACCTCGAACTCGCCCGCATCGGGAGCCGCTGCGCCGTCGCCGATCTCCGCCAGATGCTGTCGGCGCCGGACGGCGGAGTCGAGCTCGAGGTCATCGCGGCGGCGGAGATGGTCGGCAAGAAGGATGAGATCCCCGACCTCATCCGGGCATGGGCCCGGGAAGACCGCGCCACCCGGCGCCGGCTCTCGGAGGCGCTCCGCGCAATCTTGCGCAGAGAGGGGATCCGGCGGAACAGTCGGCTCCTCCGGGGTCTCGCCGCCGGTCAGGAGCGGACGGTCGCCAAGATGCTCGGCGCGCCTCGGTCGGGGAGGTCCCGGCTGACGCGGCCTCGCCGAAAATGATCCCACCCCCCGAGGTCCGGAGGAAACCACCGATGAACGCCAAGAAGGGGCTCGAGGCATTGGGCGACATCCGCGGCAAGCGAGTTCTTTGCCGCGTCGACTTCAACGTTCCGCTCAAGGACGGCACCGTTCGGGACGACACGCGCATCGTGGCCTCGCTTCCCACGCTTCGCTGGCTCTCGGATCGCGGCGCGCGCACCGTCTTGTGCTCCCACCTCGGGCGCCCCAAGGGGAAGGTCAACCCCGCGTACTCGATGCGCCCGGTCGCGGAACGCCTCGCGGCCCTCCTCGGGCGGCCGGTCGCGTTCGCGGCCGACTGCATCGGAGCGGAGGCGGAGTCGTCGGCCGCCGCTCTGCCGGAGAGCGGGTTCCTCCTGCTCGAGAATCTCCGCTTCCACCCCGGAGAGGAGGCGAACGATGCGGAATTCAGCGAGGCGCTCGCGCGGCTCGGCGACCTCTACGTCAACGACGCCTTCGGCTCGGCCCATCGGGCCCACGCGTCGACGGCGGGAGTCCCCGCGCGGCTCCGACCCGCGGTCGCGGGCTTCCTCATGGAGGCCGAGCTCCGCCACCTCGGGTCGCTCCTCGGCGCCCCCGCGTCTCCGTACCTGGCCATCCTCGGCGGGGCCAAGGTGTCGGACAAGATCGACCTCGTCCGGAACCTCCTTCCACGCGTCGACGCGTTCCTGATCGGCGGCGCGATGGCCTACACGTTTCTCCGGGCCCGAGGGATCGGAGTCGGGCGTTCGCTCGTCGAGGACGACAAGATCGACCTCGCCCGCGAGCTCCTCGCGCAGACGCAAGCCGCGGGAAAGAAAGTCCTCCTTCCCGTCGACCACGTGGTCGCGGTGGCCGGCTCGGAGGAAAACCCGTGCGTGACGCCGGGGGCGGAGATCGCATCCGACGACGCCGCGATGGACATCGGCCCGAAGACGGCGGAGATTTTCGTCGGGGAGATCGAGTCGGCGCGAACCGTCCTCTGGAACGGACCGCTCGGCCGGTTCGAGGTCGAAGCGTTCGCGAAGGGGAGCCGTGCCGTCGCCGAGGCCCTCGCCCGATCCGGGGCGGCGAGCGTCGTCGGAGGCGGCGACACCGCGGCCGCCGTCAAGGCCTTCGGCGTCGCGAACCGGTTGACCCACGTCTCGACGGGCGGGGGGGCCTCGCTCGAGTTCCTCTCCGGTCTCACGCTTCCCGGCGTGGATGCGCTGGACGACGCGGCGTGAGCGACGCGGCACGCCGGCCCCTCGTGATCGGCAACTGGAAGATGAACCTGACGGGCCTCGAGGCCGACCGGCTCGCCGACGGGGTCGCCGCCGGCGTCGGCACGGGCCTCGCCCCGGAGATCGCCGTCGCCCCTCCCTTCCCCTACCTCGAGCGCGTCGTCGCACGCACGCGAGGGACCGCCGTCCGGGTCGCGGCGCAGGACGTCCACTGGGAATCGCACGGCGCGTTCACCGGCGCGGTCTCCCCGACGATGCTCGCGGACGTCGGGGTCTCGATCGTGATCGTCGGCCACTCCGAGCGCCGAATCCACTTTCGGGAGTCGGATGAGGACATCGCGAAGAAGGTGGCCGCGGCGGCCCGGGCGGGACTCGACGTCGTTCTGTGCGTCGGGGAAACCGAAGCCGAGCGCGACCGCGGCGACGCAGCCCGGGTCGTGGAAAGGCAGTTCCGGCTCGCCTTGGGCCGGCTCGAAGCGGATGCACTTTCGAGGTTGACCCTGGCCTACGAGCCCGTCTGGGCGATCGGCACCGGCAGGACGCCGACCGGGGAGGAGATTCGCGAGACCCACGGCTCGATCCGGGCGCTCGCCTCGGCGATCTCCTCGGCGTTCGGCGCCTCCGCGCGGATCCTCTACGGCGGTTCGGTCACGCCGGACAACGCGGGGGCGATCCTGACCCTACCCGATGTCGACGGCGCCCTCGTCGGGGGAGCGTCCCTGCGCGCCGACCGGTTCCTGGCGATCGCACGGGCCGCCGTCTTGCCCGGCCCCTCGCCGGCGTGATAGCGTCTTCGGGTTTCGCGTTGGCCCATTCGGAGTTCGTACCATGGTGGTCTTGTTCACGATCCTGCACATCATCGTCGCGGTGATTCTCGTGCTCGTCGTGCTCCTGCAGACGGGCAAGAGGGCGGACCTCGCCGGAGCGTTCGGCGGAGGCGGCAGCCAGACCGCCTTTGGGGCCCGGGGGGCCGCGTCCGTCCTGTCGCGGATCACGACGTGGGCGGCGGTGATCTTCATGATCACCTCTCTCGGTCTCTCGATCCTCTCCTCCCGCTCTTTGGGGACAGGCGGCTCCGTCCTCGACGAGGTCGAGATTCCGGCGTCCTCCCCCCCGACGGCGCCCGCCGCCCCGGAGACCCCAGCTCCGGCTCCCGCGGACGAGGGCGCCCCCTGATCCGGCGGCACGTTATACTGTCGGCGTTCCGGACTGCCGAAGTGGTGGAATTGGTAGACACACCATCTTGAGGGGGTGGCGCTCGCAAGGGCGTGGGGGTTCGAATCCCCCCTTCGGCACCAGGCCCGGGATTCACCAGTCCTTGTAGTAGGTTCCGTCGAGCGCCCGCAGCTCGCTCAGGCTGTAGACGTCGTAGACGTTCTCGCCCCCCCAGGAATCGCTGTCCCAGTCGTCCTGATAGGAGCGGAGCCCCCACTCGGCCGTTCCGGTGAAGGGGTCGACGGGAATCTTCGCGAGGAACCGTATCGTCTTCGGCTCGGGGGACTCGGGATCGCCGATCTCGACCCCCTCCACCAATTCCTCGAGCTCGAGGGGATAGCCCATCTGCTCGACGTCGGATTGCAGGATGAGGCCGCGATCGACGTACTCCTTGTAGCGATCGATCGCGGTTCGGATCGTCTCGAGCGACATGCGGAGCTGCGCCTCGCGTCGTCGCTTCTCGTCCCACCGCGCGAGGGGCATCGCGGTGGCCACGAGGATCAGGAGGATTCCGGCGGCCGCGATCAGCTCGACGACCGTGAGCCCGCTTTCTCCTCGCCTGCCCGGGGCGCGCATCGGCCGGTCCCTCCTCCCTTCCTTACGTCGGGCGGCGCCCCCGCGTCTAGCCGCTCAGTCGCCGCGGCCGAAAAGGCGGCGGAACCACCGCATGAGGCGGCGCTCGTGCAGGGGACACGGGTCGGTCGGCTCGGTGCCGGCGACGAACACCTCCTCCACCGACTCCGGGCAGGCGCCTCCCGCGAGTCCTCCGCTCGCCGGATCGACGGTCGCGCGCACGACGTCCCCGGGCATTTCGAAGCCGGCGCCCGAGGTTCGGTACCGTGCCGCACGCATCACGTCGACCCAGATCGGGAGCGCGGCGCTCGCGCCCGTGAACCCCGTCCTTGCGCCGTCGTCGAACCCGACCCATACGAGCACCAGGATTTCCGGCGTGAAGCCGACGAACCACGCGTCGCGCTCGTCGTCCGTCGTCCCCGTCTTTCCGGCCCCGTCCCCCGCGAACCCGAGCGCCCGTGCCGAGGCGGCCGTGCCGCGATCGAGAACCCCCCGCAGCATGTCGGTCAGGACGTACGCCACGCCGGGACTGAGGACCCGGGCGGCCCCTGCCGCCGCGTTCGCGCGGGACCCGAATGCGGGCCCGGATTCCCGGACGATCCGGACCGGTCGTCGTATCCCGCCCGACGCGATCGTGGCGAAGGCCCGGGCGAGCTCGAGCGGCGTGACCTCCTGCGCCCCGAGAGCGAGTGAAGGGAGGGGGGAGAGTTCGCTCTCGATCCCGCACCTTGCAGCCGCCTCGACGACGCGATCGAGCCCGATCGCGTGGGCGAGGCGGGCCGTGGGGACGTTGCGGGATTCCTCGAGGGCGAGGCGAGCGGAGATCGGGCCCAGGAACTCCCGGTCGTAGTTTTCGGGGCGCCAGACCTTCCCCCCCGACGGGATTTCGAACGGCTCGTCCTCGAGAACGCTCGCAGGGGTGATCCCGCGAACGTCCCCGTCCACGCGAGCCTCGAGCCCGGCGAGAAAGACGAACGGCTTGAAGCAGGACCCGGGTTGGCGCCTCGCCTGCACGGCGCGGTTGAACTGGCTCACGCGGTAGTCGCGTCCGCCGACCATCGCGAGGACGCTCCCATCGCGCGGGTCGAGGGCGAGGACGGCGCCCTCGAGCCGAACGCCGGGGCGCGGCGATCCGAGTCGGTCGAGGCCTCGCGCGAGGGCAGCCTCCGCCGCCTCCTGCAGGGTCGGGTCGAGGCTCGTGCGCACGTCGATTCCTTCCCGACTGAGTCGGCGCACGTCGATCGTGCGGGCCAGCTCGGAGCGGAGCCAGTCGACCGCGTAGGGCGCGCGGAGCGACTGGGAGCCCCGCTCCGACAACCGGATCGTCGTTCGCTTCGCTCGCTGCGCGACGTCGGCGTCGAGCCAGCCGCGCTCGACCATCGCGTCGAGGACCTGATCGCGGCGCTCGCGCGCCCGTTCCGGGTGGCGGAACGGGTTGTACCCGCCGGGGTTCCGAATCAGCCCCGCGAGGGTCGCCCACTCGGCCGGCCCGAGGTCGCGAAGCGACCTGCCGAAAAAGTGGAGGGCGGCCGCCTCCGCACCGCAGATCGCGACGGGACCGCGCTGACCGAGGTACACCTCGTTCAGGTACGCTTCGAGGATCCGGTCCTTCGGGTAACGCAGGTCGAGGAGCACCGACATCGCGACCTCGCGGAGCTTCCGGCGGAACGTCCGCTCCTGGCCGAGATAGAGGTTCTTGACCGTTTGTTGGGTGATCGTGCTGCCGCCCTGGACGATCCGTCCGCTTCTCAAGTTGGCGAAGGAGGCGCGGAGGATCGCGAGGGGATCGAAACCGGGGTGCGAATAGAAGCGGGCGTCCTCCGCGGCGAGGACGGCGTGGACGAACCCCTCGGGGACGTCGCCGAGCGCGACGAGCACCCGTTCTTCCTGGCGAGCACCGAAGATCCGCGCGAGGAGCTCGGGCTCCAGATCGACCGAGTCGAGCCGCCGCCCCGCGGCGTCGGAGAGCCGGGAAAGTCCCCCCGGCGCGAACTCGAATCGGACGCGGCGCTCGGGAAGCCGGACTCCGCCTGCGTCGAAGGAACGAAGCCTCACGTCCCAGCGGGATCCCGCTCGGGCGTATTCCCCCGGGGCGGCAGGGGGACCCGGTACCTCCACGTAGCCGGACCGGCGCAGACGGCCTTCGAGGACTTCGGGCGTCAGCGGGCCCGGGCTCCGGACGCGAAACGTGTCGGACCAGATCCGCGAGGGGACGTCCCAGAGCCTCCCCTCGAACGCGAGGGAGAGATCGACCCAGAGAACGAGGACACCGCCCGCCGTCGCGACGCCCACCGGGAGCGCGACCCCGAGCAGGAATGCCCGAACCCATCCGCCTCGCGACCGCCGACCGCTCCGGGAGGGAGGGCGCTCCTTCGTTCCCGAGGGCATCGCGTCGGGTCCGGCCGCGGGGTCAGCCGCGCACGGACTCCTTGAGCGGTTTCCCCGCCTTGAACGCCGGTGCGCGTGTGGCCGGAATGTTCATTTCCTCTCCCGTGTGGGGATTCCGAGCCGAGCGCGCTTTCCGGGGCCTCGCTTCGAACGTGCCGAAGCCGCTGATCGCCACCTTCCCGCCCGCGCAGAGCTCCTCGGCGATCAGCCCGATCGTCGGGTCGGGATCGAAGATGGCGTCCATCACCTCCCGCGCCTTCTGTGGGGGCAGGCCCGTACGCTGGGCAACCTTCTCCGTCAGTTCCGCCTTGTTCACGATTCCCTCCTCGACGCGTCAGGGGACCCAGCGAATCTCCTTGAGCGAGTCCCGGACGACGAAAATCCGGTCGTTGTTGTCCTGCTCGTCGACCGGGTAGAAGAAAAAGCCCTGATCGGTCTCCTCCCCCTGGCCGACGGTGCCCCACATCGTCTCTCCGTCCTGAAAGGTCAGGATCGCCTTGCGTCCCTGCTCGCGGATCCGATCGAACGAACGCCGGGCGACGAAGTCCCGGTTTCCGAGGTAATCCTTGACGTAAAAAAGGGCCTTCATCTCCCCCACGCGGATTCGTACCGGGACCCCACCTCCCTCCGCCGGAAGGAGATGGAAATCGGAACGGTCGGGCTCGAAATCGAGGGTGATCCCCTTGTGGATCGTCCCCCCGACCATGTGGACGACGATTTTCTTCTCTTCCATCCCGACCTCCCGACCCTCCGGACCGAAACGGGCGGCATCCTAACCCCGCATGCCCTGGGGAGCAATCTCTTCGGAAAATTCCACCTTGTGCCCCGGTGCGGGCCTTGACCCCGTAGGGGGGCCGCCTATCATCTGCCGTCGAGGAGGGATCGATGGTCGATTCCGGAAGCGCCCCGGGATCCGTCCGCGGCCCGCATCGGGAACCCCCGCGCCCCCGCTTCCGCCGGCGGCGGTTCCTCGTGGATCCCGGCCATCAGGTCCGGGTCGGGATCGCGGCCGTGGCCATCACCCTCGTCCTCTTGCTTCTTCTCGACGCGAGCCTGTGGGTCGGCGGCCGGGGGGGCGGCGGCGAGGGGACCGGGGCACATCGGGGACTCGAAGCCGCTCTCGTGGCGGCGGGCTCGCTCGTCTTCCTGGCGGGCGTTTTCATCGTCAGCGTCCTCGAAACCCACCGGACGGCGGGGGCGGCGCACAGCCTCCGAACCACGATGGACCGGTTTCGGGAAGGCGACGTCACGGCCCGGGCGAAGCTGAGGCGCGGGGACCATCTCCAGGAGGTCGCGGGGGCGTTCAACGCGCTCGCCGGAGCATTGCACGAAAAGAGCCGGAGGGAAACCGCGCGCCTCGAGACGATCGTGGCGCTGCTTTCGACCGATCCCGGCGAGGCGGAGCGCCGACTGCGCGAATTGGTCGAGGAGCGTCGCCGGGCGAGCGGGACCGGAGGGTGACCCTGCGCCCTCACGGCGGCCCCGAGAGGGCCGGATCGGGGATCCCCGCTTCGCGGAACCCCTTCGCGCGGAGGACGCAAGCGTCGCAGGCCCCGCACGGCCGACCCCGGCGATCCGCCTGGTAGCACGACACGGTCCGCGCGATCGGCACGCCGAGGTCGAGGGCGAGCCGGACGATCTCCCCCTTTGTTCTCCGAAGGAGCGGCGCCCGGATTTCGAATCCTCCACCCGTGGCGCCACGTCGCGTCCCGGCGCGGGCGAGGGCGGCGAACGCGTCGAGAAACTGCGGCCTGCAGTCCGGGTACCCGCTGAAATCGACGGCGTTCGCCCCGATCCACAGGGAGCCGGCACCGAGGACTTCGGCCCACGCGAGCGCCAGGGAGAGGAACACCGTGTTCCGCGCGGGGACGTAGGTGACCGGAACCCCTTCGCCCATCTCCGCCTCGGGGCGGCCGGTCGGAACCGGAACGGACCGGTCCGTGAGCGCCGACCCCGCAAGGAACGAGAGGTCGAGGTCAACCGTACGGTGAGACGCGACGCCGAGGATTCGAGCGATCTCCCCCGCGCGCTCGACTTCGATCCCGTGGCGCTGGCCGTAACGGATCGTGAGGGCGTGCGCCGGGGGAGCCTCACGAAGTGCGAGGGCGAGGGTCGTGGCGGAATCGAGTCCGCCCGAAAGGAGCACGACCGATCCTCCGCTCACACTCCGCGCTCCACGCCGGGCCAGAGGATCTTGTGCATTTGGACTTGGACACGCACCGGCAGTCGGTCCTCGAGAATCCAGCGCGCGAGCACCCCGGGATCGAGCCGTCCGTGGACGGCCGAAAACAAGACCGGCGCTCGCTCCGCGAGACCGCGCTCCATGACCCTCGCGCGGGCCCATTCGTAGTCCTCCCGTCCGGCGATCACGAACTTCAACTCGTCCCCCGGCCGGAGCCGGTCGAGATTCTCCCAGCGATTCCTGCCGCTCTCCCCGCTTCCCGGACACTTGACGTCGACGATCCGTTTGACGCCCGCGGGGACCTCCTCGATCGGGAGGCTACCGCCGGTCTCGAGAAGGACTTCGTACCCCTCCTCGACGAGTCGCGTGAGCAGCGGGATCGCCTCCGCCTGGGCGAGCGGCTCCCCACCCGTGACCTCGACGAGCCGGCATCCGAACTTTCGGATCGAGTCGAGGATTTCCTCGATGCTCAAGGGGGCACCGCCGTGGAAGGCGTAGGCCGTGTCGCACCAGACGCAGCGGAGGTTGCAACCGGTCAGTCGAACGAAGGCGCAGGGCCGCCCCGCGTGGGTCGATTCGCCTTGGATCGAGTGGAAGATCTCCGTCACCCGGAGCACGGGGTCATCTTACAGGAAGAGTTGAGGACGCCACTCGGCATCTCCGGTGACAAGAATGGTCACGCGGGGGCACGAATTCGCGTCCCCGATCCGACGCCTCCCCTTCGAAGCCCCGACCGGTCAACGAGTTACGAATTCGTTTCGCGAGCGGGTCGGGGGCACGCGCCTTGCTCCGCATCGGGATGGCGGCCGTTGACCGCGGGAGGCGGCGTGTCCTGGAACGTGTCGGGAGAAGTGGCGGTGATCGCCCTCGTGAGCGCGGTGTCCTTCGGGATCGGAGCGCTTTCCGTTCTTCGGCTTCGCTCGCGGGCCCACGCGGAACGGGACGCCGCCCGGGCGGAAATCGAACGACTCGAGGCGCAGAGCCGCGAGCAGGCGCGACAGATCAGCCGTCTCCGGAACGACCAGCGCTGGCTCTCGAACCTTTCCCGCCGCCTCCCCGACGTCGTGCGCGATCTGAACCGCTCGGAGACGCAGACCCGCGAACTCCCACGTCTCCTGTTCTCTCTCCTCGACGCGATCTTCGAGCCGGAACGGATGATCCTCTACCTCGCCCGTGCGCCGGGGGACGGGCCCGAGCAACCGGTCGAGCTCTACCTCGAAGACCAGCGCGGCTACACCGAGATCCCGGCCCACGCCCGCCGGATTCGGGTCGGGGACGGGCGAATCGGATGGGTCGCGAAAAACCACGTGGAGATGACGGCGGATGCTTGGGCGAACCTGGCCCGAACCGGAGGCCGCATCGTGGACGATCCGCACGCGGGCCTCCGTCTCGACATGATCGCCCCGATCCTCCACCGCCAGGACGGGCAGTTTCGACTCTTCGGTGTCCTCGGATACGGCTCTCCTACGATCCAGCCCCGGGACGAGAAACTGATGATGCAGATGGTGACGAACCTCGCGTCGATCGCGATCCTCAACGACAGCAACCTTCGAAGACTGCGGGAGCAGGCCCACCACGACGGCCTCACGTCGCTGCTCAACAAGCGCTACTTCCTCAAGGAGAAGCTGGGACTCGCGATCAACGAGGCCGAACGGGAGAACCGTCCCCTCGGCGTGTTCATCTTCGACATCGACCACTTCAAGCACTTCAACGACACGAACGGACACGTCGCGGGTGACCAGGTCCTCAAGGAGGTCGCGACGGTGCTCCGAGCCAACCTCCGCTCCGAGGACATCGCGTGCCGTTACGGCGGGGAGGAGTTCGTCGTCGCGATGCCGGGCGCGGACAGTCGCGAAGCGATGCGGGTCGCCGAACGGATTCGCCTCGCGATCGAATCCCATCCCTTCCCCTCGCGGGAGAAACAGCCGGGCGGTCGGGTCACCATCAGCGGCGGCGTTTCGGTGTTTCCCGCGCACGGGACGAACGGGAACGACTTGATCCACCGGGCGGATCAGGCCCTCTATCGGGCGAAGCGCGACGGCCGAAACCGGGTCGTGCTGCACCGGGACTTTCAGATGGGCGATCACGCTCCCGACGCGCCGGGGGTCGCACGGGGCGACGGCCGCGACATGCCGTGAGCGCCCGCGCACGCGGCGGCATGATACGATCCCGTCGTGACTCTCGAACCCGATCGGCCGGGCGGACACCGGTACCGGGTCCTCCTCTCGGGAACCGGCCCATGCGGCCCCATCGAAGAGCGCATCGGCCGCCGGCGCGTCCGTCTCGTGGAGGCCGATTCCGTCGAGGGGCGTCGGTTGCTCGAGAGCGGAAAGGTCGATTTCGTGGGCCCCGACGGCGAGTCGTTCGGCCCGATCGGACTCGACGGGGCTTGCACACGCCTTCGGAAGCGTCTCGAGGCGCGACTCGGCACGGCCTCGACGCCGCGTGATCGGGACGCGCTGCGGGACGGCTTGCGGAGAGTCGACCTGTGGTCCCGGCGCGAGCGGGAACTCTGATCCCACCGATCGGGGGCCTCAGTCGCCGCCCGACTTGAGCGCCTTCTTCACCGACTCGACGATGAAGTTCTGCATCGAAGGGGGTTGGTCTCGGACCGCTTCGTACACGAGACAGGGAAGCTTCAGGGAAATCTGGACGCCGTTCTCGTCGAGCGTGTCGAGCCAACGGGTGAATTCGTCCCACGACTTGAACGAGAGCGCCTCGATCGCTCCCTTTCGGTACAGCTCGATGAGCGCGACCTCGTCTTTGAGTTCGAACAGGACGGACTCCTCGGTGTAGTCGGAGTAGTCGCTGTACGCGAAGAACTTGACCTCTCCCGCCGTCTGACCCTTCCCCTTAATCGAGATTTCCGGGTTCTTGTTGCAGCGCATCATGATGTAGTCCTCGCGCCCGCGGAAATGGAACGCGAGGATGGGATCGGTCCGGGGGTTGTTGTCCGACGGGGTCTTGAGCGCCCGGTAGACCCGACGAGCGATCTCCGCGTTGGTTCGATACATCCGCGCCTCCCGCACATTCCCGTCCACAGTTTTTCGAATAGGCCGAGTATAGGGAGGGACATACTGTGCTCTCAAGCCCCATCGTGCGAACGCTCGCCGCTTTCGGGGCTCTCAGATTGAGACGAGCGTCTCGACTTCGGATGGACTGCGATAAGTAACTGGAAATCAATGAGTTGCGTTGCTACCCTTTCTCGAAAGTCGCAAGTTGAGATGGCCGGACCTCCAACCTTCGCTTCGTCACGCGACGTTCCGTTGGAAACAAGGGCCTCTGCGGCCCCTTTTTCGGAACTCGACCGTTGGACCGGCGGCGGCCCCGCCCTTGCTCCACCGTGTCGGCGCCGGGTCGAACGGGAACGACCGGCGGGAGGGGAAAGAAAATGAGAACGACACGGAGCATCCCAATAGCCGCAGTGGGGGCGGCGATTCTGTGGGTTTGGACCGGAACGGTGATGGCGAATGCGAAGATCGCTCCGGACCTGTCGTCGCGGCTCGACACCTCGGGGTCGGAGCGGGTGATCGTCACCTATCGCTCCGCCGCCGACGCGGAAGCGCGCGGGGCGATCTTGGGGCGCGAGGGTCGCGGGCGCGCGCTTTCCGGCGCTCGCGCGGTCCTCGGGACGATGAGCCCCGAGGAGGTGCGCGCCCTCGCCTCGGACCCCGCGGTCGAATCGATTTCCCCGGATCGGCCGGTCCGCGGGGCGAGCGACGCCGAGTTCGACCCCTCGGTGGCGGCCACCGGGGCGGATCGAGTGTTCCGGAACCTCGGCCTCACCGGGAGAGGGGTCACGGTGGCCCTGATCGACTCCGGACTGACTCCCGGGACCTCGATCGCCTCGTCGCGGATCCTCGCGGCGAAGGACTTCACCGGGTCGCGCAAGACGCGAGACGGGTTCGGTCATGGCACCCACGTCGCCGGCCTCATCGGCGGTTCCGGAGAGGGCGGCACGCTTCAGGGCATGGCACCGGAGGTCCGCTTCGTCTCTCTCCGCGTCCTCGACGACCAAGGATGCGGTTACGCGAGCAACGTAATCGAGGCGATCGACTGGGCGATCGCCCACCGCGAGCGCTTCGGAATCCGCGTGCTCAACCTCTCGCTCGGCCATCCCCCCGCCGAGTCGTACCGCACCGATCCTCTCGCGCGAGCCGTGGCCCGCGCGTGGGCGTCCGGTCTCCTTGTCGTCGCGTCCGCCGGAAATCGCGGCCGCGACGGATTCATGACGATCAACACGCCGGGGAACAGCCCCTACGCGCTCACCGTCGGCGCGATGAACGACCGCGACACCGTCGCCCGCGTCGACGACATCCCGACCACCTTCAGCAGCCGTGGACCCTCCTACGGGGACCACGTGCTCAAACCGGACCTCGTCGCTCCGGGCAATCGTGTCGTCTCCGCCCTCGCCCCCGGCGCCACGCTCGGGACGCTGTACCCCGAACGGAAAATCGGCGAGGACCGCATCGAGCTTTCCGGAACGAGCCAGGCGACCGGGATCGTCTCCGGCGCCGCCGCCCTGTTGCTCGAGGTCAATCCCTTCCTCAGCCCCGACCAAATCAAGGCCATCCTGATGTTCTCTGCCGATCGCGAGCCCGGCCTCGACCCGTTCACCCTCGGAGCGGGGTACCTGCACACGGTGCGCGCCCTCGCGAGTCTCAAGGCCTGGCCGACGATCCGCTTCGACAGCGCCTCCCCCACGGTCGTCCGTCTCGACGAGGGAGGGTTCGCCCTCGAGGCTTCGGACCCGCTGCACGCCGACACCGCCCTCTGGAGCGACACCGCCCTCTGGAGCGATACCGCTCTCTGGAGCGACACCGCTCTCTGGAGCGACACCGCCCTCTGGAGCGACA